>CAYOZZ010000286.1:0-32423 GCA_964408535.1 uncultured Bacteroidales bacterium | reverse complement strand
TCGCGGGCGAATCAAAATCCTTCCTTACTTCATCTCGTACTCTACGAACAGCTCAATAGCCTCATATTCAGCCATTCCGAGTTTGTCGTACTTGCCAGCCGTTTCGCGGTTACGCTCTATTGCAAACCTCCAGATTTCCATCTCATCGGCTCCGGGGAACATAACCTCTTTCTGACTTGAGTGGCGGAATATTGCCGCACGCTTTTTCTTTAGCTCTCCGGGACTTACAGGTACAGCCATATCAACATCCGCAACATCCCACTCTTTCCATGTTCCGTGATACAGCCAAACCCTGCAGTCGGTAAGCCAGCTTTCATCTTTCACATTCTCAAGTGCCTTGACGATACCGTCAAAACATTTGCGGTGTGTTCCGTGAGGATCGGTAAGGTCGCCGGCAGCATAAATCTGATGGGGTCTGACCTTTTGCATTGTACCGGCTATAAGAGTGATATCCTCCTTTCCGAGAGAGTACTTTTTAATGGTTCCCGTTTCATAGAACGGCATTCTCAGGAAGATTATATGATCATCGGGAATGCCGAGAAAACGGCAGGCAAGACGGGCCTCCGCCTCTCGAATATATGTTTTGAGCCTGCGAACTTCAGGCGAGTCAATATCTCCAGGTTTTTTACCGGCAATCTGTTGCCGTATTTCATCAATGTCAATGGAATGGGAATCTGAAACATTTTCGGCAAAATAGATAAACCTGAGTACAACATCGTCAGAGACAGCAATATTCCCTGTTGTCTGATAAGCGATAAACACTTCATGACCCTGCTCAACCAGCCGGTTTATGGTTCCACCCATAGCAAGCATATCATCCGCCGGATGCGGGCTGAACACGAGTGCTTTCTTCGGATAGGGCTTTGCACGTTCGGGGCGCTGCGAATCGTCGGCGTCCGGCTTTCCACCGGGCCAGCCGGTAATGCTTTTCTGGAGCATATTGAAAACCTTTAAATTGATTTCGTAAGCAGGTCCGTGATTCACCACCATATCGCCGAGACTGTTGTCATTATAATCACGGTTTGTCAGTTTCAGGACAGGTTTATCCAACTTCTCACAGAGCCACAGGGTTGCTTTCCTGATAAGTCTGTCGTTCCATTCTACATCACGAACCAGCCACGGCGTTCTGAAGCGGATAAGCTCGGCAGCAGCCTCTTTGTCAAGAACAATATCCGTTTTGGGGTGTTCCTGCAAATATGTTGCAGGTACTGAATCCACGACAGGTCCTTCAATGGCACTTTTAACAATGGAAGCTTTTTTCTCGCCCCAGGCCATAAGAATAATATGCCTTGCCTGCATAATCGTCCCGACTCCCATAGTTATTGCCTTACGCGGAACATTCTCCTGCGAATGAAAATCTCCGGCAGCATCGGCAATAGTGAGTGAATCAAGTGTTACCATACGTGTAGGAGAGTTGATACCCGAACCGGGCTCGTTGAACCCGATATGACCCGTGCGGCCTATACCGAGTATTTGTAAATCAATCCCTCCCGCTTCCTGGATAGCCGTTTCGTAATTTTGACAAAAATCGTAAACTTTATCCTCCGGAATAGTTCCGTCCGGAATATGTATGTTCGACTCAGGTATGTCAACGTGATTGAACAGATGCTCATGCATAAAATACCAGTAACTTTGAACATGCTCTTTCGGAATGGGGTAATACTCATCAAGATTAAAGGTTATCACGTTTTTAAAACTCAAACCTTCCTCTTTATGCATTCTGACCAGTTCGCGGTAAACACCAACAGGGCTTGAGCCTGTTGCCAGACCCAGAACACATTTTTCTCCTGCATCGCTTTTTTTGCGAATAAGCCCGGCAATTGTGTTTGCCACCTCTTTTGATGCAGTAGCGGCATTATTATATACTTTGGTGAACAGTTTTTCATACTTTCGTTCGAGGCGTTCTTTAACTTCAAGCTTTGTCAGATTATTTTTCATTTTTATGACTTTACAATAATATTAAATGTGCTTAATCTACTTGATCATGCGTTGATTATGAGCATCATAGTAAAGAGCGGCAGCACCCAGAACTGCGATATCCTCCTGCCCGGATGCAACTATTTTCAGTTTGCTTACCGCATGTTTATACGGAAACGTGTTGACAATCTCCCACATACTTTTTTCAAAAAACGGGAAAGCCCTTGAAAGCATTCCGCCTATAACGATAATTTCAGGGTCAATTGTGAAAAGTATTGTTTTAATCAGATTGCCAAGGTCAGCTCCATAATGTTCAAAGATAGCGAGAGCAATTTTATCCTTCTTTTTTGCCCTGTTCAGGAAGGTATTTGCCGAAACACCGTATTTGTACTCAAAATATGCATCATTGAGATAGTATTCGTAATTAAAATGACGGAATGGTATTTCTCCGAATTCACCCGCGCCGCAATTAGTTCCGGAATACAGATGTCCTTTGAAAATTATTCCCGCTCCAACTCCCGCTCCAAGGATAAGTCCTGCACTGTTACTATAGCCGGCAGTTTTTCCAAAATACATTTCGCCAATTGCAAAGCAGTTTGCATCGTTATTGACATAAACCTTCAGTCCGAAATGGTTTTCAAGAATCTCCCTGATGTGAACTTCGCGCCAGGAGGGAATATTCTGCACCCTGTAAACTATTCCTTTTTCGACATCAACCAGGCTTGGAACGCCGATTCCAATACCTGCAACTTCATCGTCCATAACTTCACCTATAATCCCGAAAACTTCGGATAGTACTTCATCTTCAGGTGCCCTGTTATTTATTTTCCGTGTAATGCTTTTTTCTATCCGTCCGTCTTTCACTTTTCCGGCTACAAGGGTTTTTCCGCCGATTGATATTCCGATAACCGAATTTTTCAACATAAGTACTTTTTTATTTATTTGACTGTTTACAGTTTGTTTATTGACTTTTTTTTCAACTACTCTTGTTAGCAGCGACAACCTCTTCGACAGCCCTTTGTTTTGTTCTGTCGAGATATAATGATGCGGCGCCGAGAACGGCAATATTTTTTAGATCCGAAAAAATTACCTCAAAATCGCGCATAGCACGCGGAAAAGGGAAATCGGAAATGGATTTCCACATACTCTTTTCAAAAAATTTACTTGCCTGAGCAACCGAACCTCCGATTATCACTTTACGCGGGTCAACTGCCAGCTTGATGGTTTTAATAGCATTTCCAAGATGCTTTCCAAACTCATCAAAGGCTTTCAGTGCCAGTTTGTCGCCCTGATTAGCCGCTTCGGTAAGCTCTTCACCTTTGAAGCCGTATTCGGCGACAAAAAACTTTCCGCTGCAGTAGTCCTCGTAAATTGAATTCAGGTATGGAATATTTCCAAACTCACCGGAACCGCAGTGAGCATCGGGAATTAAAAAACCATCCTTGATGATTCCGCCACCCATACCTGTTCCCAGTGTCAGCCCGACGAAATCATCTTCATCTTTTCCTTTTCCGAAGCGTGATTCTCCAAGTGCAAAGCAATTTGCATCGTTATCAAGATAGACAGGTACGTTATAATGTGTTTCCAGAATATTTCCAAGATGAACCTCTTTCCAGGAAGGAATATTCTGCACATCATTCACAATGCCCTCTTCCCTGTCAACCAGTCCGGGAATGCCGATTCCAATTCCGAGAACCTGCTCGTCAAAAAGCTTGTCAATTACTTCGATAATCACATCAATTATATCTCTTGGGTCATCACTGTTAGCCGGAATAAGCTTATATATAACTTCTCCGAGCTGTGCACCGTCAATCCTGCCGGCAGCTACTTTTGTCCCGCCGAGGTCAACTCCTATCAATGCTCCGTTATTCGTTAATACCATTACGATTTAAATATTTCTTTAATACTAATTGTTTTATTACTGATTATGGGTTTTGCCCAAAAACTGATACTCAGAATATATCCGAGCGTTATGAACAGGAATATCATACCTGTTTTTAACGAAGTCAAATCGCTTATACCTCCGATAAGAATCTGCACGACGGCTCCGCCGGCAATACCCGTCATTAAAATACCTGCAAACGAGCCATGATGTTTTGAAACGGAGTTTAATCCGAGCGATACTATTACCGGGTACATCACCGAAAGAAAGAATCCCGAAACCGGGAAAGCCCACAACGACAAACGGTCACTGCCGAACAGTCCGGTCACAAGACTAATCATTGCCAGAATCGTGAACCATCTGAGCACCTGCTTGCTGTCGAGAAGTTTTAACAGAATAAGTCCGAGAACACCGCCGATTGTCATCAGCCCCCAGAAATAGGATACAGCGTCGGCACCAACCGTGTCGGGATTAAAACCGTGATAGACACTTAAAAACTTCGACATCCAGTATGATATTCCCTGCTCCGTTCCCACATATGCAAATATTCCAAGAAAATAGAGTATAACATACTTATTTTTAAATAGTTCCACATAGCTATCCTTCGACCCCACTTTTTCATCTTCCTGAAGTTCGACCCTGGGAAATTTCACAAATAATATGACTACTATCATCAATATGCTTAATAGTGCGAAAACCCAGTAAACCGATACCCATGACATCGCCTTTGGCACCATATCAGTCATCATTTCGATAAAAGGTTTTTGTACATTCCCATTGTCAATATTTGTGACGAGATAGGAATACATTTGCGGACTGATGAATGATGCAAGTCCGAAAATAAGTTGCGCCAATACCGAGTTAAAAGCATAATGCTCCTCACCTCCGGCCACGCGTAACAACGGGTTGATAACAACCTGAAGTACAGCCATTCCCGTTCCTATCGTAAACAAAGAAACAACAAACACATTAAACCCAGGATAAACGGCAAAAATCAAAGCACCGAGAAAGGCAAGCATAAATGCCAGTATCATCATCCTTTTTTCTCCCCATTTCTCAAGTAAAAACCCGGAAGGAATTGACATCACTCCGTATGCAATAAAAAAGGCAAACGGCAGAAATCCGGCCATAGTCTCGGTCAGACTGTAGCTTGCCGACACATTTGGATTCAATGCACCGAGAATATTCGTCAAAAAGGAGATGACGAAAAAGGTTATCAATATCAGGGCAACTATTGTGTAATTTCTTTTCATATTTAATAATTTATCAATAAAAGTTCTGTCACTTTTTCATCATATTATATCCGTCAACAACCAAATCCACCTCCATATCTTTCAAATATTTATTTCCTGTTTTTGCAGTAAGCAATCTTGTCTCTCCGGGTAACAATGAGATATAATTATCAGACCATAAAACCGGAAGAACCGTATTTCCGCTTTTTTTATCAACAATTTTAGTATGAATAAAAAATGCGATATGCTTTCCGTTATTTTTCAATTCAACCGAAAATTCCGTAAAACCGTTTTTAACCTGCTTAATAACAGAGCTTTTCACTTCGGTTTCGGGCAAATCATTCAGTGCGGTAAAATCAGCATATTGTTTCGAGGGTGTGTGATAGTACCAGCCGGGTACTTCCGCGTTGTAATCCAGGACATCCTTTTTTGCCGACAACCAGTAAAAATTGTTATCTATTTCCTTTCCTTCTTTATCCAAAAGACGCATATCCAAGAAATATACAGGTGCTCCCCAATTCATTTCGGGCAGACCGAAAATTTCCTTTCCCGAATTTGCCATCAAATCTGTCATTATCTCCTTTTCAAACTTCGATTGCGAATTATTATCATAAATCCTGATCTTTATTGAACAACCCTTCTTGTCATCCAGCCTGTCGTTCACAACAAAAATAGAATGACGGGCATAATCATAAACTACGTGATAAGGTTGTGATGCTTTTTTAGCACCGTAATATGCACCATTGGGCATCAGATAATAATCGTAAAGTTGCCAGTACATTTCGGGCCAGGCAGAGTTCAGCATCCACTGAATCACGCCTGTTGCCTTGTACCTGTATGCCGAAAAAGCCTCAAACATCGGACGCATCAGTTCATAGTTAAGAAGCTGGGCTTTTTTAGTGTAGTCTTCCACACTGTTTGCCTTACCGTATCTTGCTTCGAGGGCTGTTGTGTATCTGTCAAGATTATTGAACTCGTTTCGTCCGCAGTGATAATTCCAGATAGTGTCAATTGGCCACAGGTGTGAGGCGGAAATCATTTTTTTAATACTCTCCAAAGGAGGAACCTGTGCACCGGGACCGGTTTCGGTATTAAAACCGAAAGCACCGCCGTACAAAGTATCTGCAAACCAGTAAACCGGCGGCACATAGGCATAAGGCCCGCGCATTTTAACACCGGTATTTCCTGCCTGTGAT
Organism: uncultured Bacteroidales bacterium; assembly: GCA_964408535.1. Classification (GTDB taxonomy): domain Bacteria; phylum Bacteroidota; class Bacteroidia; order Bacteroidales; family JAADJA01; genus JAADJA01. The sequence continues at coordinate 26,196 of CAYOZZ010000286.1, read as the reverse complement.
GACCACTCTTTGGCCGAAGGAAGATAAATACGGGTGGAATCGTATTCTCTGAAAGTATTCATATATCTCTCTTCGAGTTCGGGTTTCGGTTTGCAGTCGCTGCCGCCAAGCCAGACGAAAACGGAAGGATGATTCCGTAGCGAGATAATCTGATCCTGCCAGGCTTTGCTCATCATATCAATATCCGAAGGAGATAAAATCCCGCCGAACTCCTCATCACAATATTTTCCGAGATAATCTTCCCATTCCCAGTGACAACTCCACCCGGCCATCACCAGAATACCCATTTCATCACAAAGGTCATACAGAGTCTGGTCCTTCCCCCAAAATCCTTCTAATCTTATAGTGTTGAGATTCATATCATTCACATACGCAAGTTGATTTTGGATTGACTCCCGTGTGTCATCAAGTAACAGCCTGTCAACCCAGCCTCCTCCGCGAATTAAGATTTTCTTCCCGTTTATCCTGAATCCTCTGTGTCCATCTTCGGTAAAGAAATCGGAAACGGTTCTTATACCGAAACGTATTGATTTTTTATCAATTGTAACACCGTTACTGCGAAATTCAAATTCGGCATTATATAGATTCGGTTCGCCAACTGTTTTCGGCCACCACAATTCCGGATTTTTTATCAGAAGTTGTTCAAACTCACTCACACCAAAGAGTATCCTTTTTGTTTCGTTTGCTTTCAATCCCGTACTCTTTGATATTTTATGACCGTTAACTGTCATAACAACCTCACCGTCCCATTCTGTATCCGAATAGTTAGTCAATTCAACCGAAGCCGTCAGCGTAGCTTCCGACAAATCGTCATTCAGTTCACTTACCACAAAAGGTTTCGATAATCCGGCTCCTGCATTTGTTTCAATGAAAACCCTCCTGAATAATCCCATATTATTATCGGGAGGTGCAGGGTTCCAGTCAACAAATCCGATTGAGAAATCACCCCTGACAGGCGGAAAAACTTCAGCAGCAATAACATTTTTTCCCTTCCCGGTTTTATCCGAAATATTAAAATGAAACTGTCTGAAAGCATTTTTAACAGTTGATGTATCGGCAATTTTTTCTCCATTCAGCCAGATATTTGCCTTGTAATTAATTCCTTCGAAATGCAACAAAACAGCCTTGGTAGCTTTGTCAATATTGAACTCGGTACGGTACCACCAGGAGGTTTTAAAAGGTTTTTCCGGAATATGTTCAAGATTATTATCGGTAAATATATTATTATAAACACCGTTGCTTACAAGTGAGTGCAATACCGTTGAAGGCACTTTTGCCGGATACCATCCCCTGTCATTAAATTCCGGTGAGCTTATTTTATCACCCGAAACGGAAACAGAATCAGTACTTTGAATTTTCCAGTTATTGTTAAGTTCCATAACGTAATAACCGTCAATCACCTCGTTATGACATGATGAAACCGTCAGTGCAATAACAGCAGCAAGAAAGGGATAAAACAATTTGCTATTCAAATTCATAAAAAAGCTTATAATATAATGTATAACTATTTAACAATTAAAACAACGGTGTAAAAGTAGAGAAAATTTAAATACGATGCAATAAATTGCGCAAATAATTGCACTATTTATAAATGTTATAAATTATTTTTTGCAATTATTATTTAGAAATAAAATAAATAACAACATTTTCATATCCTTGCAACTTGAAATACAAAAGCTGTTTTAGATTGTTTAAAAATCTAAAAAACAGATTATTAAATCGCTTTATAATAACAATCCTAATCATAAAAGATATAAGTAACAGAAAATTTAATTGTAAAAATATTTGCCTGATAAAAAGATTTGATATATTTTTGTGTGCAAAAAATTGCGCATTTATCATTACATTAAAAATTTAAACGATGATTAGATGAAAAAGCTCTATTTACTTTTAATTCTGTTCTCCGGTGTTACTTACCTGAAAGCTCAGATTTACGTTGAGGGGACGGTTTACACGAAAGATACCGGAGAAACACTGCCAGGTGTTACGATAATGGTTAAAGGAACCACTGAAGGCACAATAACCGATATGAACGGAAGGTTTAATATGGAGGTGCCTGGGAAATCGGACACTCTGGAATTTTCTTACATCGGTTTTATTTCGCAAGAGGTTGCGATAAACGGAAGAAGCAAACTGGATGTGTATATGGAGGTTGACACAAAGCAGCTTGATGAGGTTGTTGTCGTCGGATACGGGGTTCAGAAAAAAAGTGATGTTACCGGTTCTTTGGTTTCGCTTAGCGGAGATGAGATTGGTAAAACACATCAGCAAAATCTCGCCTCAATAATACAGGGAAGAGCAGCAGGTGTTACCGTAACTTCAAACAGCGGCTCCCCGGGCCGGGATGAAGAGATTAACATCCGTGGTATCAGTTCGATTAACGGCTCCCCTCCGTTATGGATTGTTGACGGAGTTCCGACTTCGGGAGGAGTAAATCCGCAGGACATCGAAAGTATGGAAATTCTGAAGGACGCATCCGCTACTTCAATCTACGGTACAAAAGGTGCCAATGGGGTTATTCTGATAACTACCAAAAAAGGAAGAAAAGGTGATATGGCTGTTAACTATGAGAACAGATTTTCGTGGGGGCATCTGTACAAGAAACTGGACCTTGCTACGGCAAAGCAGTGGGCTAAATTGCGCTCTGAAGCATACAGTAATGCAGGGCTTCCCGTTCCGCCCGCTCTTGGGGAGTCTTATGGTGACGGAACCGACTGGCAGGATGCGGTAACAAGAACGGCTGCATCTATGAATCACTATATTTCCTTTACAGGTGGTTCTGAAAAAACATCCTGGTTTATGAGTGCAAATTATAACGACCAGGAAGGAATAGTTCAAAAATCGGATGCCAGTGCTCTTGATATCAGGCTGAATACCAGCGTGCAAATGAAAAAATGGCTCCGCGTCGGCGAAAATTTTTCTTTCTCAGGTTCAAAGACACACCTTATAAATGAAGATGATGAGTGGAATGCAATATTGATTGAAGCCATTGCCATTGACCCGATTACCAAAGTAAGAAAAGACGACGGAACCTGGGACGGTTCACAGTGGAACACTATTAACAATCCGGTGGCTCATCTCGACAGGACGAAAGATGAAATAAAAGATTATTCGCTTGGCGGTAATTTCTTTGCAGATATAACTTTTCTGAAAGATTTTACATTTACCTCCAGATTAGGATATTCGCAAACACATAGCAACTATTACAACTGGATTCCCACGTTTTTTGTAAAAACAGGTGAAGAAAACTCCCAGACATCGGTTACAAGGGATTATTATCAGGGGCAAGAGTGGGTTTTTACAAACTTCCTCACCTGGGAACATCATTTTGGCAAACATAGCCTTAAGGCAATGATAGGTATGGAGTCGGAGCGTGACTATGGTGAATGGTTCGGCGTTACGGCCTCAGACCTTATTTCAGAATCGGAACATCTTATATACATTGACAATGCTACAGGCAATATGAATGCCTCGGCAAACGGACTGGCAAGCGATATAAGGTATGTATCATATTTTGGCCGTATTAACTACAATTATGATGAAAAATACTACCTCACTGTAAATGTCAGACGTATGGGTTCTTCTATGTTCGGCCCCGATAACCGCTGGGGTACATTCCCCGCTGCTTCGGTCGGCTGGAAAATCAATAAAGAAAGCTTTATGGCAAATGCCGATATAGTAAGCAACCTGAAGCTGCGCCTTAGTTACGGACTGACAGGAAATGACAGGTCGCTGCAACCCTATTCATATTATGCAACTTCGGTTTCGGGACAACGCTATGTTTTCGGCAATCAGATTGTTGACGGGATTGCTTTCCCGCGCATTCCGAACAATGAACTGCACTGGGAAGAGAAGACCTCTTTCGATATTGGTGCCGACCTCGGAATGTGGAATGACAAACTTTCATTTTCTGCCGATTATTTTATTGACAAGACGGGACAGATGATATATGACCCAGATTTACCGGGACACGTCGGAACACAGGAAATGCCTTTTACAAATGTTGCTTCGATGCGAAACAAAGGTTTTGAGTTTATTTTAGGATACAGAAACTTTGAACATAACCTGAAATATGACTTCAAATTAAACTTTAGTCAGATAAAAAATGAAGTCCTTGATTTGGGAAGTGCAACATATATTCCTGCCGCTACATTTATGCAAATGGGTTACATTTCACGTACCGAAATAGGTCATCCTATGGCCTCGTTCTACGGTTATGTAACGGACGGGCTGTTTCAGAATCAGGCTGAGGTTGACAGCTATACCAAACCTGACGGAACCCCTATCCAACCTAACGCAGCACCCGGTGATATTCGCTACAAAGCTGATGAGAACGGAGAACTTATTACCGATTTCATAGGTAATCCGTTTCCCGATTTTACTGCCGGTCTGAATATGAATTTCGAATATAAAAATTTCAGTCTGCTTGTTTTCTTCTATGGTGTTTACGGAAACGAAATTTTTAATGCAACAAAGTTTTATAATTTCAACTCAAGTGTAAGATATAATGTAGATGCTTCGTTGATGGACAGATGGCTGATGGAAGGAGATACAGATGATCCTAATCTTGCCCGTCTGAATATAAATGACGCCAATAACAGTTTGCGTTCCGACAGGTTTGTGGAGGACGGCTCTTATCTGAGGCTTAAGAACCTGCAACTCGAATACAATCTTCCGGAATCCATATTTGGAAGAGTTGAGATTACCGCATTGAAAGTTTTTGTCGGATCGGACAATCTATTTACGATAACCAAATACTCGGGATTTGACCCCGAAGTTGGAATAGGGTACAACAATAATCCTCTGGACCGTGGCATTGACCGTGCCAGGTATCCGAGCCCCCGAACTTATTATGTTGGACTTAATCTTAGCTTTTAAAAACAGAAAACGATGAAAAAGATATATTTATATACACTGGCTATTACAGCAATGTTATCAATGATGACAACAAGCTGTAAAAAAGAATTTCTCGAAGTTGAACCGCCTACTCAGGTGATGGAAGATTTTTTTACAACTGAAGAGAATGCAAAACTCGCAATCACAGGATGTTATGATGTTATGGGATGGGATGGAAATCACAATACTATTCCGTTTTTCTTCGGTGATATTATAGGACGCGACGGGTGGAAAGGCGGTGATGTAGGTAGTGATCAGGATTGGATGGATGACCTGATAAACTTCAACTACACTCCCGATAATTATATGCTCAATATTGCCTGGAGAAATTATTATATCGGTATTAACAGATGTAATACGGCAATTGAAAACATTGGTAAAATGACTTCCGATATGATTTCCGGTGAATCAAAGGCCAATCTGATTGCACAGGCACGTTTTGTAAGGGGTTACTTCTATTTTGAACTGACAAAAACCTGGGGCAGGGTTCCTTTGGTTGATCATGTTTTAAGTCCGAGCGAATATCAGCAACCGCTTGCCGAGCAATCGGAAATATGGAATTTTATTGAGCAGGATTTTCAGGCTGCCGCCCAGGTTCTACCATCCCGTCTGAATCAGAATCCTGAGGATGTTGGACGTGCAACAAGAGGTGCCGCCCTTGCTTTTCTTGCCAAAGCATACATTTATCAGAAAAAATGGGGCGAGGCAAAATCAATTACCGATCAGATAATCAATAGCGGCGACTATTCATTACTTCCTAATTATGAGGATGTATTTAAAATGGAAAATGAAAATAATGCGGAAATAGTTTTCTCAATCCAGTTTAAAGAGACCGGCAACGGTGATTATGGAGACGAGAATGAAGGGACAATGGTTTGCGTTTATATGGAGACAAGGAATCATCCTTTTGCAGGAATAGGCGGCTGGGGTTTTAACTGCCCAACGCAAAACCTGGTTGATGAATACGAAGACGGTGACCCGAGAATGGAAGCTACCATAATTCACAATGGAGAAACATTATGGGAAGGCACACCCGACGAATCAACTTTCAATACAACGTTTGCAACAAATATTGATCATTACAGCAATCAGAAATATTGTCTGCCTGCTTCACAGCAGCCTGCCGACTTTTCGGATGCATCCAAAAACTGGATACTTATCCGTTACGCAGAAGTACTGTTATGGAATGCTGAGGCTGCGTTCCATTCGGGTGGTGACTGGCAAACGCCGTTACAGCAGGTACGCGACAGAGTCGGGCTCGGTACCTCTCCTTATGAAGGAATAGATGCAATTTATCATGAACGCAGGGTTGAACTTGCTATGGAAGGCCATCGTTTCTGGGATATTGTACGTCAGGGTAGAGGAGAAGAGGTGTTAGGACAATTCGGATTTGTTGAAGGTATAAATAATTACTTCCCGATATCACAGGATCAGTTGGATTTGAGTGATATTTGGTAGAGAATAAATTTTTGTAATGATTGAATAAAATAAATTATTCGAACTTATCACAATAAAAAACAAAATATTGTATTACTAACTTTAAATATTAAGATTATGATTAGAAAACTTTTTATCGGGATTATTTCCATTGCGGTTCTTACATTAAGTTCATGCAAAAAAGACGATGACAATACCGACACCGGCACACCGGGACCGGTAACAATTACCTACACTGTTAACGGCAATGTAGTTAACTATCACGCTGAAGCGACAAATGCGGTAAGCTATGCCTGGGATCTCGGCAACGGTGAAACGCCGACAGGACAAGATGTAACCGGAACATATGCATTTCCAGGTGAATACACGGTAAAGTGTACTGCCAAAGGTCGTGAGAGCGATACACACGCAACAAAAACAGTGGATGTACCTGAAGGCGACCCCAATATTTTTAACGAAGTGAATGTTTTACTTTCGGGTTATAACAGTGCAACCGGCGAAAGTGAAGCGATATGGACATGGGTTGATGCTCCGGGAGTTATGGGTGACGGCCCGCGTGACGGCGTTCCCGATACTGTTTATTTTAATCCTATTGACCAAAGCTGGTGGCAAAATGAAGGCGGCGACATTGATGAAAATGCTCTTGATGATGAGTATATGTTCAAGCTGAATGCTCAAATGGAATATGTAAATGATTTTAAAACCGCATTTATGGTCAACTGGGCATGGGCAGCAGTAAGAGGTTATGCAACACCCGGTATCTGGGAAGATGTAGCTTATGAAGGCTATAATAACGGACAGTCCCCTATGACGGCACAATGGAGTGTCGAACATATTGAAAATATCAATGACACACTTACTTTTGAAACCCAGATCGGTGACCAAATGATGCCGGGTGCTTATGTTATTCACCTGACTAACAATGCTTCACTCGGTATGGAATCAAAAGGATATGATTATCAGATTCTGAAACTCACAACAGATACTTTGTGGATTCGTTACGATAATACTTTCCCCGATAATCTGGGTGACTTTTATGACCCTGATGAACTTGCAAATGAAGGAGCTACTCCCGGAGATCCGGATGAGGCTTATCTGAAACTTGTAAGAAAGCAAGATTAATTTTCTCATTTCAAATCCGGGTTGTCGGAAAAGACTTTTTAAGCATTCTGACAATCCGGTATTTTTTATTTAAAAAGTATTGTTATGCCCAAAAAGATTTACATCCTGATAATAGCCTTATTGCTGCAAAACCTTTATTCTTTTTCGCAAAATTTCCCGTTCCCGCAACACTGCGATTATTACAGTCACATTAAGCCTTCGCAATATACACAAGAACAACTCGACGATCAGGTGAGGTCATTTTATGACGGATGGAAAAACAAACATCTGATAAACGGTTGCGAGGATAATCATTATTATGTTTATGTTGATGACGGTAACACAATAACCGTTTCGGAGGCAATGGGATACGGTATGATGATAATCCCTTTGATGGCAGGATATGACGCCGATGCAAGAATATACTTCGACGGACTTTACAGATATTACAAAGCTCATCCGAGTTATATCACACCACATCTTATGGCCTGGAAACAGATTACAGGTTGTGTTAACTCGGGTGGACCCGATTCTGCGTCAGACGGTGATATAGATATTGCTTTCGGATTACTGCTTGCTCACGCACAATGGGGGAGTGACGGAGATATAAACTATCTGCACGAAGCAAGATTAATAATCAATGACATAATGGGAAACAATTCTTCGGAAGGAGATATTAATCAGATTTTCAATACTGTTAAACTTGGAGACTGGGTCACCGGCGGCAGCTATATGAACGGAACCAGAACTTCCGACTTTATTACTGACCATTTCAGATCTTTTGAATGTGCTTCGCACGATACAACCTGGAGCGATGTAGTGGATAAGTGCTATGACCTTATCAGCGATATGCAAACAAATTACAGTCCTGAAACAGGCCTTTTACCTGATTTTATTGATGATATTGATACGGAACCAAGACCCGCCGACCCCAATTATCTCGAAGGCGAACTTGACGGAAATTATTCATACAATGCCTGTCGTGACCCCTGGCGGCTTGCAAACGATTACCTGATATACGGTGATGAAAGAGCACAAACGGCAGTCATTAAAATTGACGAATGGCTTTTGGAATCATCCGGCGGAAGTGCAAACCATGTTTATGCAGGCTATTATCTTGACGGGACAAAAGCTGTCGGTTGGACAGATATATCTTTTACTGCCCCGTTTGCAGTGGGTGCTATGCTCGACACAAACAATCAGGAATGGCTGAACACTCTTTACTCAAAGATTTTAATGTCGAATGTCAACAGTGGAGGTTATTACGATAACACACTGAAACTGCTTTCGATGATAACACTCTCAGGTAATTACTGGGTTCCTCCCTGCGAACTTATTAACGGAATAGCAGATAGGAATAACAGCGGGAAACAGTATTTTAAAATTTATCCCACTGTAACGGAAGGTAAACTGACAGTGATACTCAATAAAAATGCCGGAAACGAAACATTATATCTGAGTGTATTTAACTGTACGGGTCATCTAATATTAAAAGAAACCTTTCAATACGCACAGAAGAGAGTTATTGATCTGTCAGATTATTCCGACGGGATCTATCTGGTCAATCTTACGGCCAAAAACGGGGAACTGCTTGGTAAACAAAAGGCAATAAAACGATAACAGGCTTACTGCATCCTGATGGCCGAGCCTTTCAGAATAAAACTCACGGGTTTAACTTCCGTTCTCCTTTCCGTATCAGGATTATTGATTTGCTTTATAAGCATTTCTCCCGCTTCATAACCCATTTCGTATGCCGGTATTTTCAGTAAGGATAAATTATTTTTTAATCCTGCTGTTTGAGTATCCGAATCCATTGCTATTAACAACATATCTTCAGGAATTGTTATTCCGAGATTTTCCGAAATACCCATAATATCCATTGCAGTCAAAGTTCCCTTTGCAATAATAACCTGAGGCGGATCTTTCCTTGTCAATATTTGTTCTATTTCCTGCTCACATCCACCTTCATTGTAAAGAACCGTCAAGGTCATTTTCTCTAATTTCGACATTTCGAATGCAGTTTCGAATGCAGAAATAACAATTGCATCCTCCGGCTTATCCTCATCCTCAAGCACCAAAGCAATTTTATTAAATTTTAACGACTGCAAATAGTTAACTAATTTGTGAATTCCCTGAAACATATCCGGTAATACCGAGCTGAATCCCGTATATGAATCCGGTTCGAAAACAGTGACTACAGGAAGAGCATCCTTTACGGGAACACTGTACAGGTCATCGGGAAGGTTGCGTTTGCAAACTATATGGATAACCCCGCTGATACCATATTTTTTATAAGTTGTAAAAAAAGAATTGATAGTATCGTTGTTGCCTATAGTGTCAACAATAAAAGTCTGATAGTTGTTTTTACGAAGAGAGTCCGTTACACCGGAAATCACTTGCCGATATATTTTACTTTCAATAGAAGGAACCATAACAACAACAGCTTCCGTTTTTTCGGTATTCATCATTTCGGGCATTCCGGTAAAGTAACCGAGACGAGTTGCCACCTGCTTAACCCTCTCTTTGGTCTCTTTACTGATTCGCGGATGATCGCTCAGTGCCCTTGAAACCGTTGAGGCCGAGACCTTCAATACTTTTGCTATATCCTGCGCTCTGACCTTGCTATTTTTGTTGTTTGTTTTCAAAATATTCTCCAAAATTAATTAAAACCCTTTAACAAATTTCCGTTTATCCCTTTTTGTTGAACCTGTACGCCATAAATTTTTCCCGATTTGAGTTTTCCTAAATGAAATTCCGCTCCTTTTTAGCCCTTCAAAAGTACAACATTACCCGATAAAACCCAAAAGTTCGGTATAAACTTTCTGAACCGGCAGTCCGACGACATTAAAATATGAACCTTCAATTTTTTCAATGCCAATAAAACCTATCCACTCCTGAATACCATAGGCACCTGCCTTGTCGTAGGGTTTGAAATTTTCAATGTAATAATCAATCTCCTCTTTTGTAAGCTTTTTAAACCTGACATTTGTGGTTGAATGGAATGAGCGGCTCTTTTCTTTTGTTTTCAGAGTAACTCCCGTTATCACCTTGTGTACTTCACCTGATAGTTTTGTCAATATCCTGACGGCATCATCCCGGTCTTTGGGTTTCGGCAGAACCTCGCCGTCCAGCCAGACAATTGTGTCGGCAGTTATAAGCAGGGAGTTTTGATACCCTTTTTTAAAATCAAAAGCTTTTGCTTTTAGCTCCGAAAGATATAGTGCAATTTCTTCGCATTTAAGATTTGCAGGGTAACTTTCATCAACAGAAAGGGGCATAACTTCAAAGTCAATTCCCAGTCCGGCGAGCAGTTCCCTCCTTCTTGGAGACTGCGAGGCAAGAATAACCCTGTATTTGCTTAATTTTTTATCTAACATAACGTTAACCGATTCCGGTATTTAATAATTCAAATGATTTGCAGCATATTTTCGACTATGATAGCGCTGCTTTTGCAACCCGTTAAATACAAAACAGTTGCATTGACAATATCCCTGCCACCATCACAATTTTTGCCGCATCGCTAACCGTTTTAAAATCTTCTTTCTTTTTAGCTTTTACTGTCAGATATATCAGGTATGCAAAAAGCGATTGAACCGCTATCAGCAAATACCAGAAAACCATCATCATATTATGTTCAGTCAATTTATATTGCGCGAAACCAAGTGCTGCCATTGTTATAACACTTAAAGCAATCACAACCGTTTTTGTCCTGGAAACTCCTGCAACGACGGGCAGGGTTCTGTATCCCGCCCTTTTATCTCCCTCGGCATCTTCAATATCTTTGACTATTTCACGGATTAGTGATGTAAGAAACGCAAAAACGGCATAACTCCAGATAAGTTTGCCGGCAAATCCGGTGACAGGCATCAGTTTTGCAAAAAGGGCAGGTTGTGACCTCAATGCAAAAAATTCAAAAAGCCACACAATAAGTATAACCATAGCCGACAGCAGGGAAATGATAACGTTTCCGGCTACAGCAATTTTCTGATAATTTGATGAGTAGAAAAAAAGCATCAGTGCAATGGCAAGGTATATAAAACCGAACATCAGATAACCGATACGAAATGACAGATAAAAACCAATCGCAACTCCAACAGTTGTCACGGTAATGTAGAGACCGTATGCATTGTTTTTTGTCATAAGCTTGCCTATCCATAACTTTTCAGGTTTGTTTATCCTGTCGGAATCAATATCCGTTATATCATTGATGATGTTTCCTCCGGCTGCAATGAGTAAAGTGGAAAGGACCAGCAGAGCGAAATCGAAAGAGCCGATTGCAAAAGGGACTCCGGAAGCCGAATAAAACGGATTTAAAAGGCAATACCGGATAAGATACTGCGTAAGAATTATTATAGCAAGGTTCGGCGGACGGAAAATTTTAAGGTATTGCATCGTTGTAATTCCAAAATTATTATCTTGTCCAGTCCTCAATTTTAATATTCTTTATTCTTTGGAAATGTTTAATATTATTGGTTACTAAGATCATATTGTTATAAACTGCCGTTACACCAATTAATAAGTCAAATTCATCAATAATATTTCCAATTTTTTTCAGTCTGGCTTTTTCAATTGCATATAAGTCGAGGGAGTTGAATATTGGAATAATATTTATCCCGTTTATGAATGATTCCAAAACCCTCATATTTTTGCTTTTATTTTCACTGTTTGCCACACCGAACTTCAACTCTGCAAGAGTAATCTCAGAAATAAAACAATTTTCGCTTCCAATCTTATCAATTATCTTGTTAAGATTAAACATTCCCTTCATATAATAGATACAAATATTTGTGTCAAGCAGATATTTCATCACAAACTTTCTATTTCTCTTTTAAAAGTTCGGCTGTTACGCAGTTCTGATATTATCTCATCGGCAGACTTCTCCGATTTCCAGGCACCGAAAGAATCTTTTAAGGTTTTATTGCTCCCCTTAAAGTCGTGTTTCAAAGATTTCATTAATTTTTCAATGATATCAATTTTTATTTCAGGACTTAAGTTTTTGATTAATCCCAAATAATTATCTATAAATGTCGTATTCACTTCTGCCATTTGATTTTTGTTTTTATTTCACCCACCAAAGATAATCATTTTTTTATTACCACTTAAATCCTTCATCTGTCATCCAGTGGTTTTGTATTTTAAGGGTTTGTTCAATTACATCACGAACACAACCTTCTCCCCCCTTTTTATTCGACACATAAAGTGAAATTGCTTTTATCTCGGGAACTGCATCGGCAGGACAACACGGAAGTCCCACTTCCGTCATTGCCTTATGATCAGGGATATCATCACCCATATAAAGTACATTTTCAGGTTTAATATCGTTTTCTTTTAAATATTTTTTTAAAACCGATGATTTCTCTTCAACACCAAGAAAAAAGTCTTTAATTTTCAGTGCTTTAAATCTGTTAGACATTGATTTTGAGTAGCCTCCTGAAATTATTACCACATTGTACCCCTTTTTCACTGCCAGTTGCAGAGAGTATCCGTCCTTTACGTTTGCTGTTCTCAGTGCTTCGCCGTCAGCCTGAAGGATTATCGTCCCGTTTGTCAGCACTCCGTCATAGTCAAAAACGAAAGTTGTTATTTCTTTTAACTTTTCTTTAAATGCGCTCATATAATTGTTTTTGCAAAACTAAGAAATTCGTTTCAAATTTTAGTAATAAAATGCAGGTAGTGGTGCAAAGCGATATCCATTTAAACGTAATGAACGAAACTGGATTGTAATTTCTTTCCTCATCCCCTTTTCCCTTCGCCCGCTCGTCAAACACAACACCTGCAAGGTTCATTCCACGCACAGTCCTTCACGCAAACCTTACAGGAGGTTACTTCGTCCCTTCGTCCCCTTGTCAAACACAACACCTGCAAGGTTCATCTCTCGCACAATCCTTCGCGCAAACCTTACAGGAGCATTCTCCTCCCTTCGTCCCTTCGTCCCTTCGTCCTTTCGTCCCCTCGTCAAACACGACACCTGCAAGGTTCATTCCACGCACAGTCCTTCGCGCAAACCTTACAGGAGCATCCCTTCGTCCCTTCGTCCCATCGTCTCTTCATCAAACACGACACCTGCAAGGTTCATCTCTCGCACAGCCTGGCACGCAAACCTTACAGGAGTATTCTCGTCCCTTCCTCCCTTCGTCAAAACTCCATCTCCCTGATACCCTCACTTATAATCCTGTAAAGTTCCTGAAACTCAGGATAATCTTTAAGCATTTCAATATGAAGTTTCATAATTTTATCATCACCTCTTTTTGCCGGACCTGTTTGTGCATCAGCGGGTGAAATTTGCTGAACTTTTTCGGCTGTTTCTTTGATAAGCGGTTTCAGAATATCGAAATCAAGCTCATTTTTCCTGAGAATTTTTTGTGCCACGGAATACATAAAGTTTGGAAAATTGCAGGCGAATACCGCCGCAAGGTGCAAAGTCCTGCGCTTTTCGGAATTCACAAAATAAAGTTTATCCGTAAGTGAAAGGGCAAGATTTTTCAATTGTTCCCGGCTCCCGGGATTATTCGCTTCAATACAAAGCGGAATCTTATTAAAATCAACTTTTCTTGATTTGGAGAATGTCTGTAATGGATAAAACACACCGTAATTCTCACTGCAACCTTTCAGGATATCCATTTGTGCCGAACCGGATGTATGCACAACAAGGCTATCATTAAAATTGAGTTTTTCAGCTGTTTGCAGTAAAGCATCGTCACTTACGGCAACAATATAAATATCAGCCTCACCTGCAATATCTTCCGTATTGTTTGTAAAATCAGCATCTACCTTACCGGCCAGTGCTTTTGCATTCTCAATTGTCCTGCTGTATATCCGAACAATCTCCTTTCCTGCCTCTTTCAAAGCAATTGCAAGGTGTGTGGCCACATTGCCCGAGCCGATAAAAGTTATTTTATTGATGTCTTTCAAATCTTCAGGTATAAATTATGGAAGCGAAAGTAGTAAATCTTTCAATATAACTTGCGCTTATTCCCGGCTTGATAAAAAACTAATTGTCCGGAAGCTTATCCAATATATTCTCCAAATCCTTTCCGTGAATATTAAAAGCAATTATTTTCCCGGTTTTATCCAGTAAAATATTTGACGGAATACTTTTAATATTATAATGTTTAATCAAATCAGACTCCCATCCTTTATCGTCAATTAAATTAACCCAATCGGCTTTTTCTTTTGCCAATGCCCGGCTCCATCTTTTCTTATCTGTATCAATTGAGAATCCTACAATTTCAAAACCTCTTCGCTTATATTTATCGTAAAATTCTTTAAGCAAAGGCATTTCATTACGACAAGGAGCACACCAGGAGGCCCAAAAATCAATTAAAACATATTTTCCCCTGAATTCCCTAATGGAAATCTTCTTTCCGTTAATATTTTCCATCGCAAAATCAATTATCATTTCTCCGGTTTTTACAGCCGGATGTTTCATTACATCAATTGACTTATTAAGCTCCTTAACGTAAGACGAGTCAGCTGCTCCGCCTGTGGTTTTATCCCTGAGAATCTGATCAAGCTCTTCATAAGAAGGATTTATTGCAACGATAACACCTTTATTATCAATCAAAAACTGCCCGCCGGCACCATTTGATATGTTATATTTCTCCCAAATATTATTTTTTCCGTTTATCTCGGACAGTTCTTTCCAAGGATACCTGTATTTTCTTACAGTATTAATGTAATCCGTTTTGCTTTTCACTCCGCCTATAACACCGACAACATCAAAACCCGATTTTTTATATTTATCATATAAAGGCATTATCATTTTGCTCTTCCTTATGCAAGGGCTGCACCAGGGCGACCACAGGTCAAGTAAAGTATATTTGCTGTTAAAAACAATTTCCGATAATTTCACGTCATTTCCCAGTGAATCGGGTGCAGTAAAATTAACATAATATCCTCCCGGTTTAATATTTTTCAATCCGTTAAGGCGATACCTCGATATTTCAGTATAGGGATGATTTGGGAATTTGTCCCAAAAAAATTTACAGTAATTTTCTAATGAATCCAAAGGGATTTTTTGAGAATCTTTCATTAACTTCAAAATTGATAATAACTTGCTGTACCCGTAAATATTGGCTTCTTTCCTTGCATATCTTAGTTCAAAAAAGGGAATTTCATCATCAATTGACCTGAGTGTATCCGAAACAAAGCTTGCATAATCAGTATTCATCTCTCCTATTGCTTGTAGCGAATCCGATTTTTTTAACCAGTACGTATATTTATCAAAATATTTGGATAGAAGTGCTTTTTTATATTCCTTTTCCTTTAGCGATAATTCACTACCGATAATTAAGTTACTATCGGCTTTATCCATAGGAAAAAGTGTAAACCGGATTGTATCGCTGTCAGGGAAAAACAATACAGGGTCCCATAATCCTCTTTCGTACTCTTCTTTGAATATAAGTTGGTAAGCTTCAAGAATATCGTATTTCATTTCAAAATAAAAACGGCCTATGCTGTCAATTGGTATCTCATAATCATAATTTGAGATATTGGTAGTCTGTTTTACCAATATTAAAGCATTGCTGTTGCGCCCTTTTACCGTTCCGGTTAAATAACATGTTTTCGGTTTTTTAACATTATGACAACCTGAGATTAGTAAAAATGAAATCAGTGCAAAAAATAAATTTTTCATTTGTTTGTTCTTTTATGTCGTCACCCTTTTAATTAAAATTGAAAAACTTTGATTTCGCCAAGGTTTCGGTGCTTAAAATGCACCTTCGTCAAGGCTTTGGTGCATAAAAAAGGGGTAAGCTACTTACATCGCACCGCTACGACCGCCTACCCTTGCTACCTTCCGGTCCTGGGGGAGTTCAGCGGGAGCTGGTCGTATAAGACTTACCCCGGCACAAAAGTATAATTTTTAGTTTAACTCGTATAAAAAAATTGAAAAAAAATATTTTAAACAAATCTGCTCTTTTTTACGGTAAATTCTTACTTTTGCCCATAATCAACAAAACAAGGCATTATGGAAAACGAACAATACCCTTCTTGGAAACACGCTATGACGTACGGATTGTACCTCGGCGTTGTATTAATAGTATTATCATTAATCTATTACCTGCTTGATGTTTTTACAGAAAGCTGGACAGGATACATCTCCTATATTATTCTTCTAATCGGAATATTATTTTCACAAATCAAATATCGTGATGATCACCTTGGCGGATACATAACATTCGGACAGTCGTTTTCAACCGGTTTTCTGACAGGATTATTCGCAGCTATTCTGACGGCAATATTCTCTTACTTTTTTATGTCTTACCTCGGTGAAGATTTTATTGAAACACTTTTGGAAAAAACGATGACAGAACTTGAATCAAATCCAAACCTGACGGATGAGCAAATTGATCAAACAATGAATATGACCCGGAAATTTATGACACCCGGAATAATGACTGCATTCTCATTCTTTGGGTCGGCAATTGTAGCGCTGATTCTATCCCTGATAGCTGCCATCTTCACAAAAAGGGCAGATAATTCACTGGAGCCTAACATATAAAGCAATTATTGATGGACGTTTCGATTGTAGTACCGTTATATAATGAAGAAGAATCACTAATTGAACTTTCCGAATGGATTAAAAATGTTGTTGAAAAAAACGGCTTTTCCTGGGAAGTAATTTTTATTGATGACGGAAGTAACGATAATTCATGGAATGTGGTTGAAAGTATTTCCGCTTCCGATCCCCATTTCAAGGGGATTAAGTTCAGGCGTAATTACGGCAAGTCGGCAGCTCTGAATGAAGGTTTTAAAGCTGCACAAGGCAATGTGGTAATTACAATGGATGCCGACCTTCAGGACAGTCCCGAAGAAATTCCGGAGTTGTTTAATATGGTTATGAAAGAGGGTTACGATCTTGTTTCAGGTTGGAAAAAGAAACGTCACGACCCTATCGGCAAGCGTCTTCCGTCGAAATTCTTTAACATGACAACACGCAGATTATCAGGTATTAAGCTTCACGATTTCAACTGCGGTCTTAAAGCATACAGCAATGAGGTTGTAAAAAATATTGAGGTTTACGGCGAAATGCACCGCTATATTCCTGTAATTGCCAAATGGGCGGGGTTTAGTAAGATCGGCGAAAAAGTAGTTCAACATCAGAAACGGAAGTTCGGTGTTTCAAAATTTGGGATGGAACGTATTATCAAAGGTTACCTTGATTTGCTTTCAATAACTTTTATGTCGAAATTCGGGAAACGCCCGATGCACCTCTTCGGCACCCTCGGAACTATCCTCTTCTTTTTCGGTTTTATTATCGGAGTTTATCTTACGATTGCAAAATTTGTATTTGACGTTTACCGTATGACCGAAAGACCTCTTTTCTATTTCGGAATACTCTCAATGATTCTCGGAACTCAATTGTTTCTTACCGGCTTTCTTGCCGAAATGGTTTCAAGAAGCTCAACCGACAGGAATAAATATCAGATTGAAAAAGAAATCGGGATTAAAGGGGACTAATAACGAATGTCAGCAAAGCGTAAAATAATTATCATCGGATCGGCTTACCCCTTGCGGGGAGGAGGAATTTCAACATTTAACGAACGCCTTGCAAAAGCTTATATTGATAACGGCGATGATGTTACAATTTATACGTTCAGCCTGCAATACCCCTCTTTTCTTTTTCCCGGCACAACGCAATACTCCAAAGAACCGCCACCGCAAGGATTAAATATCAAGGTGAAGATTAATTCCGTTAACCCGTTAAACTGGCTCAGTGTCGGAAAAGAAATTTCAAACCTGAAACCCGATCTCGTAATCGTCAGATTCTGGATTCCGTTTATGGGGCCTTGTCTTGGAAAAATATCACGGATTATAAGAAAAAAAGGAATTAAAGTAGTTGCAATTGTTGACAACATAATTCCGCACGAACATAAACCAGGCGACAGGGTTCTTTCAAAGTATTTTGTAAACAGTGTGGATTACTTTGTGACAATGTCAAAGTCGGTTTTAACCGACCTGAATACATTTGACAACAAAAAGCCCAAACTTCTTACGGTTCATCCTCTTTATGATAATTTCGGAAAAATCATCCCCAAAGAGGAAGCATTAATAAAATTAAATCTGAGTAATGAATTCAATTATATTCTGTTTTTCGGATTCATAAGGGAATATAAAGGGCTTGACCTTCTGTTGCAGGCTTTTGCTGATGAAAGACTCAGGAAATTTCCTCTAAAACTTTTGGTAGTGGGTGAGTTTTATATTGACTCCGCTCCTTATTTGAAAATGATTGAAGAGCTCGGAATTAAAAACGATGTTATTATGCACAGTGAGTTTGTCCCGAATACGGAGGTTGTAAACTATTTTTGTGCGTCAAGCATTGTTGTGCAGCCGTATAAAGATGCCACTCAAAGCGGAATTACACAGATTGCATATCATTTTGAAAAACCGATAATCACGACAAATGTCGGCGGTCTTTCCGAAATAGTGACAGATAAGAGGGACGGTTATGTGGTTGAACCGGACTCAAAACAGATAGCCGATGCTATTTTCACATATTTTGACAAAAAACTGGAAATTGAGTTTACTGAAAATGTAAAAGAAGACAAAAAAAGATTTTCGTGGGATAAGATGCTGAGTGCAATTGACAAGGTTAGTAATTAATGATTATTTAAAGATTAAAAATATTTAAATGATAATACGAAGTAAGGCACCGCTACGTCTGGGACTTGCAGGCGGAGGAAGTGATGTTTCACCATATTCCGATATTTACGGGGGAGCTATTCTCAATGCAACCGTAAATATGTATGCCTATGCATCCATAAAACCGACTTCCGACGAAAAGATTGTTATCAACTCTCTTGATAAAAACAAAAAACTGGAATTTAACTCAGTTGAAAAGATTGAGATTGACGGCTGTCTCGACCTTGTAAAAGGAATTTACAACCGTATAGTTTCGGAATTTACCAAGAAGCCTCTTTCCTTTGAACTGACGACTTCTGCCGACGCTCCTCCCGGCTCCGGGCTGGGTACATCGTCAACCCTTGTTGTTGCTATCCTCGGTGCTTTCACCGAATGGCTGCAATTACCTCTCGGAGAATACGACCTTGCAAAGCTGGCTTATGAAATCGAAAGGGTTGACCTTGGTATGGCAGGCGGGAAGCAGGATCAATATGCTGCCACTTTCGGCGGAGTTAATTTTATGGAGTTTTATGAAAACGACAAGGTGATAGTAAATCCTTTACGCGTTAACGAATCCATCCTCAACGAACTGGCAATTAATCTTATACTTTACAATACCGAAACCAGCAGGCTGTCGTCAACAATCATAGAAGCCCAGAGTAAAAACGTAATTGAAAAGAACCCCGAACCGATTGAGGCAATGCATAACCTTAAAGAACAGGCAGTTATGATGAAAGAGGCAGTATTAAAGGGAGAGCTTGACAAAATAGGTGATATTCTGAACTTCGGCTGGCAAAACAAAAAGAAAATGGCTGCCGGAATATCCAATGAACTCATTGATAATATTTATGATACAGCAGTTAACAACGGTGCAACCGGTGGTAAAATTTCAGGTGCCGGCGGCGGAGGTTTTATGATATTCTACTGCCCTAATAATACCAGATTCAGGGTTATTGAAGCATTGAAACAATTTGGCGGTAAACCGCAAAGATATGAGTTTACAAATAAGGGGCTTACAACCTGGAGGATATAAAACTCAAAATTTCGACTTCTTCTTGTTTGTGTTGTCACCAACAAGATTATTTCGTCAATATATTTGAAGACCGGTGTGCCTTTTGAAAAAGAAAAAACAGAAAAATAGCGAATAATTCAAAACAAATACTTATCTTTGCCGTTAGTAACGTATTAAGATACTATGATAATTTCATTTGGCACAAAAGAAACTGAAAAAATATGGAACGGGGAACGAGTAAAGAAAATTCCAATTGAGATTCAAAAAATCGGAAGGAGAAAAATAAGAATGTTAAATAATTCACAGAACTTAATTGACTTAATAATTCCGCCTTCAAACAGACTTGAAAAGTTAACTGGAAAATTTAAGGAATATTATAGTATCAGAATAAATGATCAATGGCGAATTGTTTTCAATTGGAAAAATAATAATTCACATCAGGTAAAAATAATAGACTATCATACATAAATAAAAAATAATGGAACGATTAGATAACATACATCCAGGAGAAATATTGATGGAAGAATTTTTAAAACCAATGGGGATTTCTGCTTATAAACTTTCTAAAGATATTGATATTCCTCAGACAAGAATATCACAGATTATCAAAGGGAAAAGAAGAATTACTGCTGACACCGCTTTAAGACTTAGTTCTTATTTTGGAAATTCAGCAAAATTTTGGCTTGGATTACAAGACGATTTTGACATTGAAGATGAAAGATTAAGAAAGTTTGAAATATTTAGGAAAATCAGAAACTCAAGAAAAAATGCACACCAATACGCATAAAAAATGGTCAGAAAGCGGTAAATATGAACGTTTTAGCATTAAATAAAAAGCATTGTAAAGTGGTATTTCTATTTTGAATTTGTTTTGTCCCGGAAGTTCTCGGAATGATATTTTTATTTGAATTATAATTCACCTTTATGGACGATAAAACATTGATAGGAAAGTTTCTGGTCTGGAGAGCAAGAAATATCAATGACCGTTATTTTATCATTATTCTTAGTGCAATTATCGGTTTTCTTGCCGGAGTGGCGGCTTATCTTTTAAAAACTACTGTTTTCTTTATACAGGATAATCTTACCGAATGGTTTAAAAAGAGTGAACAAAACTACCTTTTTGTCATCTATCCGGTTACCGGAATTCTTCTGACGGTTTTATTCCTGAAGTATGTTGTGAGAGATGAAACGCGTCACGGAATACCGAGAATTTTGTATGTCATTTCAAAACTCGGCGGACGGATGAAGCAACACAAGATTTTTTCTTCACTTGTAGGCAGTTCACTTACAGCCGGTTTCGGAGGTGCAATCGGACTTGAGGCACCCATCATTTCGACAGGTTCTTCAATGGGCTCAAGTCTTGGTAATTTGTTACGATTAAATTACAAAACAACCACCCTGCTTATCGGGTGCGGTGCAGCGGGTGCAATGGCCTCTATCTTTACAACACCTATTGCAGCGGTCGTTTTCAGTCTCGAAGTGCTGATGCTCGACCTTACTATCTCATCAATAATCCCGTTGCTAATGGCTTCGGCGATGGGTGCGATTACTACCAAATTCTTTCTTGCCGAAAAAAACCTCGTCCATTTCGATATTCCCATCAGCTTTGAGGTTTCAGATGTGATTTGGTTCCTGATTCTCGGAATCATAACAGGGCTTGTATCACTCTATTTCAACAAAATGAGCTACCTTGTTTCCGACAATCTCGAAAGAATAAAAAACAGGTGGAAACGGGTGCTTGTTGGAGGTGCAATCATCGGGGTTCTTCTTTTTCTTTTCCCGGCTCTTTACGGTGAGGGTTACGAAACCATCAGAATGATATTAAAAGGACATGCCGGAGAAGTCCTTACGTTCAGCCCTTTTTATGAATACCGTGATAATCTGTGGATTTTTACACTTTTTATGCTCTTTCTTGTATTGACAAAAGTGATAGCAATGTCACTCACTATTTCAGCAGGCGGGGTTGGCGGTATCTTTGCTCCGAGTGCTGTCACAGGTGGGTATGTGGGTTTTGTCTTTGCAAGATTTCTGAATGAAACCGGTATCACCCGTTCACTTTCCGAAAGCAGTTTTACTCTTGTGGGAATGGCAGGTGTGCTCGGTGCTGTTTTACATGCACCACTGACATCCATATTTCTTATTGCCGAAATGACCGACGGCTATGAGTTGATCGTCCCTCTGATGCTGACCTCGACAATTTCATTCATAACAATAAAGACCTTCGACCCGCATTCCATATTTACAAAGCGTCTTGCCGAAAGAGGTGAACTCCTGACACACCATAAAGATAAGGCCGTCCTGACACTTCTTAGTGTTCGCGATGTTATTGATAAAGACCTGCTTACAATACATCCCGACGCAACTCTCGGCGACCTCACAAAAGTTATTGCTAAATCAAAACGTAACCTGTTTCCGGTAGTTGATGAGGACAACCTCTTTATAGGGTTGGTGGTTATGGATGATGTGAGGGAGGATATGTTCAAAAAAGAAAAGTATGACACTCCCGTAACGAATTATATGCTGAGTATTCCTGCCGGTGAGAAGGTTTCAATTGATGACTCAATGGAAATTGTGATGGAGAAATTCAACAGAACCGGGCATTACAATCTTGTGGTGCTTGACAAAGGAAAGTATGTCGGTTTTGTTTCGAGAGCAAATGTTTTCAATGCCTACAGGCAGACATTGATTGATGTTTCGCAGGAGTGATGGGGTGTATGACAAATTGTATAAAATTCAAATTTTTCTCTTTTCCTGCTTATAACAAACTCATGCATATAATCCGTATTATGCAATAGCAAAATCGAAAACGTGCCATTTTGCCATTGAACTACATTATGAATACTTTTATGGTTTTTATAAAGTATATATCTTTACTGAGTTTTTTTGCATAACTTTGTCTGATTATTAAAATAATCTTAAATGGCAAATCTTGTTGTTGAAAATCTGCGTATCTCGTTCGAGTCTATTCGGAATCACAAATTGCGTACAATACTGACGGTTCTGATTATTGCCTTCGGAATAATGGCTCTTGTGGGTATTCTTACCTCGATTGATTCGATAAAATATGCACTTACCAAGAATTTTACAATGATGGGTGCAAACACCTTCACGATTAAGAACAGGTCAATGCGGATTCAGATAGGCCGGAAATCCAATAAACCGAAGCATTACGAAAGGATAAGTTTTCAGGATGCAATGACATTTAAGGATAACTTTGATTTTCCTGCCGTAACTTCCGTTTACACCTTTGCCACACATACTGCCACACTGAAGTATAAATCCGAAAAAACAACACCCAACACTCCTGTTATGGGAACCGATGAAAATTACCTGCTAACCTCCGGTAATGAGCTTTCGGCGGGCAGGAACTTCACACCTGAGGATGTTCACTTCGGTTCGAATGTGGCAATTGTCGGAAGCGAGATTGTAAAAAAACTTTTTAAGGGTAAAACCGATCCCATCGGAAAAACCATATCCATCGGTCCCGGGAAATACCGGATAATAGGTGTGTTAAAAGAGAAAGGTTCAAGTATCGGATTTTCCGGCGACAGATTTTGTCTGCTGCCTATTATGAATGTCAGGCAGTATTTTTCGCAGCCGAACCGTTCATATTCAATCAGTATAATGGCTAAAGAGCCGGAAAATATGGATGCCGCAATCGGTGAGGCTACGGGATTGTTCAGGATAATAAGAAAAACACCGCTTGGAGAAGAGAATGATTTTCAGATTGATAAGAGCGACAGGGTCGTCGAAATGTTTATGGAAAATGTTGAATACATCAGGTATGCGGCTGTTTTTATTGGTGCCATTACCCTGCTTGGGGCTGCTATCGGACTGATGAATATCATGCTTGTTTCGGTTACTGAAAGAACCAAAGAAATAGGTATCCGCAAAGCGACGGGTGCCACACGCAAAACCATTAAAAATCAGTTTCTTGCCGAATCAATCGTAATAGCTCAGTTAGGCGGAATCATTGGAATTATTTTCGGAATAGGAATAGGCAATATCCTTTCGTTTTTTATCGGAAGCAGTTTCATTATCCCGTGGATTTGGATATTAGTGGGTGTGGTTTTGTGTTTTTTCGTTGCAATTATCTCAGGATACATTCCTGCCACCAAAGCCGCTAAACTCGACCCGATTGAGTCGCTGAGGTATGAATAAAGTTTTTTATGTTCATTCCAAATCGTAAAACCGGGGTTAGGGATTTATCCATCACAAAAAAATATTATTACGAGTTATCTACCTGTACTTTTGTTTTTCTTAACAGATATAACGGACTTATCAATATCAGACCGGCAGAGACAATAAGTATGCTGTAACCCAGCCCAACGCTGTCGGCAAGCCAGCCGATTAAAGGTGCTGCAATAGCGGCAACAATAGTGTGAGCCTGTGATTCGGCAGACAGAACCGTGGCCATAATGTCGGTGTCAATGTTTTCGGCAACATAAGAGATGCCGATCGGCTTGCGAAGGTTCTCAAAAAGATAGATTGCTATAAAAAATATTATTGACAACAGCATAATATTCATTTCGTAAAAAATTCCCGTTAAAAGACCTGCTCCGGCTCCGGCTATCAGAGTAAGATTTAACGGTTTGTACAGATTTTTAAACCTTTCTGAAAACCGGCCGGAGTTTCTTGCTGAAAATGAGGTAAGAAGATATATGAAAAAATATACGACAGCTATAACAACAGACGATCTCTGTTTGTCGCCGAATGCGACCAGTACGGGAAGAGATAAAGCGAAAGTTTTCAGTACCGGTTGCAGATAATCTTTCATTGCCTTGTAGTATCCCGTAAAAACAGAAAGATTTACAATTGCTTTTAACAATATTTTGTTTTTAAAAGAATAGAAAAAATCAAGGATTACCTTTTTGAAATTTTTAATAATCTCTCCTTTTTTGTATGTCATAACGCTGCCGTTCAGCTCGTTGGGGTATGAAGCTATGTTAATAAGGTCAAGGAAATAGGGAATGGTTGAAAAGATGAATATCATACGGTAGCTGTCGGTGTAAAAAACCAGCAATCCGGCAAGCAAAGCGGAAACTGCCGATCCGAACTGTGACCAGGAGCGAGTATGCCCGTAATAATAAACCTTTTGATTCTGCCAGCCTTTCAGTTTCAGATAATCGAATATCATAGCCTTGTGAGTACCTGTTCTGAAAGCGTCGCCGACAGCATATAACAGCATTGCAAAAACGAAAATCCCGAAATTTCGGAACAGATAAAATACGGCAAACGACACAATATAAAAAGCGAATGAAGATACCATTGTTTTCTTCCGTCCGATTGAATCTGCAATAATACCGGCAGGAATTTCAAGGATATTACGTGCTATTTCCCTGATGCTGTACAGAACGCCGATTTGAAGAAAAGTAAGGCCGGTATCAATAAAAAAAAGAATCAGGAAAGGCTCAAAAAGCCTGAGGTTTTTCAGAAACCCGTACAAACAGAATTTATAATACTGAATGTCTTTTTTGAAATTTTGACCCTTTGCTGCCATAGCCAAGTTTGTTGACGGCAAATTTAATGGAAATATACTAATTCTTACGAGGTTTGCATTGCAAAGCTGTTAAGAAGTAGTTAATACTCGAAGAAATCAGGTTAATATTTTTGCAGAATTTATTCGTACGAATCTGATTTCCTTCGGTATAATAACAGATGTTTTACTGCTTTTATCCGGTTCGATATTTTGTCAGAAAATTAGGTATTATGAAAAGAATTCCTTATTTCCAATTAGACTTTTTCCCGACACCCATCCATAGATTGAATAATTAATCAAAGGAGTTTCCTTGATCCTGTTTACACCGGAAGGGCATTCGCCGGATTGCCGGATATGCTGAAAAAGGGTTATTTTACAATAGGTTCAAACATTATGTTCCGGCGTACAGGCGGAGCTCCGGCCGATTTTCATTATGCAGACCTGTTTTTAAAATAACAAACCACTTATGATTCCATAAGTGGTTCGTTATTCAGATGAAGTATCTTGTTATTCAATAACGATACGTTTTGAAGTAATTCCTTTATCAGTTTCAATTTGGAACAGGTAAACACCTGAATCAAACTGTGATGTGTTTAGTTGGGTAGTTTTATTTGTTACTTCTATATCGGCAATAACTTGTCCTGTAAAG
>CAYOZZ010000285.1:0-16903 GCA_964408535.1 uncultured Bacteroidales bacterium | reverse complement strand
CTGGAAAGTTTACAGGGATGGTACTGAAATCGCCGATGTTACGGAAATGAACTATACGGATGCTCTTGTTGATCCGGAAGTTGAATATAGTTATTATGTAACTGCTGTATATGCCGGTGAAGAATCAATGCCGACACCTACTGAAACTATTACAGTTCCTACTCCTGAAAATCTTGAACCAATAAATCTTAACGGAACCTGGAATACACAGAATTTCATTGTTGAACTGACCTGGGATGAACCGGTAAGTTGTCTTGGTCAACCGGATGGATATAATGTTTATCGTGATGGTACCCAGATAAATACCGAACTTGTAACAGAGTTATCGTATATTGACAATTCTACTCCCGGCCCAACAATGTATGAATATTCTGTTACGGCCGTATATTACTTTGGAGAATCAATCCAATCCGAAATTGAATATGTGATTGTTGGTATTGATGAAAACATAGTTTACGATATGAAAGTTTATCCTAATCCTGCAAGCGATATGGTTTATGTTGAGACCGACTTAACAATCAAATCACTGGATGTGTTGAATAATGCAGGACAAGTGATAATGACGCAAAAAGTTGATGCCGGAAGTTATCATTTCGATGTTTCTACATTTGAAAGAGGTATTTACTTTATTAAAATGGTAACAGACAAAGGAACTGTTATCAGAAAGATCGCTGTGAAGTAAACTAAACAAAGAATCATACCCCGGAATTCTGGAGAGTGATTCAGATAGTTTTAATTTACAGACTCTTATAATGAAGAGGCCGGTCCGGTGGGCCGGTCTCTTTTTTTATATAAAACAAAATGGAAAGGAGAAAAAATTAAGTTTTATGCAATTTGTCATACACCCATTCCATTTCCGTAACGCAATTTTAATAATTTTGCGCATCTTAAAATTTGATTTTATATGATTTCAGTCAATAATCTTTCCATACATTTTACGGGAACCGACCTGTTCAGCAATGTATCTTTCCTTGTTAACGACAGGGACAGAATCGGACTCACCGGAAAGAACGGTTCGGGAAAGACAACTTTACTGAATATCATTGCAGGTGAACTTCGTCCGCAGGAGGGAGAGATTATTATCCCGACGGATACATCAATCGGATATTTGCCTCAGGAAATAAATACAAAAAGCGATGAGACGGTTTACAATGAGGCTCTGAAAGCTTTTTCCGAAACACTCAGGCTGGAGAAACAAATTCAAAATCTGACAGATGAAATTGCACGAAGAACCGACTATGAATCAAAAGAATATGCAAAACTAATTCATAATCTTACCGAGGCAAACGACAGGTTCAATATCATTGGCGGACAAACAATGCAGGCTGATATTGAAAGGGTTTTAACAGGTCTCGGTTTTAAAAAAACTGATTTTCAACGACCGGTAAAGGAGTTCAGCAGCGGATGGCAAATGCGTGTCGAGCTTGCTAAAATTTTGCTTCGCAAACCGGAAGTGATTCTTCTTGATGAGCCCACAAATCACCTTGATATAGAATCTATTCAGTGGCTTGAAGAATTTCTGATTAATTACTACGGAGCTGTTATGCTTGTTTCTCACGACAGGGCTTTTCTTGATAATGTCACAAAACGTACAATTGAAATAGCAGGCGGGAAGATTTATGATTACAAGGCAGGTTATTCGGAATATGTTAAAATGCGTGAAGAGAGGCTTGAGCAACAGACGGCATCATATAATAATCAGCAAAAGCAGATTCGGGAAATTGAAAGATTTGTCGAAAGATTCAGATATAAAAGTACAAAAGCAAAGCAGGTTCAGTCGAGGATAAAAATGCTTGACAAAATGGAGGAGATTGAACTTGATGATATTGACAAATCGTCAATCCATTTTCGTTTTCCTCCTGCTCCCCATTCAGGTAAAGTTGTCCTCGAAGCGATAAATCTTGGGAAAAAATATGGTGATCTGACGGTTTTAAAAGAGGTTAACTTCGCTATCCTGAAAGGAGATAAGCTTGCGTTTGTCGGAAGAAACGGAGAAGGTAAATCTACCCTTGCAAAAATAATTGTCAAAGAGCTTGATTTTACGGGAACACTGAAATACGGGCATAACATTCGGATAGGGTATTTTGCTCAGAATCAGGGAGATTATCTCGATCCGGATAAAACCGTTTTTGAAACAATTGACGATATCGCTACAGGTGATATACGTAAGCGCGTTAGGGCAATTCTCGGTTCTTTTCTTTTTAGCGGTGAAACTATTGAAAAGAAAGTTAAAGTACTTTCCGGCGGTGAGAAGTCAAGATTATCACTTGCTAAGTTATTGCTGACACCATCCAATCTTCTTATTCTTGATGAGCCGACAAACCACCTTGATATGCAGTCGAAAGATATCCTGAAAAATGCCTTGCTCCAATTTGACGGTACTCTTATTATTGTTTCACACGATCGTGATTTTCTTCAGGGACTGACCGATAAACTGTTCGAGTTCAGAGATAATCATATTAAAGAACATCTCGGCGGAATCTATGAGTTTCTTGAAACCAGAAAACTACAGACACTGAAACAACTTGAAAAACAAATGCAATCGAAGGATTACAGACCGGAATCAAAATCACAAAACAAACTTAACTACGAAAAAAAGAGACAACTTGAGAGGGATATAAGAAAAATAAATAGTGAAATATCAAAATCGGAAAGGAAAATAGAAGAGCTTGAAACCGAAATCGAACAATCGCATAAAATCCTTAGCGATCCTACAAGTTATTTCGACAATCCCGATTATGATAAAATAACCAAAGACTACGAAAAACTTAAAAGAAACCTTGAAGCGGAAATGAACCGCTGGGAAGAACTGCATTTGAAGCTGGAAGAGACTGAGCGCAGGAAACCTAATTAACCTGATTTCACATTAAATCACCTCCTCACCGGATTTATGTTAATTTTGCAGCCGGAATTTTAAGCAGAAGAATATTGCACAAAAGAAATAACATAGAAATAATGTCGCCCGTAGGGTCGTTCGGGTCTTTGATGGCTGCGATTCAGGGTGGAGCCGATTCAGTCTATTTCGGAATCGGACATCTGAATATGCGGTCAAAGTCGAGTCAGAACTTTACTCTGAATGATCTTAGAAACATTACAAAGATTTGCAGCGAACACAACATCAAATCATACCTGACCCTGAATACCGTTATTTACGATAACGAACTAACCGAAATGCGCGTTCTCGTTGAAAAGGCAAAAGAGCACGGCATATCGGCAATCATTGCAACCGACATGTCGGTAATTCAGTATGCACGTAAAACCGGTATGGAGGTGCATATGTCAACACAGACAAATGTAACCAACATTGAAGCTGTCAGGTTTTATTCGCAATTTGCCGATGTAATGGTTACTGCACGTGAACTGAGTCTGCGGCAGGTATCGGCGATAACAAAAGCAATTGAGGAACAGCAGATTAAAGGGCCTTCAGGCAGGCTTGTAGAGATAGAGGTTTTCGTACATGGTGCACTCTGTATGGCCATTTCCGGAAAATGTTACCTGAGTCTCGACAACCTTGCGTCATCTGCCAACCGGGGAGCATGTCTGCAACAGTGCCGGAGACCTTATAAGGTTACTGACGACTCGGGAATTGAGCTGGAGATTGACAACGAATACATTATGTCGCCTAAAGACCTGAAAACCGTTGACATCCTCGACAAGGTGCTGAACGCCGGAGTAAGGGTGCTGAAGATTGAAGGACGCGGACGCGCACCCGATTACGTAAAAACAGTGACCTCCGTTTATCGTAAAGCCGTTGATGCTTATTTCAACGATGATTTTACACAGGAAAATATTGAAAAGTGGAATGCTGAACTGGCAACGGTCTATAACCGCGGATTCTGGAACGGATATTATATGGGGAAAAAATTCGGCGAGTGGACCGGGCAATACGGCTCACAGGCAACAAAAAGAAAGGTTTATGTCGGAAAAGTGACCAACTTTTATAAAAAAATAGGAGTCGCCGAAATCAAAATGGAGACACAGGATTTGTCAGTTGGTGAAGAATATAAAATTATCGGCGACACGACCGGCGTTTATGAAGATTCGGTTCCCGAAATCAGGGTTGATGAGAAAAATGTAGAGAAAACAGCCAAAGGCGATGTTTGTTCAATTCCGGTGAAAGAGTTGGTACGCAGGGGCGATAAGGTTTATAAGGTAGTTGAGGTTTCAGAAAAAGATTAAACATTAAAATTATTTTATGCAATACTTCAATCATCATACTCATACAATTTATTGCGACGGCAATTCCGAACCGGAAGAGTATGTCAAAAGAGCCTTAAAACTCAATTTTCATACCCTGGGTTTTTCGGGACATGCTCCGGTTCCGTTTGAAAACAAATTCTCAATAAAGGATGATAAGTTAGAGGAGTATGCCGGTGTTGTAAATAAATTAAAGAAAAGGTATTCACAACAAATCAAAGTATATTTGTCTCTCGAAATAGACTTTATTCCCGGAATTACCCATTCTTTCGATTATTTTACTGAAAGATGCGGACTGGATTATACTATTGGCGGGGTACATCTTGTTAAAAGCGGTGACAACGATAAACTTTGGTTTATTGACGGTTCCGATCCAAATGTTTATGACTACGGACTTAAAACACTTTTTAACGGAAATATCCGTAAAGCAGTCGAAACGTACTGGTTACAGATAACCGAAATGGTAGCGACCCAAAAGCCGGATATCATCGCTCATATCGACAAAATCGGGATGCATAACCGCGACCGTTATTTTTCGGAAGAAGAGAAATGGTATAAAGACTTAATCTGGAAGGTTTTAAAAATTGTAAAAGATACTGGGAGCGTAATCGAAGTAAATACCCGCGGCCTGTACAAAGGCAGGTCGGATAAAACATTCCCCTCCCCTCTCCTGCTGGAACAGATATTACATTTAAAAATACCCGTCACACTAAGTTCCGACGCACACAAACCCGAAGAGCTTGACGGCTTTTTCGGTGAAACAATCGAAATGCTTGAAGATATCGGGTTCGGGGAGTTGATGTATTTCAGGGAAGAGGGGTGGAAAAAGCAAGGTATCCACGTATAGATTTTGATTTAAATTACACTTTCTTCATCTTAATATCATCCTTCATACTCCATCAAATAATGCTCAATACCCGCTTCAAGAAAAACATCCCCCTTTTTAACAAATCCGAAGCGTGCATAATAACTAACCGCAGTAACCTGTGAGTTGAGATATATCGGTTTTTTCAAAGGGATTATATCTTTCATTATTTGTTTCAGCAATTCCGAACCTATTCCTTTACCTCTGTACTCTTTCAGCATTGCAAAACGTCCGGGTTTTATTCCTTTTCCGGTTATCTGCCATCTTGCAGTTGCCACAGGTTTTCCGTCGAAATACAATAAATAGTGAGTGCATAAATCCTCAAATTCGTCATACTCCTCTTCGGGGTCAACATTTTGTTCCTCAACAAAAACTTTTCGCCGTATGGAAAAAGCAATTTCCGATTTCTTTTTATCCTCAGTCGTAAATTTTTCAATTTTAATAATCCCCATTATAAAATATATAAATTTGGAAAATAGCACTAAATTGACATACAAAAGTAATAAAATTACTAATTTAGCCGTCGGAGTATAAATTATGAGTAAACAGGAAGAAAAATTTTACAGACGGCGGCTGGCAAGCTCTTACATCACAACAATAGTAAGTGTTTCGCTGGTTTTGTTTATGCTCGGGCTTCTCGGGCTGATTATCCTTCATGCGAAAAAATTATCGGATTATGTGAAGGAAAACATCGGGTTTTCCGTGATTATGAAGGACGACGCAAAAGAGGCAAGTATCATAAGACTGCAAAAAACGCTTGATGCGACACCTTATGTTAAATCAACCGAATATATTACCAAAGAGCAGGCGGCCAAAGAGTTTACCGAAGAACTGGGTGAGGATTTCACACAATTTCTCGGATTTAATCCTTTGCTGCCGACAATTGAGGTAAGGTTCAATGCTGCCTATGCAAACAATGACAGTCTGAAGGTTATCAAAGATAAAATCCTTGCCAATCAGAATGTTAAGGAGGTCTTTTATCAGGAGTCCCTCGTTGACATAGTAAATAAAAATGTTAAAAAAATCGGGATTATCATTCTCGGGTTCAGCATACTGCTTTTGATTATCGCAATTGCCCTGATAAATAATACAATACGGTTGTCAGTATATTCCAAACGATTTATAATCAGGAGTATGCAGCTAATAGGTGCAACACATGGTTTTATACGAAGACCGTTCATCTGGAAAGGTATTCTTCAGGGAATAATAGGTGCTTTTATGGCCATAATATTATTGTCGGTTGTTATTTATTTTTCGCAGAGAGAGTTTCCCGAACTTGTTAACCTTCAGGATATCAATATGTTTCTCTCATTATTCGGAATTGTTATTGTACTCGGAATAATTCTCGCATGGCTGTCAAATTATTTTGCAGTCAGGAAATATATAAGATTAAAAGCCGATTATCTCTATTTTTAAAAAATAATAGTAAATTTGCGACCTGTAATCATTTAAATCTTTATTGATGAAAAAGAAAGAGATGAAAAAAACGATGCCTGCCGGCGACAAAAATGCCACAGCTTCAAAATACTCCGGATTTGCTTTCGGTAAAGAGAATTATAAACTGCTTTTTATCGGTCTTGCTTTTATTGTTGCAGGTTTCCTGCTTATGATTGGCGGCGGTTCGGACGACCCGAATGTTTTTAGTGACAAGATTTTTGATTTCAGAAGACTTACTCTTGCTCCCATTCTTGTTCTTACCGGATATATTATTGAAATATTCGCTATAATGAAAAAACCTAAAGATTAAACAATAATGACAAATCATCTCTTTTCATCCAATCCGTTTGTTTTTCTTTCCGAATAATTTTTTATGACCTGGATTCAATCTGTAATAATAGCAATAGTTGAAGGTATAACCGAATTTTTACCGATATCATCAACCGGACATATGATACTGACCGAGGGCTTACTCGGAATGAAGAGTAACGACTTTATCCAGGCCTTCATCATCAATATTCAGTTCGGTGCAATACTCTCGGTGGTTGTACTTTACTGGAAACGGTTTTTTCAATCCTGGGATTTCTATTTCAAACTCTTTGTTGCTTTTCTTCCGGCTGCTGTTATCGGACTGCTCCTGAGCGACTATATTGACAGTATGCTTGAGAATGTTTACGTTGTGGCGGTTATGCTCATCCTCGGAGGTATAGTTCTTTTGTTTGTTGACAAATGGTTTAATAATCCGTCGGAGGATCAGGAGATTAGCTATCCGACAGCATTAAAAATCGGATTTTTTCAAACTATCGCAATGATACCCGGAGTTTCGCGGTCGGCAGCTACAATCATCGGTGGAATGACACAGAGATTAAGCAGGAAAACGGCGGCAGAGTTTTCTTTTTTCCTTGCTGTTCCTACAATGTTTGCCGCCTCGGGATATAAACTGATGAAAAACTATGAGGCCATAAACAGCGATAATATTTCAATGCTGATTGTGGGAAATATCATTGCTTTTTTTGTTGCGCTGATTGCAATAAAATCATTCATTTCGTACCTTACCAGGCATGGTTTTAAAGTTTTCGGATATTACAGAATTATCGTGGGTGCGCTTATTCTGATCTTTCTGGCTCTGGGTTACGATTTAACAATTGACTGATGAAGTTTGACTTTCAGAATGGAGAGGTATTACTTTTCAATAAACCGTCAGGTTGGACATCATTCGATGTTGTAAACAAGGTACGGTATCTTATAAGAAGCCATCTCGGAATTAAAAAAATAAAAGTAGGTCACGCAGGTACACTCGATCCACTGGCAACCGGTTTGCTGATATTATGCACCGGAAAATTCACAAAACGAATTCAGGAATTTCAGGATCAGGACAAAGAATATACGGGAACCTTTTTTTTGGGAGCGACTACACCCTCATTTGACAAAGAGACGGAGGTTGACAAAACATACGACATCTCTCATATTACAGAGGAGGATATTCTAACCGCTGCAAACCGGTTTACGGGAGAAATTGAGCAGGTGCCGCCGGTTTTTTCGGCGATTAAAGTGAAAGGCAAAAGGGCGTATGATTATGCACGTGATAATGAGAATGTAAAACTTAAATCAAGAAGAGTAACCATAAATGAGTTTGAGATAACAGGAATTGAACTTCCGGAAATTCATTTTCGGATTAGTTGCAGTAAAGGAACATATATCAGGTCGCTGGCAAGAGATTTCGGGAAAGCACTTAATACCGGATCATATCTTACTTCACTCTGCAGAACCGGGTCAGGCAGGTTTAATTTGTCGGAAACAATGACAATAGAAGAGTTTCAATCATTAATTAACCAAGGTTAGACAACTGATTTTCAGCTTTTAACGTTTATTTACATATTTTTTTTGACATTACGGGGAAATAGTTGTATCTTTGCACCCCTTTTTTTAGGGGGTAATGTTATTTAATAATGAGCTGAATTTTAGTTGTCAGGATTGCATTATACCTTAAAAAGCGTCATTTTAAAATTTGAAAAAGATGAAATTATCTCAATTCAATTACTACTTACCGGAAGAACTAATAGCAGAATTCCCACCCGAAAATCGCGATGAATCGAGATTAATGGTATTGCACAGGGATACACAAACAATAGAGCATAAAACCTTCAAAGACATACTCGGATATTTTGGTGAGGGCGATGTTTTTGTTATTAATAACACAAAGGTCTTTCCTGCCCGTCTTCATGGCGAAAAGGAAAAAACGGGAGCCAAAATAGAGGTTTTCCTTCTGCGCGAACTCAATCCTGAAAGCAGGTTGTGGGACGTTATGGTTGACCCTGCCCGGAAAATCAGAATAGGTAACAAACTATATTTTGGTGAAGAGGGAGAGCTGGTAGCTGAAGTTATTGACAACACAACCTCACGTGGAAGAACACTCAGATTCTTATTTGACGGCCCTTATGAAGATTTCAAAAAACTTATTAAAAGGCTGGGAGAAACACCTTTACCGAGAGTTATCAAAAGACCGGTGGTTCCTGAAGATGAAGAACGCTACCAGACTATCTATGCAAAATACGAAGGTGCGGTTGCCGCTCCTACCGCCGGATTCCATTTCAGCAGGGAACTAATGAAAAGACTGGAACTTATCGGTGTTGAGTTTGCCGAGCTTACTCTGCACGCCGGTCTTGGTAATTTCAGAGATATTGAGGTTGAAGACCTTACAAAGCACAAGATGGATTCGGAGGAGATGATTCTGACCCAGGATCAGGCCGATATCATTAATAATGCAAAGGCTCAAAAGAAAAAAGTCTGCGGAATAGGAACAACAACTATTAAAGCAATGGAAACAGCCGTGACTATTACAGGAAAGGTAAAACCATACAGCGGTTGGACAAATAAATTTATCTTCCCACCTTACGATTTTATGGTGGCCGATTCACTTATCACAAACTTCCATCTGCCCAAATCTTCCGTAATGATGCTTGTTGCCGCTTTTGCCGGCTATGACTTTCTTATGAAAGCATATAAGGAAGCTGTTGACAAGAAGTATAGATTCTTTACTTACGGCGATGCTATGTTGATATTGTAAATCGTCTTCGGATGGCAACCGGCAGTTAAGACCGGAGTCCAATATAACAAATAAAAATTAACAGGCGATGAAAAAGCGGGCTATCATTGTTGCCGGAGGCGAGGGAAAAAGGATGAATGCCGGTATTCCCAAACAATTCCTTGTCGTAGCGGGAAAGCCCGTACTGATGCATACTATCGAAAAATTCTATGCTTTTTCCCCTGAAATCAACATAATAGTTGTATTACCCGGGCAATATGTCGAATTTTGGAATTCATTATGCAAAAAATATAATTTCAGAATACCACATACTCTTGTAAAAGGCGGAAAGACCAGGTTTCATTCGGTCAGAAACGGGCTTGATTTAATCAGGGAAGATTGTCTCATTGCTATACATGACGGAGTAAGGCCATTGGTTACAAAAGAGACCTTGAAGAAAGTTTTTTCAGAAGCAGAAAAGACCGGAAATGCAATACCTGTAATACCTGTCACCGAATCATTGCGCAAGATAAAGCACAAAGGTAACAGTAAGCCTGTTGACAGGGAAAAGTACTTACTTGTGCAAACACCACAATGTTTCCGTTCCGGAATACTTTTAAAAGCATACGAACAGGAATACCGGAAACATTTTACCGATGATGCGTCAGTAGTCGAGGCACTTGGAGTGAAAATTCAAACTGTAGATGGAAATGTGGAGAATATCAAGCTAACCGGACCGTTTGACCTGAAAGTTGCCGGGGTATTGTTAGAGAATTGGAAAAACAGTTAAACCCGGGTGCAATAGCATAATCGAAAAAGTGTTAACAAAGGATACAAATTCCGGCAGAAGTTAACAGCTAAATTACACTAAATCAAGGCTAAACCGGCATACCGAAAACTAAAACCCAAGGTTAAATCCTGCTGAAACAGTATTGTGAATACCTCTGAAATATTCCGGTGTGTATTTTTTCACCTGCTCCTCATCTCCTGAAATATCACTGTAAATATACTCGATATAAAGATATGAATTGCTGATAAACTCCCACCTTGCTCCTAACGAAAATTCATTTTTCTGCCAGGTTATGTTTTGCATATATGGGGTTTTGGTTGCATCAGGATCGGCATAATCAAAATCGTCACCATGCTGAGCAAGTGTATATGCGGCACGTATATGTAATCCCCTGATCGGTTTATATTCGGCAGCTGTATAAAATTCCCTTGAGTTATCTCTCAGATAGTGTCCGAAATTGAAATAGTTAGATGCAAAAGTCAGCGTCGGGACATAATGCTGATATGTGATTGGCATTGTCATAGTATATTCAAAGGTTACCGAAAGGTCTTTCAGAATCAGGTCACTCTCTTTTACACCTGCTTTCATACTCCAGAAGTTATGCTCGTCACTGTGGTATATTCTCGATTTTTTAAATTCATCAACAAACAAGGTTCCGTACAGGTGCAAATGCTTTATCTGACGTGAGCTGACATCGAAAAACATCTGTGAATTCTGGTTGTCAATACCCGAATTAATCATATGGTCAACAGCTTTATAAAACAGAAAAGGTATCAGATATGCAGGCTGAACATTCATATCGGAATAAATAATGGAATTACCGATTGAGATATTAAGTCTCTTCCAGGGAGTGAAGGTCATCATATTGGCAGCCATATATTTAGGTCTGAATGTTTCGCGGTATTGCAATGTATTGTCACGTGTATAATAATATGAGCTGTTACTGTCAACCACCATAGAAACAAGCCAGCCGTGAAAGTAATTCAGTTCAAACCATTTTGCGGGTTTCATCCGCAGAGTCAGTTGCGGAATGGAAGGCGGCCTGTCATTAAATATATTCGGTCCGTGATAGTTATTTCCCCAGTTTACGTGATCCTTAATCAACCCGAAAGAGCCCCATTTCCACGAATAAACAATTCCGCCGCGCATCTCTTCATAGTCCACTCCGCCGGAGGAACTGCCCTTATAATTACCGCCACCGCCTCTCCGGGTAAAATATTCGGGGTCTGATATTTTAATTGTTTCGGTGTTATCTCTCAGACTGGCGTAAAATCCCCAGTGCTTACCCACATAAGCAGTAGCTTTAAGGCCTCCCCAGCTATGGTACAATCCTTCGTTCTCATTGTAGAAATACTCAATTCCCCATACAGGTTCCAATCCGAAAGTAAAAAGCTTGTCTTTATAAAATAATCCGAGAGGGTTCCAGGCAAGTGTCAGATTACCGGTTTTTTTAAAAATATTTATTTTTTGAGGATAATCAGGAAGTGAATCAATTTCGGCTCTGAAAGCATTCAGATAAAAATCAAGCTCATTTTGTTCGCGTTTGCTCATCTCATTCGTGGCCTTCTTTGCCTCAATAAGCTTCTCAGCGATAAATTTCCGGCTGTAAGGTTTGACAACCGAATTTATCTCTATAATTCTTTGATTTGCAAGTTCGTCAATAAACTCATAAATATTTTTATTTGAAATATGCTCATAAACTACCTGTGTCCGGCCGTTAAACACAAATACAAGTAATATGATGGCTATAAAAGATTTTCTAAGATTCATATTGTAATAATTACCACAAGATTTGGAAATTTTCAAATTTCAGTTACAAAGATACATATTTTCATATCAATGCCTCAAGATATTTTTGATTTTGTAACCTGCCTGGCTTTCAGCCCTTGTTGTTCTTTGCTTTATCCACTCCTCGCTTTTTTGAATAAGATATTATAAAATGCCTTAAAGAAATACTTCACATCCGTAGTGAAAGGATGTTTTTCATAAGCATCGAGATAATTCATTTCGGAAGCCATTATCTCATCAAGAGTTTTAGGCATATCAACATAAAACGGTGGAACAAGCCCGGGTTTAAACTTTATCCTTTTTGCTTTCAGTTCTTCGGAATAGAGGTTAAAATAGTGCCTGCTCAACGGTCGCACTCCAACAATCTTCATTTCACCTTTTAAGACATTAAATATCATCGGCAGCTCATCCAGCCAGAACTTGCGCATAAACTTTCCGGCACCGGTTATCCTGAAATCATTACTGAATTTACCACCTTCCTGCAGGCTGTTTTTCTGAAAAACGTATTCCTGCAGATATTCCGAATAGGCATGCATTGTACGCATCTTATAAACACCGAACATTTTTCCGCCTTTACCATATCTCTGAAGTTTGATAAATGGGCCGTAGGTAGGATTCTCGGGATAGTAGGGCTCCCTCACTTTCCTCATTACAAAATAGAAGTTACCCTCAATAAACTGTTCATCAATACATTCAAAACCGCAGGAATAAAGTCGTCCCAAGGTTTCGGCTCTCGATATTACCCTGTTTCTTCCGAGAGTTATAAAAAAGTAGATATTTTTCGTGACAGGCAACTTGGGAAAGATTCTCGTAAAAATAAAGTCGAAAAAATAATATATCCGGTTCAGGACAGGCGGATATTTCTTCAAAATCCTTTCTTTACGGAGTGGATATGTTTCGGAGCAGCCTATAAATACTCCTCCAACAGGTAACTTTTGATTAATTATCTCAAAAAACTTATTGATTCTTCTTATATCATTTATTTTATGAAGATTGATAAGTCCTTTGAATCTGTTTGCCGGCAGTTGCTCTATATTAAATTGTGTCGTTGTTGAAAGTGTAATATTTTCGGGATTACCGACATCCAAAAACCTGGAAATATATATGTATGGAGCGTCACCAACCTCATCAATGACAATCTTTTTAATTTCTTTTCTTTCGGAACTGAATTTTTCGGAACCGGTTTCTCCTTCAGGTGTCAGGTAAGAGACAGGCGCAGACACACCTTCCCTGACTTTTTTGTACTCAGGCTCAGGAATAATTACAGGTGTACGGTAGGAGAAATAGATATATCCGAAAAGAATTTCCAGGATTGTAGAAAGTAAAAATGTTCCGAATACAATAAGTCTGGAGTAACTGAACACTCCAAAGGAATACATAAGTGTAGTAACAATTGCCAGAACTGTGGCATTCGCGATAAGTATGGGGATTATAACATGCTTTGGTCTCCTGGCATCCTGAATATTATATTTCCCTATTATTAAAGATACGAATATCCATACTATTTCAAAGTATGCAAACGGCTCTGCAAACATTGGAATATAGATCCTCTTGGTTGCAGGCTTAAGCCACGCAAAGAAAAGGAAAGCCAAAAAGACTATCAAAACATCAATTATAATGAGGATAGCTTTTCTTTTTAGAAGTTTTCTTCTATCTTTTTTATTGCTCTCCATTTTTTAGGAAAATTACCGGGCAAAGTTATTGATTTTTTTTAATCCGGGGCCACCCCCTTTTCGACAGGTGTTTGATTGTATTTGAGATCCGGTGTGTTTATTTCGACTCACCCCCCTACCCCCTCTCTACCAAGGCAGAGAGGGGGAGTACGGAATGTTTCGATTTTAATAACTCAAATCTTCTTCAGCCAGGCCAAAACATTAAATCCAACCTCGGTTATTGCATACAAAAACTTATTATTTATCCGTCCGAAGCGGCCATAGTTGACCATTTCACCGCCGAATTTTGACTTGAACTCCCTCACTCCGTAATCCTTGCCGGGTACTCCAACTCCCATAAAATCAAAAAACTTCAGATTGTTTTTAATACCGTACTCAATGGCAGCCCAGGTAGCTATTACGCTCGGATAAAGGCTTTTGTATTCCCTGTCCATTCCGCAGATGTACCACTCATAAATAACTTTGTTCTTTAATACGGGTGATAAAATACCTCCGATTATTTCATCTTTGTATTTTATAAGCTTAATGATACCAAGCCTGCCCTCTTTCGACTGTTCATAAAAACTCTTGAAAAACGACCATTCAGGAAGAGGCTTTTTAACTTTATATTTATACAGATAATAGAGGAGTTTATAAAACTCTTTTACCTGTTCGATATTCTCCGGGTCAATTACTTCGGCACCATTTTTCAATCCTTTTTTTACCTGTCTCATCTTGCTGGCGCTCATCCTTTTCCTGACATTCTGCTCTGAAGTCGTATCAACAAGATAATTTAACCTATCAAGATATTTGAACCCGTTTTGATAAAAAATTTCTTTCTTCCCATTCCACTCAAAGAAATTACGGAACTGAATAAATATTGATTTGTTTTTAACCCGGTTGATAAGCTCTTTCAACAAAAGATCAAGGATAATATTACTATCTTCGGCTTCATTTTTTATCAACGGTCCACCGTATATAACCGTTCTTGAAGTAAAAAAACCTATTTTGGATGAATATTCCTTAATTATTGCACCGAGCAGGATTCCAACGAGTCTCTCATTATTAAAAGCAGCAACAACGACAGGTTCAAACTTTTTAGTATCATTAAAAAGCCTGTACATACTTTCCGACTGGAAAACCGTCCCGTTCGGATGGCTCTCAACAAACCCGTCCCACTCAGCTACATTGATTTCGTTTATGTCGGTTGTTATCGATATTGGCATTTTATGTGCTGAATAAAGAATTTATACTTTTCCCCGCCTTTTCTTTTTTAAGTTAGCCAAATCTTTGGCTACAGGCTCTTTTTCCAAATCTATTCCGTAATCTTTTTTGGCTATTTCGATCATTATCTCGTAAGCCCTGTTTTTTAGCTCTCTAAACTGCAACTCTTTTTCCAATTCTTTTATCCTTGCTTTGAGCATCTTGTTCTCTTCTGATTCCATCACTTTTTCTAATTTGATTTTTCTTTCATTTAGTAATACCGGAATAGGGTCTATTCCATATAGTTTTTTGACTTAATACTGCAAATTTACACATTCGGTTTAATCCTGCCGACTTTCCTTTAAAATTATAGATGCGTCGGGCTTGCTAATTGGTAATTACCTCATTTTGACTCACCCCCCAACCCCCTCTCTACCAAGGCAGAGAGGGGGAGTACGGAACGTTTCGATTTTACTTTTCTATAAATTAAAAATCATAATTTTCAATAATTCAATCTGTCGTTTTTGTTTTGTACTGATGTATAGCCCTTCTTTGATGTAGTCAGAGAGTCCTGATAGGAACCGGGAAGGGGATTTTATTATTTAGTAAAAATCCACAATCTCCTTAACACACCTTTCTGCCGTCTTTCCGTCCCATAGTTCGGGTCTGTCGGGTTTTCTATCCAGTTTTAATGTTTTGTTATATTCCTCTCTTATTCTTTCCACATTATTACCTACCAAAACACTTGCCCCGCCGTACTTGCGCAATGTTACAGGCCTCTCGGTATTCCAGCGCAGTGTCAGACAAGGTGTTCCGAGTACCGTACACTCCTCCTGCAATCCACCGCTGTCGGTAAGAACGACCTTTGCACTCATATTGAGCCGCAGCATATCGTGATATCCCAAAGGATGAAGCAATATCATATTTTTGTTGTTCACAACCTTTTCCCACAATCCGAACTCCTCAAGCCTCTTACGTGCGCGCGGGTGAATGGGCCACAACAAGGGCATATCACCGGCAACTTCGTCTGTCAGGAAACTGATAACAGGCTCAAAAACTTCTTTTTTGTCAACGTTGGAAGGACGGTGAAGGGTGAGCAAGGCATAGTCCTCTTTCGCTGAAACTTCGGAGGAAGATAGACGAGGGGACGAGGGGGAGAGGGGGTGAGGGGACGAAGGGACGAGGGGACGAGGGGACGAAGGGACGAGGGGATTGTCTAATAAATTGTTTTCAATAATTTCTTCTACTGACAATTTGGAAGCTTTTTCCCTGTTTGCCTCCAGAGTGTCAATCATAATATTACCCACAAACCTGATCTTTTCTTCCGGCGTTCCTTCTTTTCTTAGGTTTTCTGATGAGATGGTATCAGGTGTCAGGAGCAGATCGGAAAGGCGGTCGGTGACAAGACGGTTTATCTCTTCGGGCATCTCCATATCTCCCGAACGCAAGCCGGCTTCAATATGGCAGACGTTAATATGCAGTTTTTTTGCAGTTACGGAAGCTGCAAGAGTAGCATTGACATCACCAACAACAATAACCCAGTCGGGATTCTCGGCTTCAAAAACCTTTTCAA
Organism: uncultured Bacteroidales bacterium; assembly: GCA_964408535.1. GTDB lineage: Bacteria > Bacteroidota > Bacteroidia > Bacteroidales > JAADJA01 > JAADJA01. The sequence goes on along the minus strand of CAYOZZ010000285.1, from coordinate 373 downwards.
GTCTCATCATTGTATATCCTACCTGCTCGGCATGTGTCCCCGACCCGACTTCGAGATTAATATCCGCATCCGGGATGTTTAGAGCCTCAAAAAATGCCTTCGACATCTTATCGTCGTAATGCTGGCCGGTATGAACCAGAATGTGTTCTATCAATTCTTTACCGGCATCTTCGTTTCTGTTATGTCCTTCGATTGCCCTGATAAAGGGAGCTATCTTCATAAAATTAGGCCTTGCGCCTACTACTGATATTATTTTCATAAATTTTCTATTATTTGATTTGGATGGAGAATAGGTTTCGACTTCGCTCAACCTGACAGTTTCGACTTCACTCAACCTGCCCTTCAGTCAGCAGGTGACTTGCCGGTACCCGGG
>CAYOZZ010000284.1:0-25889 GCA_964408535.1 uncultured Bacteroidales bacterium | reverse complement strand
AATTCGTTCGGGAATAGAATCAGTATCGGGAAAGATAATTTATTTACCCTAATTAACTTTTTACGATGATAATCGCTAAAAAATATTACTTTTGGGGATTATAATCACCAAAAAGCATTACTTTTGGAGATTAAACAGTTTAAGTAATGATTAATCGTAAACTTGAAACAATCATCAGGAGCCGGTTAGACGGCAAAAAAGCTATCATAGTTTTAGGTCCGCGGCAGTCGGGAAAGACAACATTAATTGAAATGATTCTTTCTGATAGGGAAAGCTATTTACTATTGGATTGTGATGACTCTTTAATTCGGGAGCAGTTGCAAAATGCTAATACTGAAAAGCTTAAGCAGATAATCGGTTCATATAAAACCGTCTTTATTGATGAAGCTCAAAGGGTTAAAAACATAGGTCTGAGTTTGAAAATAATAATTGACCGGATTAAAAATGTTCAATTACTCGTCAGCGGCTCATCTTCTTTTGAGCTTGCCAACGAAATCAATGAACCTCTTACCGGCAGAAAATGGGAGTACACACTTTATCCTTTAAGCTGGGAAGAACTTCAGGATTACTTTGGTTATTTACGGTCAATGCAGCAGCTTGAGCAACGAATTGTTTACGGTATGTATCCTGAAGTTGTAAGTAACCCGGGTGATGAAGAAGAAATTTTGAAACAGATTTCCGGAAGTTACTTGTTTAAAGATTTATTTACATACGAAGGAATCAGAAGACCCGAGTTGCTTGAAAAATTGTTACAAGCTTTGGCATTACAGGTCGGATCACAGGTTTCGTATAATGGACTGTCGAATTTACTGCAAGCTGATAAAGCAACAATTAGCAATTATATCCAACTGCTTGAAAAGGCATTCGTGGTATTCAGGTTGCAATCGTTCAGCAGAAATTTGAGAAACGAAATAAAAACATCAAGGAAAATTTATTTTTATGATAATGGGATTAGAAATGCTATTATCTCTAACTATAATCCTCTTTATTTAAGACAGGATACCGAAGCTTTGTGGGAGAATTTTCTTATCAGTGAAAGGATGAAGTTTCTTCATTATAGCAGGATTTCATCAAACAAATATTTCTGGCGCACAAAACAACAACAGGAGATTGACTATATTGAAGAAAGGGGTGGTAAAATATATGCTTATGAATTCAAATGGGGACAAATTAAAAAGATAAAAGTACCGGCCTCGTTTAAAGAAGAATATAAACCGGAAATACAATTTGTTAACAGGGATAATTTTCAGGATTTTTTGACGAAAAAATAAGGTCTGCTAAATCAAAATCCAAATCGTACATATTTCTGTGCAAATCATAAAATCATAACAACCTGTGTTCAAACATAACCCATTAAACCGGAAGTCTTCCGTCACCACACACTCACCTCATCACAAAATATCCACGAAGGATTGCCGGCTCCGGGGTGCCAGTCAGGACAGGTTTTCATACTTTTTGCAAAAACCTTTACAAATCTTGCTTCCGTTGGAGTGAATTCCGAATTAAATGATTGAATGAAAACTCCGTCCTTTTTATCAGGAATGATATTTTTAACAGCCCCAACTTTCCTGTAGCTTTTTCCGTCAACCGAAATAAAGAAATCAACCTGTTGCGGCAGAAATATCCACGAATAGTTCTCCTGTAAAAATCCGGTTTCAATCGTATGTATTTTTTGCACCTTCTCAAGATCAATAACAGCAACCATATCCTCACCTTCAAAACCAAGCCAGTTGAAATGATAATCGTTTATTCCTTTTAGCCCGTCAGTTAAGGCTTTTGCACCCCCGACATCATATTTCGGGCTGCATTCAGTAAAAAGGGTTACCGGCTTGTTTAATGCAAGGTGGTTCTTCATACTGCTATTCACATATTTTGTGACTGTTGTTTCATAATCGTCAGGATAATTTCCATGCTCCCAGAACTTTGTAATGTTTTGTTGCTTGATGTAGGAAATGAACCGGTGAAGACTGTCGAGCATCTCTTTCCTCGGCACCCATTTATCATTCTCAAGCCTGAAATATGTAAGGTCATCGTTTACATTGTGCAGTGAGATGTCAAATATTGCAAATTGCAGCGGCAAACGTGCCGTTTTTACCCGTTCGAGGTAATCGGGATAATCCTTTACAGCTGCTTCGGCATTATCGAACAACCGGGTGTATTCCTTTATCAGTCCGGGCGTCAGGTATGAGTCAATCCCATCGTAAGGGTAACCGTAAATGTTCAGGTTTTTGCCGGATTTTTCAAGGGCATCGTGCATTTTATCAATATACTGCCTGATATATTTACCTGCCGGGCCATAATAGCCGTTAACAAAATCATCAATAATTGCATTAACATCTGCATCGGGATTCCACAATAGTTTTGCATCAAGATACTGGCGCAGTTCATAAAACTCACTCTTTATTCCTCCGCTGCCTTGCTGAAACATCATTTTCATATTCAGGTCTCTGAAATATTGAAGGTTAGGCTGTAATACCCTCAGGTTTGGAAACGGGTTTATCAGGCTTCTGAATTGCACGATGTAGTCCCACATAAAGATATTTTCAGTCAATTTACACCAGTTCTCTGCATCCCTTCTGAACGAAGCACTCGAAGGATCGGTTGCCAGAGGTTTACTGCGGTTACACTCAATTGAGCAAAACATAATATTAACATTACTATCTGGTTTTATTCCTGTTGGCGCCTGGCGGGTAAACTGATATGCAAGCGTTGAAATAATTTTGTCGGGGAACTGCCGTGCGACTTTATTAACAAACCATACATAGGCTCCGGAGTAACCACCGTATTTCTCATAAAGCTTTTTGCATTCGTCGCATTCACAGGCTTTATAAGTATCGTTTTGAGATACCGACCAGTAAAGTGCTTCCGGTTTCTCTTTCATCCTCTGCTTCAGCCCTTCGACAACGATATTAAAAACATCGGGATTCGACAGGCATAATTGTCCGTCGGGAATTCTTTGAATATTCAGATAGGAAAAATATTCGGGATGTGTTTTGAAATACTTTTCAGGCGGGACAAGGTCGTCAAAGGTATGGACAAACATTCCCCATTCGTTCTTACCCTCTTTCATGTCGAGTTTGTGCCAGTCACGGTAAAGTTCACTGTGTCTCGGACCGTAAAAATGCATTTCGCGAAATGTGAAGCATGGTATCTGCTTATAATCAATTTTGCCGATTGTTATATTCTCATTTTCAGGAATAACAGTAACTTTTTTGCTGTACTTACGGCAACCGAGATAATCTTCAAGAAACGTATATACTCCGTACAATGAACCCTTTTCTTTTCCGCCGGCAATTATTAGTTTCTTACCCACAGTTTTAATCACGAAACCATCATCACCAAGCTCATCAAAATCAATGTTAAATCCTGTATCTTCAATTCTCCTGCTTTTTCCTACAATTATTTCATAATTTCTTTCGATTGTGTTGTCATCCTCAACCGGAATCAACACACCGGAAATACGTTCGATATACTTCTGCAGTTCCTGTGCTGCCTTAAGATTGTAATCGCTCGCATTTGACGAAACTATTATTTTATACTCCGTACTTCCGTCTCCGGTGATTCTCAGGTTGTTTTCGTCCCGACAGGCAAACAACAGAAAGGATGTAAAAACCAAAAGGAGAACTCTTTTAAATATTCCGGGAAAATTCATAACTCAGCTTTTTCTATTTATAAAACATATCAAATGCAAAGGTCGGCAAGTTCTTTAACATCCTGAAAAATATTTTCAGCACTTTTTAACCGCTCCGGTTTAAACTAATGTTGATGTTACAAAATCATTCGTTTTATCCAAATATTGAACAATTAAGAAACCAGCCTGTTATATATCTATAAATTCACTACAAAATACTATCATTATGAAAAAGAACATGGGTTTAACAGATAAGATAATCAGGATTTTAATTGCGGCTGTAATTGGAATTCTCTATTTTACCGGAACTATAACCGGAACACTGGGAACTGTTTTATTAGTTGTTGCAATAATTTTCTTACTGACAAGCTTTATCAGCTTTTGTCCGTTGTATGCTCCTTTCGGGCTAAGTACGTGTAAGAAGAAATGATTATAAATAAAAATGTTTCTTACTTAATTACAATCTCGTCAACGAATACCCAAGCTTTTTTACCTGCACCCGGATGCCACTGTGGGAGTGAGTCAATACTATTGGCGATTACTCTGACATACCGTGTTTTTACCGGGCCGGATTTAAAAGTAAACTCTTTGACATACTGTTTATAATCTCTTTCGGCGGGTTGTTCAAAGTGCTTTAATTCATTGAATTTTTTTCCGTCGGCAGAAATCATAAAATCAACTTTCACAGGCAGAAATATCCAGGCTCTTTGATTATTTAAAAAGCTACAGGTAATTTCTTCAATATCCGTCTCTTTTCCAAGGTCAATTATAAAATCCGGGTCTTCATCTCTGTAAGACTGCCATTTGCCGTCATTAAAGTCAAGGCTTCCCCTTAGACCGTCGTTGAGCGCTGAATCACCGCCTGCAGTGTATTTCTGATTATAACTGTTACCAAAAATCACCTTTTTACCAATAGCAAGGTGATTAATTTTTTTTGTTCGTTCTGTATTTTTCCTGCCGGGTGGTCTTACTTCATATCCTTTAATGCCTGTCAGTTTATCGCCGAGTTTTTTTCTCATCCTGCCGGCTATAATACTCAGATTTTCAACAATGTCAGGGTGTTGCGAAGCCAGATTATTTCTCTCGCCGGGATCATTTTCAAGATCGTAAAGCTCCAGCCCGACCTTGAGAATTTTTGTCTTTCCCGGACAGCCGTCTTTTCCGGGTTTCATACCTTCGTATGAGCGTGAGTTGTGAGGGAAAAACAGTTTCCACTTATCCTTGCGGATTGCCCTCAGTTCACCGTTATAATAATAAAAAAACTCATCCCTTGGAGTTGTGTCCTGTTTTCCTTTCATCAAGGGCAGAATACTGACGCCGTCAATAGGTTTTCCGGGAATTCCGGCGCCGGTAATTTCGGCGAGAGTCGGCAGAATATCAATTGTTGAAGCCATTTTGTCACAGACCTTTCCTCCGGGAATATGACCAGGCCATTTCATTACCGTAGGCTCGCGAACACCGCCTTCAAAAGCGGTTCCTTTACCCTCTCTTAACGGATATGCCGAGCCGGCGTGATTTCCGAAATTAAGCCAGGGACCGTTATCACTTGTGTAAATTATTAAAGTGTTATCCTCAATTTTTAGTCTTTTTAATGTTTCGACAATCTGTCCGACCGACCAGTCAATCTCCTCTATCACATCACCATACATTCCCTGTTTGCTTTTACCTTTGTATTTATCCGAAACTCCCAGTGGCACATGCGGCATTGAATGGGCAAAATATAAGAAAAAGGGTCTGTCTTTATTTTTATCAATAAATCTGATTGCACGTTCGGTATATTTTGTCGTAAGTGTTGCCTGGTCAGCGAGGGTAGCAATAGTATCAACATTTTTATTTCCGTCAATCAGTATTAGTGGCGGATATTGTGCTTTCCAGGGCTTTTCACTTTTCGGGCCAACCGGTTTTCCGTCACAATCAACAGACCACATATCATTTGAATAGGGAAGTCCGAGATATTCGTCGAAACCGTTTTGCAAAGGGAGAAACTCTTTATCGTGGCCAAGATGCCACTTACCTACCATTCCGGTCGTATAACCCTTTTGTCGCAACATATCGGCAACAGTAACCTCCTCAGGGTTTAGTCCATAAGTTGTCCAGGGCATTAAAGCTCCAAAAATGCTGACACGTTTTGCATAACACCCTGTCATCAGCGATGCTCTTGATGCACTGCACACAGCTTCCGAAACATAGAAATTTGTAAACCGCATTCCTTCCTCTGCCAGTTTATCAATATTCGGAGTGCTAAAATCTTTTGCCCCGAAAACGCCGACATCGGCATAACCCTGATCATCGGTAAAAATTATTATGATATTCGGAAGTTTTTCCCTTTTTGTACAGGAAGAGAAAAACAATACGGCAACGAGGAAAACAATAAGGGAATTCTTATTCATAAAAACAACATTGAGTTTAAAATGCTCCAATCAAAGATATAATATTTTTATAAAATAAAAAAGCTTCCCAATAAAGAGAAGCTTACAAAATGAATTATAACCGGTTAAATCTTTTTAACCTCGTTAGCTTTTTTCCCTCGTTTATCTTCGATAATTTCAAATGAAACCTTGTCATCAGCATTCACTTTGTCAACAAGACCTGATACGTGGACAAAATATTCTTCGTTTGTCTCGTCATCAGTAATAAATCCATAACCTTTCTGGTCAAGGAAAAATTTAACTGTTCCGGTAGGCATAATAAAATAAATTAAGTAAGTAATAAATTAATTATTGCAAAGATAATAAATATTTAAAATACAAACAAAATGAATGCAAATTTTTAAAAATCAAAATGATATGCTACTCCGATTCCGATTTGAATATTGCTCAGCGAATAATCGGTTCTTTTTGTTGAAGTTTCAATATCCCCGTTATCATTGATTATTTCATCAACAGTTTCATAGGAGACTTTAGTGCCGGTATAATCCGCCGAAAGTCTGATTATATAATTATTTTCAAATTCATATCTGATACCTGCGCCAAGAGTATATCCAAACCCGGCCTTAGCTTTGTCGGAGCGGGTACGTGAAAAAAGCGGCTCACCTTCATCATTAAACACCTGAAAAAGGGATTGAGGCTGAAAGACAAAACTGACACCTCCCAGTGCCCTGAGGTCAAAATTGAAATTGCCGGCACGTATTGTTCCCTGCGGGCCTATCATAATATTAATGTATCGCCAGGAACCGAGGTTATATCCGATTATAATACTGTCGGGAATTTCAAGGTCAGGATATTTTTCGTGTATTTGGGCTGTAAGGTCACTTTTGTATTTTGCTTCGTCAATATTGGAATTGACAAAGGTTATCGTGCCTCCTATTCCGAGATAATCATCCGGGAAGAAAGCGCCGTCAAAGCCGAACATAAAGCCTGATGTTGCATAGCCGAGACCGCCTGAAACAGAATCGTTCTTGGCAAAATCACCTTGCGGAATAGCTCCGCCGACATTAAGAGCGACAAAACTTTCATTCTGGCTTTTCAATTGAAAAACAAGAAAGAATATAACTAAAGACAGGAGTAATCTTTTTTTATTCATAGTGTATTATTTATCAGATGCAAAAATAGCAAAAATATCAGCACTTTTGTTTTTTTGCCGGCTTTTATTAATGAATTATCAATTTGAATAAACGGAATTAGGATTGAAAAATATTAATCTTTCCATATCCTGGCAGCCCATCCACCACCTATTGCAAGATGAACATCCATTTTATCATTATTTGTAACTGAGGTTTTTTCCATCACGAAATCTTCGGCATAACGACCGGCATTTATCCCATCCTTATAGTATTGAATATTGAAATTTCCATCATCAAGGAAAGAGAAATCAATTGTGATATCCTTTTCTTTGTCGGTCATTGCTCCAATATACCACTCATTACCATTTCTGCGTGCAACAGCAATATTATCGGCGATTTTCGCACTTAAAACGATAGTCGTATCCCATACCGTAGGAACAACCGACAGGAACTCCATACATTCCGGTTCGTCATAATAATGTGACGGTGAGTCGGCAAGCATTTGCAAAGGACTTTCATAAACCACATACATTGCAAGCTGATGACAGCGAGTTCCCATACTCATAGGCCGGTTCCATATTGCCCTGAAGTTATCCTTTTGTGCATTTACCATAGCTCCGGGAGTGTAGTCCATCGGGCCTGCAACCATACGGATAAAAGGAAGCGTTACATTATGCTTCGGAGTTTCAAGGTCGCACCATTTATTCTGTTCAAGACCCCGCAATCCCTCACGGGTTATCACATTGGGGTATTTCCTGCGAAGACCCGCAGGTTTATAAGCTCCGTGAAAATCAACGAGCAGTTTACGCTTAGCACACTCCTGCGCTACCTTTTCATAATAATTCACCATCCACTGGTCATCACGTTGCATAAAATCAACTTTAATACCTTTAATATCCCATTTTTCAAACCGGTCAAAAGCCTCATCCCACTGGTCCCAAAGTGTTTTCCAAATAACCCATAAAATTACGCCTACATTTTTTTTCTTTGCATACGAAAGTATCTCCTCCATATTTACATCCGGCGTAAGGGTAGTAAGGTCGCCAAGCTCATACCATCCCTCATCCATAATTATGTATTCTATTCCGTATTTTGCAGCAAAATCAATATAATATTTGTATGATTCGGTATTTACACCCGATTTGAAATCGACCCCGTAAAGATTCATTGCATTCCACCAGTCCCAGGAGACTTTACCAGGCTTAATCCACGAAGGGTCTTCAATTACATTTTTCTCACCAAGTACAAAGCTTAGTTCATTTGTTACCAGGTCGGCATCCGTTTCGGCAATTGCAAGAATTCTCCAGGGGAAGCTTCTTGAACCTTTTGTAACAGCAATATAATCTGCATATTCAGAAACAGCAACATCCCTGTCGTTCTTTTTATTTTCCTTTAATGCCACACCCGGAAAAATAGCCTTAAGCGAATTGTTTTTGCCGGCTTTTAGCCACATTCCGGCATAATCAATAAGATTTGATTCGGTAATCAGCACCTTTACTCCGCTCTTCGTTTCCACAAGAGCAGGAGTACTGCAAAACCGGTTACCTTCAATGTCAGACAATTTCTCATAAACGTAATACCTTTCATTGTGCGACATAAAGGCTGTCTCTTCGGGGAAATAGACATAACTGTCGTCAGGAAACATAATTTCCGCTTGCTCTCCGAAGACTTTCACTTTATCCTTAAAAGAGGTAATGAACCTCCAGGCTACACCATTGTCATAAGCCCTGAATTCGAGGTCATAATCTCCTTTCATAACGAATCTCATCCCATTATAATGGTTTTTGACAAATTTCGTTTTGACAGGCACAACCGATTCAATAGTTTCATCAATACTTTTTGTGCTGTTCTTCTTTACTTTCGGATTTGCACCGAGGATTGTACCGTCATTTATATCCATTGAGATTGTTGAATACTCCACAATAACATCTTCATTATGTAAAATTTCAAACTGAGTAATATCCGAAAAGCGGATATGAACTTTTGTTTTTCCGTCGGGGGACTCAAGGTCGTAAACTTTTTGCGAGAGTAATACTAAAGGCAGAAGCAAAATTACCTGTGATAAAACAAAATGAAAGATTATTTTTTTCATAACACAATAATTTAGATAAAAATATGATGTGCCAAATGTACATTAAAATATTTAATCATACCGTCTTACTTAGTGCAGAAAACTTGTAATCAATAATATTTTTAGAAAAAGTGGAATAGTTGTTAGAATTTATGTACTTTTGCGCAAAAAGTCGTTTGAAAAAATGTGTAACAAAACAAAAAGTCGTACGTATTTGTGTGGTTAAAAAAAAATAGGATATGAAACGTTTTGCAATGTTGTCATTAAAAAAGTGGAAGGATAAGAAAAACAGAAAACCTTTGATAATAAGGGGAGCCCGTCAGGTTGGAAAGACATGGCTGATGAAGGAATTTGGAAAGAACGAATATAAGCAAACCGCTTATATTAATTTTGAGAGTTCAAGATTTCTAAAGACTCTTTTTATAGAAAATTTCGATACCAGGCGTATTATTTTGGCCTTGCAAATTGAAACCGGCGTACAAATTAACCCTGAGAATACTTTGATTATCTTTGATGAGATTCAGGAAGCGGAAGGAGCGATTACTTCTCTAAAATACTTTTATGAAAACGCACCTCAATATCATATTATTGCGGCAGGTTCACTGCTTGGCGTTGCTATGCATAAAAAGACATCATTCCCTGTGGGGAAAGTGGAATTTCTTGAGCTTTACCCTCTTTCCTTTTTTGAATTTTTATCGGCAATGGGGCAAAAGTCATTGCTTGGTTTGTTGGATAATGCTGACTGGCAGCTAATTAAAAGTTTTAAGGGGAAATTTGTTCAATATTTGCGACAGTATTACTACACAGGTGGAATGCCTGAGGCTATACTTTCGTTCAGAGACAACAATAATTTTCAGGAAGTAAGAAACATTCAAAAACAGATACTTTCAGCTTACGAACAAGATTTCTCAAAACATGCACCAAACGAAATTGTTCCGCGAATAAGAATGTTGTGGAACTCTATTCCAGCACAACTGTCAAAAGAGAATAGAAAATTCATTTATAAAGTTGTAAGGCCGGGAGCAAGGGCAAAGGACTATGAATTGGCTTTGTCCTGGCTTATTGATTGTGGTTTGGTTCATAAGGTCACGCGTGTATCAAAACCGGGAATCCCTTTAAAAGCCTATGAGGATAGTAGTGCATTCAAATTGTTTCTTGTTGATGTCGGATTGCTGGCAGCTATGGGAGATATTGATGCGAAGACTTTAATTAACGGTAATTTGATTTTTGAAGAATTTAAAGGGGCTTTAACGGAACAGTATGTAATGCAGCAACTTATAACCATTCCTGAAATTGCAATTCATTACTGGTCGTCCGAACGGTCTTCTTCCGAAATAGATTTCCTCGTACAATATTCCGGAAAAATTATACCCATTGAGGTAAAGGCGGAGGAGAACCTGCAGGCAAAGAGCCTGAAAGTATTCCGGCAAAAATACTCTCCCGGAATATCAGTCAGAACGTCTATGTCGGATTACAGGAAAGAAACCTGGCTGACAAATATACCATTGTATGCAATAGGAGAATTAATATCAATGCTATGAACAAAGGATACAAATTCAGGAATGGTTAATTGAGGTTATTTCAACTAATACATTATTTGTAAGTGAAACTCTTAATACTTAAGGCGGGTTGAAACGAAAACGTAAGAATAGCCGGGTTTGTATAATTATTGTGCGAGCGAGAATCTGAGTGTGATACCTCCCTTTGTTGTTGAATTTCTGTACTGGGATGGCAGGAAAGGATTGTTAATAATCTTATCAAAGTAGAACCTTATCGTCAGGCTTTGGGACAGCATATAATCAGATGAAAAATTAATGGAAACGACTTTTTGTCCCGCAGATATCTGATTGAGTTTTGAACTGATATTTCTTAAAACCGTTTTATTTTCCCTTATTGAAAAGTCCAGTTTAAGATTCAAATCACTTTTCATAGTCCGCTTTGAATTTCCGCTAAATGATGCAAATGTCAATGCAAGGTCCTTAAAGCGGTATCCAACTCCCACAGTCACCTCGCTGCTTTTAACCTCCGTTAACTGGTTATTGGCAAAACTTAACGAAAGATTTCTCGCTTTCTTGAACTCCACTTTTGCCAGAAGGCTGTTTTGCAGTTGGACATCAATATTAATAAGCGGGGCAAATTGTTCTGTTATCGAAACTACACCGAATTCCACTTCAGGGAAATAATCGCCGTTGTTCGGGTTGATATTTGCAGGATAGACCGTGCCGTTAATTGTATCGCCCGTAAAATTTATGTTGGATGTATATGAGCCGGCAGCATAACTCGACCTGTAAGAATGATTAAGTGTAACCGATTTAAATATTTTTTTCAGAGCCGGTATTCTTGAAAGACCGTTATAAGAGATACGCCAGTTTGGAAGCGGTATTTTAGGAAAAGGTGAAAGCTCAACAGCATCAGGTGATTTTCCACCGTAAGCAGCCATAAATGAGGGAATTAAAACATATTGCGAGTTAGGCCCGTATCCCTCGGGATACCCGGTAGTATCATTAATTGGAATATTTCTCGGGTCTTCGGCAGCTACACGATTTGCAATTGTAGATCTGTTGTTAAGAAAATCCTCGAAATACTGTGAACCCTCATCTGCCAGATCTCCTCCAAAAGCCGTTTTCCAGCTGAAATACGACATAGAGAAAGAGCCGCCCTGCATCCAGCTGTTTTCGACAAATCTGTTAACAGTAGTGTCAAATACGTAATATGTTTGAATATTGTTGGCAAATGTTCTGTCAGCCGTTATATCTATTTTTAAATCCTTAATGGGTTCAAGAGTCGCCCTAATATTAAAACTTTCATTATGGTTTTTCCCGTAAGCCGTATTCAGCTTTGAACTTTGCGATATCCAGTCATCCTGATTGAAATAGTCTGGACCGTCAGGCTGCATACCAAAAATAAAGGGTAATCCGGGAGCATCCATTCCCCAATTGTTTCCTAACGCACCCGGTTCAGGCATAAATCCCGGTAAATTGGTTCCGTCGTTCACAGAGTATTGCCCGGTTACCTTTTTAACACTCATCAAAAGTCTTAAAAATGACTCATAAACTATCTTTCCGTAGTTTGTTTTGGGTTTCGTTTTTGTAGAATCGGCCGGATTATTCTTTCCTTTATTCTTATTATTCTTTCCCTTCTTTTTATTCCTCGGAGGTTTGTTAATATTTTTCAGGAATTTGGATTTATTGTACAATTTATTAAAGTCGGCATTTCCATTCAGACTGATGTTTACATTATTCGCAATCTGGTTACCGAGTTCCTGCTGAAACTGAATAGGTGAAGCCGCCCAGTTGTATGTAACTGTATATGAAGCCTGTGCGTTTACCCAGTCAAGCATCGGGAATTTATTAATCGGAATATTGTAATTAATCGTTGCATTTTGAGTATAGTTCTTTTTTGTTCCTCCTCTTCTCAGTTCATCTTTGACCAGCTTTTGTTTGATGTCGGGTGTAACTTCAATATACTCATCATTAATTTCTCCTTCCCAGTATTCCTTGTTTGAACCGGGATACTCCCTGATAAATGATTGTGCGTTGGCATTAAAAGTGAAAGAGAGCGATTTTGCAAGGTCAAATTTCAGATCGTATCTCCTGTTCCAGTCCCAGGTTTTATTATATGTTGCAAATGTTTTTACATCTCCAAACGACTTGTCCCGAAGCTTTCTCGTACTGTACATTCTGTTCATATCGGTACGGAAGGAAAACATTTTCGGTAATAAATAAAAGTTAAAATCTTTTATCAGGAGCAGTGCTTTACTTTTTGAAATAAACCCTATTTTTTCAAAAGGGCGGAAATTTTTCGGGTTGGTATTGTAATTATAGCCCAATCCTCCCATATAGTTCTGATTAAGATCATATTCAATATCGGTATTGCGATGATAAAGTTCGGAGTAGGAGTATGATACATCAAAATTCTCAATATCATAGATATGCGATTTCTTTTGTGCACCTACTTTATCCTTTCTTACATTCATAAAGTTGATATTCTTTCTTTGAGTATAATCAACAGTCAGCTTCTTAATAGAGTCTTGCTGTTCTTTAAGGTCGTAAGATTCGACAACATCTTTAAGTTTAAGGTCGGGATCAAGCGGGTTGAATGTCGGTTTTATTCTTGTCTCTCCGTAGTCGAAATGCATTGGAATTCTAACTCCTGCCTTTTCAGGGAAAAACTTGCCGAGTTCAAGATTAGTGGCAATATCGAAACTGCTTTGAGCGTTCAGATCTATCTCCGTTATCTTTTTGTCGAGACTTGCAAACCAGGCTGACTTGTAGGTTCCTGAGACAGCGAGATTACCGAGGTCGGCAAGATTCATCGTTACCCTTCCTGTTGTAGCCCAGCCAGTACTTTTGTTAAAGTTTGTCAGTCTCAATTCATTAACCCAGATGATAGCACTCCGTGCCAGTCCAGGGTCATCCGGGTCATTGAGTTTGATAGGATTTCTGATACCAATCATAATAACTTTAACATCGCTGATACTTGGCGAACCCATTACAGAAACCTTGTTATTTCCATCATAGCCGATATAGGGTATTGATAAACTAACATTTGAACCGGGCTGACGCATTGCAGTGTTACGCTGAAGTTTAAACTGTACGAGTCTGTCGAGGTCTATATCCAGTTCATTTGCCTGTGGCCAGATAGATGCAGGGTCACTGGTGTACCAGTTTGTGAAATTAAGCGGAACCTCATATTCGTAATAGTTTTGTGTAAAGTCGGAGCCGATCCTGATAAAAACGGTCAGGTCTCCTGGTTTGTATGCGACACTTGATGAATTAGGGTCCTCTTTTTGCTCGGCATGGACAAACATCTGCAATCTTTTGAACTGTCTGAAATCAAAATCGGTTGTTTTGTAAACTGCTGCCACATCACCGTCAACAAGATCGGTAACGGTTAGTTCCATTGACTGTTCGTTCATTTGCCTCTGATCGGTTGTCCCAATCACGACTTGCCTTTCGATTCCCGGAGGGATGACATAAGGAATTGGTGATCTGCTTGAATTCTCTTCGATATTGACGGCTGCAATATCAAAAGTAGTTGAATTCGAACTGCTGTTCGGAATGTATTCTCCCGGAGCCAGCAGGTCTTCGCTCGAAGGATAAATCCGCCACTGCTCCCTAACAAGGTCAAGAGATGCAAATCTCAATACAACCGGCTCACTAAATCCCTGAAGGAACATACGCATAAACCTGATTGACTTAAAATCATCAATACCGCCAACCACTTTATCGGGATTTCGGATAGGGATTTTAAACTGGTACCATTTTACCGTAGTTGTTTCTCCGTTCGGTACGGTTACCGAGGCCTCATTAATGTCGGTGATATAGTTCTCTCCAACTTTCATATGAGCAGGATTAAGTTTGATATGATACTGAAAATATCGCTCACCTTCACTCAGAGTGTTATCATCATTTATATCCTCCATATTCGGCTGTCTTGTATTACCGTCGTAAGCACCCGTTCCGGTATTCTCAGGTGAGTTTCCTTCAACGCCGTTGTAGTTTTTATATCTTTCAAGAACATTGCTGTATTTGGGGTCATTATCGTAATCATCACCCCTGTAGTTATGATAGTTGTCGGATGAAGGGTCATTGGACGCCATCTGGTAAGCAACCGAATTTTCTCCATAAAGGCTTGCAACATAATCAAGGTAGGGATAGCTTTTATCTGAAACGGACTGACCTGAAAAGAAATTTCTTTCGTCAACATCCCGCAAACCGTCGTATCCCACGTCCTGAAACTCGCGTGCTCCGGCGTCACTCGAAAATGACTGCACAAGGTTCAATTTATTTGGCACCCTTCCCCATATTGTCGTATCAAAATCATCAACGGTTGGCTCTGCAACTGTCGGCAATCCGTTTTCATAAGCTTTCCGTGAATCTTTCAGGATATCCTCCGAGATATCTCCAAGGTTAATATATAAATCACCTCCCTGCATATTGACGTTGGGAGTCCCTTCGGCAAAGGGATCCATTACCCAGAATTTTATGTAAGAAATGTTTGCTGCTTCAAAATCGGAAGTCTCGATTTGCCTCATAATACCACCCCAACGTGTTTGCGGTTCAAGGAGGGAGCCGGTGTCGCTTATACCGGCAGAAATATTTGTAGGCGCATTATCATAGTTATAAGGTCCTTTTTCTGAAGGATAGAATGCAAGGTTAAGCACTCCGATATTTGTCGGCTCTCCGTTCGGAATATCTTTATTAGGATAAACTTCCGTTTGAAGTACCTGTCTTACATAGTTTCCCGAAACGTCGTCGTTTGTTATGTTTGGCGGTCTTAGATTGCTGTTTTTATCGTAAAATACGGTCGGGTCAATGGTGTACCAGGCAAGTTTTGCCCTGTTAAAGCCGTAGCTTACGTCAAGATGAGAAGCTTCGGGGAAAAGGTCGGATTGATTCTGTGGAGTACTGGCAATAAACCAGGTTCCGAAATTTCTCAGGTCTATTTTCGATTCGGAACCTTCGAAATCGTCAATGTATGAATTACCTGTTTTCCCGACCTGTTTTGAATGCCCGGGAATAAAATGTGCAAATTCCCCGTCAACTGCTATTGTGGAAGTTGCCGAAGTACTGATAAACGGGAGGGCATCAACCAGTTTTGTCAAAAACCTCGACTCAGTCTGATATCTGTAATCAAGGCCCCACATTGTATTGGAGATCGGTTCGTCACCATAATTTACCTTTCCGGTAAAGGGTTTTTCATGCAGATTTAAAATTGTACCGCCAAGATGAAAGTCGCGGCTCAGATCAAAGTCAACATGAGCACCCATAAGCCGTTTTGTCTGGATGCTGAACATTGTATTGCTTTCCAGTTTTACGTTGATAGGTGTCCCTGAATTCAGAATTCCCTCATTGATAATTCTTACACGTCCGAGAGTATAATCAACGGTATAATCCACATTCTCAACAAGGGGAACACCTCCGGCAGTAACCGTTACCGAACCCTGCGGTACATTCATAGCATTGAGGGATATTTCGGAACCCGACTGTGATTTATAATAACCCGAAATAAGATATTTGTTCTTGTCGGCATATTGCTGGGCGCCTGTTTTAGTCATTGTATAAAGCGAGTCGTAACAATACTTATCGGCATATTCGGGTGTGCCTTCTTCCGTGAATTTTCTTCGCAGATAGCTTCCGAACGGCTCTGTTACAGGGAAGTAAACGCGTCCGTTGGATGAATTAATTGTTCCGCCCTGCGTAGCGGCATTGTCAATAAAATCGAAAACCCCGTCTGCCGGAGGATTATTCTGCTGGTTAAGATTATCGAGATTAAATATCTGTATCAAAGGCTGTCCGCTGAACGGTCCTTCCACAAAATAACCTGTCGGAACACCGTCTTCATCGCCTGAGTAGAGAATGTTAAGTGTGAAATCCTCACGATTTACCTGATAAGCGTTTAAAGAATAGACGTTTTTCATCATCAGGTCCCATCTCGGATTCTTTGTATCAACATAAGTACTCTTCAATAATTTGACAATAAGTGCCGACTGCCCGGTAATCCCTTCATCAGAAAAATCACCTACCTGAAAAACCGCTGAATCCTGTCCGATTACCTGATATTGAAATGCAACGGCAAGTGTTTGATCAGAGTTTAATGTTGTATTCAGAGAGATGAATCCCAGTTTGTTGTTAACCGTATATTCCGAAGGGTCCAGTTTTCGTGCAAGTTCAATTTTATCAAAGTCTTCACCGGGAACAAATCCTTTTCCGACGAGATAATTTGTGGCATTATTTAAGTCACGCACCTGTGCTGTATCAATTACGTAAAACAAATCATTGGACCGGTCGTCGGGGAAATATGCCGAAGGGAATGTTGACGGTGATATTTTATCTGTATTGTAAATTTTTTCAAACTCACCAAGGTCATTAAACGCAACAATATTTCTGTTATCAGTAACAGCTGCTCCCACATTTGTAATCCAGACCTCAATTTTTGTAATATTTATACCCGAAGATATTAAAGGAAGATCGGAAAGGGCTTTTTCGTAATTATCCCTGAAAAAATGAGCAAGGAAGAAGTGTCTGTTTTCTTCGTATTCATCCGCTTTGAAAAGGAAGTCATTTCGTTGTGCCCCCCCCTGTACCGTAATTGTGGATGTTTCGCTCTGTTGCTCCGAAAAGATTGCAGTGACAGTTGTTTTTCCAAATTTTAATTTCGATTTTATACCAAACAGACTCTGGCTACCGGTGATAAGTGTACTATTGAGAGGCAGACTGACATTTCCTGCCTCAACAAGCTGTATGATTTCATCCTCATCACCTTCATATCTAAGGTTCAACTTGTTTTCAAAGTTAAAAGTCGCCTCGGTATTATATGTTGTTTTGAACTCTATTTTATCGCCAATCTTGGCAATAACGTTCATTTGTATCTTCTCGTTGAAGTCGAAATTCGTCTGGCTTCGTTGTTTTACGGGAATGGTTGGGTCATCACGCGAGTTACTAAGAACACCGAAAGAGAGTTCGACAGAACCCGACGGGCGTATATCAATTGTGTTTCCACCGAAAATTTTATCGAATGCCTTTCCACCGATGTATATTTGGGGAATAATACCACCGCGGTTACCTACCCCGGCAGCTGAAGCCCTTTCGCGCCAGTAATCATCCACAGCATTTTGCATTTCGTAATCGCGGTATTCTTCAAGGGTCATGTAGGTTGGCGGTCTGAAATCAATGTCGCCGATTTTATGTCGTAAAATATAAAGGCCTGTTGTCGGGTCGTATTCAACATCCGACTTTACACTTGAAGGCAGATTCAGCAACATCGGGTCGGAGTTTTCTTTGCCGGTATATGGAAATCCTTCGTCCTCAAGTGGATATATGAGGTCAACATGTTTTGTGGTATCGCCTGTTTCCGTGCTGTCGGGAGGGAATATGAATTTATTCAGGGTATAATGATTATCGGCATAATACTTCCCTTCCCATGAATTTCCATATCCCACGGAGAAAATCAGTACCAGTAAAGCAACAATAAAACAATATCGAAATATCCGCTCCAAATAAAAACCTTATTTACAATATTTTTAACGCCTCTTTAATTAATATCTCAACCGGAACATCTGTTCCCAACTTATTAAATACTTTGTTGAGTGCCTTTTCCGCAACAGTTTTGTTAAATCCTAAAACAGTCAATCCAGATAACGCCTCATCTTTATTAGTATTGTGTATTTCTCCAATAAATTCTTTCGTAAATCCGCCTTTTTCAAGTTTATCTTTCAGGTCAATTATAATACGCTGTGCCGATTTTGCCCCGATTCCTTTCACTGACTGCAAAACAGCGGGATTATTATTGATTATTGCATCAAGAAGTTTATCTGCCGGCAGCGACGACAACATAAGCAATGCCGTTGCACTTCCGACACCCGATACCGATATCAGTTGGCGGAAAAGCTGCCGCTCGGTTTCTTCTGCAAATCCGTATAAAACAAATCCCACAGGTGTCGTAGCCTCATTCTTTATTGAAAAATGAGTGTAAAGTTTAAAATGCTTTTTGTCTTTTAGTTTTGTAAAGGTATTTAAGGATATGTTAATCATATATCCTATCCCGTTGCAGTCAAGCACAACGTAAGCCGGATTTTTTTCTACTATTTCTCCTTTAATGTATGAATACATATTATAATATTATACCGAAAAACGGATTTATCAGTTTATAAAATCAGGCTGCTAAAATAAATATTAAATTAACCGGATTTATCTTTATTTAACATTTTATTAAATACCTATTGTTAATGATTTTTTGAGTCTGTTTATATATTCCGGTCGCAATTATATATTCTGATACAAACCGTCTTGTGAATTTTTTTATACAGGTAACTTTCTTAGTGTCAGGTATATTTAATGAAAAGTTAAACCTTATTGAGAATCTGCCACATAAAAAAATGAATTGGAAATTTGTTTTTTAATATGGATTTTATTATCTTTGTATCAATTATTCCAAAATTTAAAATAAAAAAAAATGAAAAAACTGCTAATTATTTATCTGTTGTTGCTTGCCTTTAATGAATCACCTGCACAGGATTATGCAGTCTTACGTTACGGCAGCGAAAATTCATCTTATCTTTCAGTAGGAGATACTGTTCTCGTTCCTGTTTATTGTGATGATATCACTAATAGTCTGTTTCTCGGTTTGGAAATATCTTTAGGATATGACCAATCAGTATTATCCTGGTTGGGCGATAGTTATAATCCGGAACCCGGACTTACAGGCTTCAATGCCGTATTCCCCTATAATCCTGCTAATTGGAATTTTCAAATTGATGATGAAGGAATAAAGTCGTATTGGATTGATTATATGCTTCAGGGAGTCAGTTTGAATTCCGGTGATATTCTTTTTAACTTTGTTTTTATTTATCAGGGGGGGGAGACACCTTTGAACTTTATCCCGGATTCTTACATCGGATATCAATGGCAATTTAATACATACCTATTTGATGGTTGTATTTGCGATACTATTACATATCCGGCAATTTTTCACGTAACATCAGGAGGAAATACTCTTGAAGGTGTTGAAATAACGATTGGTTCGGAAACAAAAACAAGTGACCAGTTAGGTATGACTATTTTTCAACTGGCTCCCGGATCTTATTCTTATATAGCTTCAAAACCTGGTTATGAACCTGATACCAGTGAGTTTTTAATTGACGATAATGCTAAAATAGTTAATGTTAATCTTGATTTAGCAGTAAATATAACTGATTATAAATCTGACCTGATTTCTGTTTTTCCGAATCCTTCAAGCGGAATTTTTTATATTAAACCTAAAAAAGATAATTTGTTTTCAGGTAGTTATGTTGTTACTGATATTTACGGAAGAGAAATTATTCAGGATAAAATAAACGGTGTTCTTAATAAAATAGATTTATCCGGTTATGGACAGGGGGCATATTTTATTACTGTATTTTCAGATTCAGGAATTCTCAGGGCTAAATTAGTCGTACAAAAATAATCGGTGCAATTCCGGACTCTTTCCCTGTGGATATCTATGTTAATTACTTATTTTATTGAACTGAAATAGTCCTGTATTTTTATATAATTTCGGTACGTTAAAAAACACTTTAATGGCACTGAATTATATCTGGATAGCATTTTTCATAATTGCCTTTGTTGTCGGGCTTATCAGGCTTTTGTTTTTCGGTGATACGGAGGTGTTTCAGGATATGGTAAACGGTACCTTTGATTCGGCGAAGACAGGTTTTGAGATTTCGCTGGGTCTGACAGGAGTTTTAACACTATGGCTCGGATTGATGAAAGTAGGGGAGAAGGGCGGAGTTGTGAAGATATTTTCAAAGCTGGTTGGGCCCTTTTTTGCCAGACTTTTTCCTGAGGTGCCGAAAGATTCGCCTGCAATAGGTTCGATGATGATGAATGTTTCGGCAAATATGCTTGGCCTTGATAATGCGGCTACACCGATGGGACTGAAGGCAATGCAGGAGCTTCAGGAACTTAACCGTAAAAAGGATACGGCCTCCGACGCCCAGATAATGTTTCTGGTTTTGAATACATCCGGTCTCACAATTTTGCCGATAAGCATTATGGTTTACAGGGCACAGCTTGGTGCTGCAAATCCTTCCGACATTTTTATCCCGATTTTACTTGCTACTTTTTTCTCAACGATAGCCGGTTTGATAAGTGTTGCTATTTATCAGAAAATAAATCTTTTAAATAAGGTCGTGCTTGCCTATCTTGGCGGGTTGTCGGCAGTTATAGCCGGAATAATCTGGTATTTCTCCACATTACCGAAAGAGGATATAACCGTCATTTCTTCGGTTGCGAGCAATCTGATTCTTTTTTCAATAATAATTGTGTTTATATTACTTGCCATTCGTAAAAAGGTAAATGTCTATGAAACATTTATCGAAGGGGCGAAGGAAGGGTTTTCGGTTGCCGTGAAAATAATTCCTTTTCTGGTCGCTATTCTTGTTGCAATAGGAGTTTTCAGGGCTTCCGGGGCAATGGATTTTCTGATTGACGGGACAAAGTATCTTTTTGCTGCAATGGGAGTCAATACTGACTTCATAGAGGCTCTTCCCACAGCTCTGATGAAACCGCTGAGCGGAAGTGGTGCCCGCGGAATGATGGTGGATGCGATGAATACTTATGGTGCCGATTCTTTTGTTGGAAGAGTTGCTTCGACAGTTCAGGGTGCCACAGACACTACCTTTTATATTATTGCAGTCTATTTCGGCTCAGTTGGAATTAAGAAAACCCGTTACGCCGTTACCTGCGGTTTAATTGCGGATTTTACTGGAATAATAGCAGCAATTTTAATGGCTTACCTGTTTTTTCATTAATATCAAATTGGAAATATTCTTGTTTTATTTGGTGAGATTTAGTTTTTAACCATTAAGAAGTTAAGGAACATTAAGATGTACCTCGTTGATTGTATCTTAGTATCAAAATGGTTTGTTGTTAAGTCCCATTGAGAGTAGTCTTTGTCACATTGAGCGAAGTCGAAATGTGAATTGATAATACTACCCAGGTACACCTTTACAAAATAAAACACTTAATTTTACCCGCCTTATGCGTTAGGAGTTTCACAAACTAATGGTTATTCTATGAATGGATATACAGAGCCGATTGTTAATCAGATGTCATTCTCTGAATCATAGTGCCAAACAAATTATTTAATGATTTTTCCAGTATAGAGTATTTTATTGTTCCCCGAGATTTGAATAAAGTACATTCCGGTTTTCAGATTTACAGTATTAATTTTAATAATTCCGTTTTCACCCGTTTTTTGTCTGTTCATAAAAACCGTTTTTCCGGTTATGTCGAATATTTTGATTAAAAGGGATTTAGCGGTTCGGTTATCATAGGCTATTGAAATCTCTTCGCAAAAAGGATTCGGATAAATATTAAAACAGCTATTGTTATTACGATTTATAGTTTCCGTACCGACAGACATAATCCATTCCCATTCTTCAAAAAACTGTGTCATCCCGCCAAGGAAAGGGTCAGGAGGCCAGTCATCGTAATTAACAATATATTCGCCGGATAAGGCATTTAAAAATATTATTTGGCAACCATGTGCCCAGTATGCAGGAGGTGCCAAATCAACAAAGAATGCCCAGTTTTCTTCATAGGGAGCAAGATAATATTCCATTGACCCGTCAAGCCAAAGGGTGTCATTTTGATACATCTTTTCATATTTTGAATAAAGATGATGAATTTCCAGTGAGTCGGCTCCTACGACTTCGCTGATAATTTTGTTAATTGCTTCCTGTCTTGTAAGTTGTGATTTGGCAGTGAATGCAACTAAAGTTAATGAAATAAAAAATACAAAGGTTCTCATAGCAAATAACTTAAAGGTTTTTAAAGTCACAAAGGTAATAAATGCAGAAGCGTTTGTCAAGAACTTAATCCGAAAACTCCACCCTCACCAAATCTTTTGAATCCATCCCAAGCAGTCCGGCAGCATTTCCCTGGTTCATTGCTATTTCTAAATATCCACCTGAGTTGAACAGTGCAACAATCTCACCCACAGGCACATCGGAATATGAGCGGCTAAGTTTGTTTATTTCATAAGTGCGGAAGCCTATAGCAAATTTCCGTCCTTGTCCCACCTCTTTAAAAAGCGGTTCTCTGATATTTGTTATGATGTTTTCATAAGAATCAATGAAAATGACGTGACCTTTTATCAGGTTGTCGGTTACAACCGGTTCGAAAAGAATTTTTTCATTAATTGAATCTTTAACTGTCCCGAGTTCTTCAATACTTTTTCCCGAAGCAATGTGAGCGGCAGCCTTTGCAAAACGGTCACGTGAAGAGAAAGTGAAAAATCCGGAATCCTGAATAATTTCCATTTCGATGATAATATCGGGTTTTTCATCCAAAATCATCGAGAAAATGCCGGTATCGGCACCGATGAAAAAATGTCCGCCGGTTTTAATTATTACATGAGGATACTTGTCGGATTCTTCGGTATTAACACCAATTATGTGGACTGTTCCCTCCGGGTAGTTACGGAAGCAGTTTTTAAGGACAAAAGCGGCATGTTCAATATTAAACGGCGGTATTGAATGTGAAATATCAACAATTGTAACATCAGGAATTCTGCTAAGGATAGCTCCTTTTACAGCTCCTATGTAATGGTCTTTTACTCCCCAGTCGCTCGTCAGTGTTATGATTGGCATAAATATTCCTTCATTTTGGGAATTTATTAATTATATTAAAAATTCCTTGTGAACACAAACTAAATTCAACTAAATTTGCAGTAACAAAATTAGTAATTATATTAAGTAGTTACATTTAAAAATTAATAATTGAATTAACTATTTAATTAACAATGTATTTTTTTGATACCTGAAGCATAAATGAGTGAGAGAATAATCAGCATAACATCATACAGTCCGCTTGAGATTTACGGCGTTAACGACCGCAATATCAATCTGATAAAATCATTTTTTCCTAAATTGAAAATAGTGGCACGCGGTGAAATGATTAAAGCAATAGGTAGCAACGATATCCTCGACGATTTTGAGGAGAAATTTGAACTGTTGCTTGTCAGTTATGATAAATTCGGGAAACTTGCCGAAAAAGATATAGAGCAGATAATGGGAAATGATGATAACGGTTCGCCTAAGGCCGTAAGGATACATGAAAACGGTGTGCTTGTTCACGGACGCGAAGGGAAGCATATAAAAGCCCTGACGGTTAATCAACAGAAGATGGTGACAGGCAGCGAAAAGAACGATTTGATATTTGCAATTGGGCCTGCCGGAACCGGAAAGACCTATACTGCTGTTGCTCTTGCTGTGAGGGCATTGAAAAACAAGGAGGTGAGGAGGATAATTCTCACTCGTCCGGCAGTTGAAGCGGGTGAGAGTCTCGGCTTTTTGCCGGGAGACTTTCGCGATAAGCTTGACCCTTATCTGCAACCTTTATATGATGCTTTGCGCGATATGGTGCCAACGCAAAAACTGTTGAAATACCTTGAAGACGGCACAATAGAAATAGCACCGCTTGCTTTTATGCGGGGCCGGACGCTGGATCACGCCTTTGCAATTCTTGATGAGGCGCAGAATGCAACGGAAATGCAACTGAAAATGTTTGTTACAAGAATGGGGAAATCCTCTAAATTCATTGTCACGGGTGATGTTACGCAGATTGACCTGCCGAAAAAGCAGGCCTCCGGTCTGAAGCAGGCCGAACAACTTTTAAAAAACATTAAAGGGATTGATTTTATATATCTTGATGAAAAGGATGTTGTCAGACATAAACTGGTTACAAGAATTATTAATGCATACGGAAAAATCTAATAAATCCATTATCTTTGTAAAAAAAGTTAAATGTTACAACGAGTTAACATAAAAAATTATAGGAGTCTGAAAGATGTAACGGTTGATCTACAGCAGGTTAACTTGCTTATTGGTCCTAATAATTCTGGTAAAACCAATTTTTTAAAGGCTTTTGAGTTTTTATCTACATTTATAAACAGGCATTCTTTTTCATTAGATTATTTTTTAATGAGTTACTTCAGAATGAGCGTTACTAAGATAAAGAATCGAATGAACGAACCTATATCTTTTAGTTTTTCAATTAAACTTAGTGATGGGAAATATGGATTGTATATTTTAGAAATTAGTGGAGCTAATAAAAATAATGAACCGATTTACCGTGAATTTGCAGGAGTTTCGGAAAGGAATCTGCAAATAATGGAAATTGATGATATTCGAATGTTTTTAAATGATTTAGTAGATTTTGGAATAGTAGTAAATAATGCACATAGGTGGAAAATTTTCCATGATTTTGGAATACCTGTCCCAGATGATAAGCGATTTGTTCTTGTTTTAAACCAAGATAAGGAGCTTGAAGTTAGGGGAAAGAGTTGGTTTACAAATGATTTGATTGAATATGTGGATGAGGGATTTTTGTTCGATTTTGGTAATATTTTTAAAGATATAATCATTTATAAACCGGATACAAATCGAATTGCTGAACCCGGGAAGTTGGGGGTTGAGCAATTTATAAATGCAGATGCCTCAAATCTGGTATCTTTTCTTGATAATATACGTGATATTCATCCTGAAATATATGAAAGAATAAAATTTGACTTAAATGAATGTCTTGATGAGTTTTCAGATTTAAGGTTTATAAAGGTTGAAAGAGATGGTGTTTTATACAAGAAAATTGGATTAATTGATAAGCGAAAAAAAATATTTTGGGCCGAAGAATTGTCGGAAGGTACATTGTATTTTCTTGCCTTGCTTTCAATTATTCATCAACCCAATCCTCCGAAGCTTCTTTTGCTTGAAGAACCGGAAAAGGGTATTCATCCGAGACGAATACATGAAGTAATGGAGTATATTTTCAGGCTTGCCGATGAAAAGAAAATTCAAATTGTTTTAACTACACATAACACACAACTGGTTGATGAATTTGAGGACACTCCGCAGTCCGTTTTTGTATTTGAAATGATTAATGGGGCAACCGAGATTAAGAATTTGAATAAAGATATTATCGAACCGGCAAATAAAAAATCAGAGGAAACGGGATTGCCTTTTATCAGATATACCGAGTTGCTGGGTGAGAAATGGTTTCAGGGATTTATTGGAGGAGTACCGTAATGAAGCAGTTGAAGTACAGCCTTATATGCGAAGATGTTGCTCATAAAACATTCGTTGAAACGGTTTTACCCCTATTTATCCGGCATACAAACGAGAGTTTTGATTTTATATTTGATGC
>CAYOZZ010000283.1:0-11699 GCA_964408535.1 uncultured Bacteroidales bacterium | reverse complement strand
CAATAGGCTGTATCATTTCGGCTTCACCTTCCTGAACAATCGGAATGCATTTTGAATTGTGATCCATAGGTTTGTATAATAAAATGAATAAATACTTTGTTTAAGTCAGGAAAAAACGACTGACCAAAACTACATATTTTTTTTTATTATTTCCAAAAAAATACGGAAAAAGAAGACTTAATGTTTTTTCTCAAACTCTTTAAGTTTATCATTTTTTATTACTATTGTTGTTATGCCTTCGGAATATGGTAACAGTTCATATTCATTATAAACCAATTCAAGTCCGCGGGAGGTCATTCCTATGTTTTCAGGAAGATGAAACTCATCCATAAAAGTAAAATCAGCCCATTTGTCTGTATCCGACATCTTAAGCCTTTTGCGAAGCAGTTTTTCAACATAAGCATTAAAACCTGCCCTATCCTTTATAATATCCAAAATATTTTTCTTCCCACCTGTTTCAGGGTCAATATTCAGAAATTCAACAAGATGTGATGAGTGTGCACCACCGGAATAAAGATTTGTAACAACCTTAAAAGTGATTAAACTATTTGATTCGTATGTTATCTCACTTTCTGTTTCCTGCTCATAACCACCCGTTCTTGCATCTGGAAACTCCTTTTTAAAATCCTGATAATCTTTAACAATAGCCGTCACAAGCTCCTCTTTACTCTGGTTTTCCGGTTTGTCGGAAAATGACATTTTCCCAAACACAGTCTTTTCCATAAGTGCATTAAAGGTTTTGGCAACTTCCGACTCCCCTTCCATCTGATAATAACTCAAATCAATATTTACACAAATATCATTCCCGCAATCACCAACCCTCTTTTCATACTTTACTTTCTTAAATTCCGGTCTGTCAGAATGACTGCAACTAATGAATATATAAAACATTAGTGAAAATATCAATAACAATTTGACTTGAAGTTTCATATCATAAGATTTTAGCCGTAAAATTAACAAAATTATGAAAGGAACGTTAAACGGGTATCTGGAAAGTATAATTTTTCGGATTTAATGTTTTCATAAATTATGATAACAAATTGTTTTTTAGTTCAATAGATTGAATTAATTGTTAAAAAAAACGTTGAAAACAAAAATAAAATAGACAAAATTCAACAGTTTAATTTCAGACTTTTATACTGTGAAATTAAGGTTAATCATATTGTTATCGGTTTTATCGTTTACGGATATCGTAAGTCTTGCACAATACAACCGTCCTGTTGCTCCCGGCACTGCAGGCAAATCAACCGTATTACTGCTTATGAGAGATGAATATGACAATCCGTTACCAATGGGAAACGGCATCGTAGTTGACAAAAACCATATCGTAACAAATTTTCACATCATAAAGAACTCTTCTTCCGGTGTAGCTGTGGCAAACGGCAATAACGAAAGATATAAAATTACGGGTTTGGTTAATAAAGATGAAAAACACGACCTTGCAGTTTTATATGTTGATAATATTGATGTTCAGGCTGTTACATTTGCGGATTCCGTATTAACCGAACCGGCTGATCCGGTATTTGCAATTAGTAACCCGAAAGGTCTCGGGACAGTCACAGAGCCGGGCATAGTTTGCGGAGTAGTCAATTTCAAAGGGCTGTACGGTGCTACAAAGAGAGATTCGATGATACAGATTACGGCTACCGTTCAACCGGTGGGAAATGGCGGGCCGGTTGTGGACAAAACAGGAAAAGTGATAGGTGTTGCTGTCTCAATCGACAAAAAAGGTATTCCTTTTAATTTTATAATTCCTGCAGGTTATGTAAAAAATCTTTTGAAGAAAAAAGCGCCCAAAACAGTTTCATTTGCTAAAACAAAATCCACAAAATTATCACTTTTATCATCAGACTGGAGTAAATCGCTCAGGGAGGCGGTTATCGGCACTTCATTTAAGTTTGATTCAAATCCGAATACCGGGTTTTATTA
This sequence comes from uncultured Bacteroidales bacterium, assembly GCA_964408535.1. GTDB lineage: Bacteria > Bacteroidota > Bacteroidia > Bacteroidales > JAADJA01 > JAADJA01. Next base: position 9,770 of record CAYOZZ010000283.1, on the reverse strand, counting down.
TTTCTCAATTCAAAACAACCTGGATAAAACCGTCAGAAATATTAAATGTATTGTTATATTTTACAACAGCACAGGCTTCCCGATAGAAACCGAGGCAATAACAATTAATCACAGCATACTTCCGAAACTGGCAATCAGGACAGAAGAATTTGGAAGGCCACGCCGTACCGAAGTCAGAGACCTGACTTACTGGACGGAAATCAGGATACTCGGGTTTGAGGTTGAAGAGTAAATTAAAATCCATCGGGATGTAAAACTCAACGGGAAAAGGAGAAAACCAAATTATTTACAATTTGTTGTACGACTTCCTGTTACCTTCCTGCAACAATGATTTTTGAAGCTATTGTTTTATGTTCGCAATAAACAATAACAGTATAAAATCCGTTTTCCACATATTTATTATTGCTTCCTTTCAAATCCCAAAAAGCTGAAAGCCTGCCCTTTTCATCATTATTAAATTTTAAATTTGTAACAATCCTGCCATAATTGTCCAAAATATCCGCTTTGCAATATCCTGACATCTTGCAAAAGACTTCAATAACAGCAAAGCTTTTTGCAGGGTTCGGGGTAATGATTACCTCAGGCAGTAATTTTGTTGATGTTTCTTCAGTAATTCCCGTTGTTGTAACTACGAAAGATGCTTCCTCCGAAAACCCCGAACATTCAAACCCATTGTCAACTGATTGCACGCTAAAATAGTATGTTCCTGCATCAAGGTTCTTCAACAGCAAACTTGTATTGTGTTCAGCGTTACCACGTCCGTTAACTGCCCGCTTACCCCCGCTGTTTGTCATTGCCGTTAATATCTGCGAGCCACCGGGAGTTGTCCCGACTCTGACATTGTAAGTCAGTCCTGCACTTACCGTTTCAAAATCGGCAGCTGAATCCCAGCTTAGAATCACATTATTGCCGGTAATTTCTGCGTTCAGATTTTCGGGAACGGCAGGCGGTGTATTGCTCAATAAATTTTTATTGTCAAAAACTTCCGTAATGATATCACCTGCTTGTGAAGAAAAACCTGTTATTGCAACATCGAGATTCCCGTTATTATCATAATCACACCATTTGGAACTGCTGGTTTGAACATTTGTTATGACGGCATTATAATCTTTATTAAACAGGTTTGTGGCCACATTTCTGTAAACAACACTTACCGATTGATTATTGTATGATGAGTAACCTGTCAGAAGGAAATCCTGATCACCGTCAACATCATAATCGGCACAGGATAACGAGCCGTTCACAGTCCCGAAAATCTCAATTCCAATATTATTGAAAATCTCATTTCCAAGATTTTGATAAATATAAACAAGATATGTAGGAGCATCGGTTGAACCGTTGGCAATAATATCAAGATCGCCGTCATTGTCATAATCCCACCACGAAACATTACTTTGCCCCATACCTACAAAAGGCCCGGCAATAGCCGTAAAAGACAAATCACCGTCATTCCTGTAAACCTTCAGGGTGCGAAGGCTGTCACCCTGAGCATTCTTAAAGAAGCCGCAAACAACAATATCAATATCCAAATCATTGTCATAATCACCCAAATCAATTTCACCGTCATATATGCCGACAAAACCGGTATTAACTTCAGTAAACTCAAAATCACCATCATTCCTGAATATTTTTGTAATCCCTTCATTTCCTGTATTACCGACAACTACAAGGTCATAGTCCCCGTCGTTGTCAAGATCACCAAAACCGGATGAGCCGGAATAAACCGCAGTTATCTCAGTTGACAGTTGTTCAAAAGCTCCATTATTGTTGCGAAAAAGAAACGATTTTGGAATTAATCCGTTTTCCGATGTAGCAGCTCCGCAAACAAACAGGTCGGGATCATTGTCATTGTCAAAATCCGCCCAGGTTGCATCACTGAATTTCAAAACAGGCAATCCGGCTGATATTTCCGTAAATACTCCATCATCCTGTTTGTAAATTTTCGTAACGGGTATCTGCTGTCCGTTTCCTGTTACCATAATATCAAAATCACCGTCAAGATTATAATCAACCCATTCGGCACACCCGTTCGACACATTTGAAAGAACATCAGATATCGATTCATTCTTCTGAAAAGGTTGTGCTTTTGTCAAGGTAATGGAAACGACAATTAATGGTAACGTTAGGAGTAACTTCATATTCAGATTGCTTCTATCAGTAATTTAAAGAGTTTTATCAGACTTTCTTCGGCAATCTCCGCTGTTCGTATAATATCATCAATATCTGCCGGTTTCAGATTGTCGGGGTCGCATTCGTCGGTTATAACAGATATTGCTGCGCAAGGTAATCCGGCGTGGTTTGCAACAATTACTTCGGGAACGGTTGACATTCCGACAACATCGGCTCCTATTCCTCTCATAAAGCGGTATTCCGCTCTTGTTTCGAGATTTGGGCCTGTAACAGCCACATATACACCTTTGTAAAGTGTAATGCCATTCTTCGCTGCAATTTGTTCCATTTTTTCATTAAGAAAAGCCGAGTACGGCCGGCTCATATCCGGGAACCGCGGTCCGAGATTATTATGATTTCTGCCAATCAACGGGCTGTCGCCGAGCAGGTTAATATGGTCGTCAATAAGCATCAGCTTACCCTTTTCAAATTCAGGATTCATCGAGCCGCAGGCATTCGAAATCAACAGATATTTTACTCCGAGTGCTTTCATTACCCTAATCGGAAAAGTTATTTCCTGCATCGTATATCCTTCGTAATAATGAAAACGCCCCTGCATTGCAAGTATCTTTTTTCCCGACATTTCGCCATATATAAGTTTGCCTTTATGAAATTCCACCGTTGAAACAGGAAAGTTGGGAATGTTTTCATAATCAAGCTCGTGTTCCGCCTTAATGTGATTAACAAGTTTTCCGAGTCCCGTCCCGAGAATAACGGCTATTTCGGGATTCTTCATTCCATAGTCTTTAAGGAATTGAGTCGTTTCGTTTATTTTGTCTAACATATCAATTTTTCTAATTGTGCAAATTTATCAAATTTAGTATGACCTTTATTATTATTTTTACTGCTTCTTTCACATATTAAGTTAACAATAAAAAATTGACATTATGAAAAAGCTTATTTCAGTTATCGCAGTACTGCTTCCGTTGATAGGGCTTTCTTATACCGGAGAAGTTATTAAATCGTTCGATACCCCCGGCCATTTCCCCACCGGACTGACCTTCGACGGAAAAAACATCTGGCTTGCGGATTACAAAACGGACAAGCTCTATTGTATTGATACGGAAACAGGAAAGATAATACGCAGTATTCCTGCTCCGGCATATTATCCGGAAGGACTTACATGGGACGGTGAAGCACTCTGGAATGCAGATATCAAAGGTGGTATCCCGCTTTCCGAAAACTATAACGGTGTTATCTACCGGATTGATCCTGAAAACGGAAATGTTTTAAAAACCGTTCAATCACCTTCATATTCTCCGCGCGGACTTGCCTGGGACGGCACTTACCTTTGGTGTGTTGACGACGGCTCTGATGAGGTAATACAGTTCAGCCCCGATGACGGCACTACAATTAAATCATTCCGCTCACCTTCATCTCATCCCCAGGGAATCACTTTCGACGGAAAATATTTATGGATTTCCGACCGTGTTCAGGATAAGATTTATATGGTTGACCCCGATAACGGAATGGTTATAATTGTTGCCGAAGCACCCGGTAAATATACCAGAGGTTTGTGTTATGACGGAAAAACCATTTGGGCAGTTGACTATCAGGATGACAAGCTTTATAAGCTAAAAACACGCGACGGAGCAAAGTTCAGGGCGTACAACCCGCGTATTGCAACCGTCACGGTAACGGATATGGTTACGAATTTTGGCCCCGGGAAAGTTCTCACTGCCGATATTCACCTTGCAATTCCGAAAGACAGACCGAACCAAAGCATTCTTATTAATCCTAAATATAAACCCAAATCGCCTGAAATTGTTACCGACAAGTGGGGACAGCAAACCGCTCATTTTCATTTTGAAAATATTGCAGCCGGCGATAATGTTGAGGGCGAAATGAAGGTAAAGGTTAAAATCAGTGAAGTCCGTTACTTCATCTATCCCGAAGAGGTCGGGTCATTAAGCGATATTCCGGAAGATATTAAGGATAAATATCTTGAAAACAACGAAAAATATCATTACGACCATCCGGTAATACAAAATGCGGTAAAGGAGGCTGTGGGCGACGAGACAAATGCATATCTGATATTCCGGAAGATATTTAATTACCTGATTGACAATATGTATTACGAAATGTCGGGTGGTTGGAATACGGCTCCAACCGTACTTGCCAGAGGCAATGGCTCCTGCTCTGAATATTCATTCGTTTATATTGCGATGTGCCGTGCCGCCGGACTTCCGGCAAGATATGTAGGCTCTGTTGTTGTCAGGGGAGACGATGCGAGTTACGATGATGTTTTCCACCGCTGGGTTGAGGTTTATCTTCCGAACATTGGCTGGGTACCCATTGATCCTTCGGGTGGCGACCAGGACTGGCCGGGTAGCCGGGCAAATTATATCGGCCATCTTGCAAACCGTTTTTTAATAACTACTGAAGGTGGCGGAGGCTCCGAAACAATGGAATGGACGTACAACAGTAACGATTTCTATACTACAGAACCGAAAACTTATGTCGTATCCGACCGCTTTGCTGAGTGGGAACCGGAAAAGAAGGAATAATTTACGGATTTACGAATGCTATTTACCCGTTTTATCCGGGTATTTACCGTTTAAAAGTAACAATCATAAATTCCTTAATTATAGTATAAAATATGTTTCAAATTTATTATACCTTTACACGTAATTTTAAAAACAAATAATATGGAAAACGAAACAATTAATCAACAGAGTAATTATTCAATAGTAAGAACTTATGCCGGATTCTGGTGGAGGTTTCTTGCTTTAATTATTGACAGTATCATCATCGGAATAGTACAAAGCATATTCATTATGCCTTTGCTTGGATTTTTAGGATTATCACTGGCAAGTTTCCCGGAAAGCGGTTCAATGGATCAGGAATCCATACCATATCTTATTGCAATGGCCGGATCAATGTCAATGCTCTACATTGTCAGTTTCGGAATAGGATGGCTTTACTATGCATTTTTCGAGTCATCAAAATATCAGGGAACTCCCGGCAAAATAATGCTAAACATTAAAGTAACCGATATGGAAGGTAATCAAATAGGATTCGGCAGAGCAACAGGTCGTTTTTTCGGAAAGATTATTTCAGCAATGATTTTTTATATCGGGTTTATTATGGCCGGATTTACCTCAAGAAAACAGGCTTTACACGATATTATGGCCGGATGCCTTGTTGTTAAGGAAGAGAAGATACTTAAAGGTTAGAGGATATCCCTACGGGATTTGACAATTTGTATTTTTGTAACCCTGTACGGATGTGCAGGGTTACAAAAAGGTATTCCCTGCGGAATTAAAAATTACCGTTCTTTATAATAAGTCCGGCAGGGACGACCTGATAATAAGCAATTAAAAAATCTACAGAGAGATGAAAATATTACCCATAGAAAAAGTAAGAGAGGCTGACGCTTACACTATTAAGAATGAGCCGATTGAGGATATTGACCTGATGGAAAGAGCAGCTACACAACTATTTAACAGGATAATCGATATGATAGAGTTATCAAGACCGGTGAAAACCTTTTGCGGGCTTGGTAACAACGGAGGCGACGGTTTTGCCGTCAGCCGGATGCTCGCCAATGCAGGATACAAGGTCACGGTCTATGTTGTTCGTTATTCTGCAAAGATGTCTCCGAGTTGTGAAACAAATTTTGAGAGGATTAAATCGGCCGGTAATGCAACCGTTGTCGAACTAAAAGAGAAAGATAAACTACCCGGAATAAATGACGGCGATGTGATAATTGATGCAATTTTCGGATCGGGATTAAAAAGACCTGTGGAAGGTTTTATCGCAAAGATAATTGACCATATTAACAGCAGCACAGCACAGGTTATAGCAATTGATGCTCCTTCCGGTTTTTTCTGCGACACGACCAACACAACCAATAAAGGCTCAATCGTCAAAGCGGACATCACTCTCACATTTCAATTTCCAAAATTCGGGTTCCTTTTCCCTGAAAACGATATTTTTGTCGGGAACTGGGAGGTGCTGCCTATCGGACTTCATCCCGATTTCATTAATAAAGTGGAAGTTGACAGCTTTTTGACAGAGTCGTCGGATATAAAAAGAATTCATAAAAAGAGAGCAAAATTTGATCACAAAGGAACATACGGTCACGGATTGTTAATTTCCGGCGGTTATGGAAAGATGGGTGCGGCTGTTCTCGGTTCCAAAGCTGCCCTGCGTGCCGGGGCAGGACTGATTACCACTCATATACCGGCAAAAGGTTATTCAATCTTGCAGACTTCAGTCCCGGAAGCGATGGTAAGTATTGATATGGACGATGAAATTTTTTCGGAAGTCCCATTTCTTTCAAAATATAATGCAATTGCTGTCGGACCTGGAATCGGCACGGAAAAACAGACTGCAAAAGCTCTTAAACTGCTGATACAAAACTCCGGCGTTCCGGTAATTTTCGATGCCGATGCCATTAACATTCTGGCAGAGAATAAAACCTGGATTCCGTTCATTCCTCAAAACAGTATCCTGACTCCCCATCCAAAGGAATTTGAAAGACTGGTTGGCAAGTCGTCCGACAATTTTGAAAGAAACAAAATGCAGCGTGAGTTTTCGGTGAAATATCACGTTTATGTAATTCTTAAAGGTGCACACACTGCAATAACAACACCGAACGGAAAATGCTATTTCAACACAACCGGTAATCCTGGAATGGCGACAGGCGGCAGTGGCGACGTATTGACAGGAATACTTCTCGGGTTGATGGCTCAGGGATATTCTCCGTTTGAAACATCCCTGCTCGGAGTCTATATTCATGGACTTGCAGGCGATATTGCAGCCGGAAAATCAGGATATGAAGCCCTTATTGCAGGAGATATTACTGAAAGGTTGGGAGAAGCATTTAGGTTACTAAATGGATAAAAGATACAAGGAATGTTTCAAGTGATGTATAGATATCACAAACATCAAATAATCAACAACTTACGCAACCTTATTCACTTCAGGAATATCCTCCTCAACTCTCAGGTTGTCAATTATAAATGTTTGACGTTGCGGGGTATTTTTACCCATAAAGAATGAGAGAATATCCTTTATTGAAGATTCACGCTGAAGCAATACCGGTTCAAGACGGATAGACGCTCCGATAAAGTTCTTGAACTCTTCGGGTGAAATCTCACCGAGTCCTTTAAACCGTGTTATTTCAGGTTTCGGACCAAGTTTTTTAATTGCATCCACCCTTTCTTCTTCCGAGTAACAATATTCTGTTTTCTTCTTATTTCTCACCCTGAATAAAGGTGTTTGCAAGATGTATAAATGTCCGGCTTTAACAAGATCGGGGTAAAACTGAAGGAAAAAAGTCAGAAGCAATAGCCTGATATGCATTCCGTCAACATCAGCATCAGTAGCAATTACAATATTGTTATAGCGAAGATTTTCCAGTCCGTCATCAATATTCAATGCAGCTTGTAAAAGGTTGAATTCTTCATTCTGATAAACAATTTTTTTACTGAGGCCATAGCAATTCAGCGGTTTTCCTTTCAGACTGAACACAGCCTGAGTATTAACATCCCTTGATTTTGTAATTGAACCGCTGGCAGAATCACCCTCTGTAATAAAAATCGTTGTATCAAGTCTGCGTTCGTGATTTGAGTTATAATGCACCCTGCAATCTCTCAGTTTTTTATTGTGCAGGCTTGCTTTTTTTACACTTTCGCGAGCCAGTTTTTTAATTCCGGCCATCTCTTTACGCTCTTTCTGCGATTGCAGTATTTTGCGGTACAATGCTTCGGCCGTCTCCGAGTTTTTATGCAGATAATTATCCAGATTGCGTTTAACGATGTCATTCACATAATTCCTGATGGTCTGTCCTCCCGGCTCCATATATTGTGAACCGAGTTTCGTTTTTGTCTGTGACTCGAAAACAGGCTCCTGGACTTTTATGGAAATTGCAGCAGCAATACTCGTTCTTATATCACTTGTGTCGAAATCTTTACCGAAAAAATCTCTTATTGTTTTAACAATCGCCTCCCTGAAAGCAGCCTGATGTGTTCCACCCTGTGTGGTATGCTGTCCGTTGACAAAAGAGTAATACTCCTCACCGTATTGCTTTGAGCTGTGTGAGAATGCAAACTCAAGATCACCCTCCTTAATATGAATAATCGGATATAGAATCGGCCCGTTGCCGTTAATTGTTCTTTCGAGCAGGTCTTTCAAACCGTTTTTAGCGTGAAATTTCCGGCCGTTGTAAGTTATCGTCAGTCCGTTATTCAGGAAAACATAATTCCACAATAATTTCTCGACATACTCCGGGATAAAATGATAATTACCAAAAACCTCGGCATCAGGAGTAAACGTAACCAGAGTTCCGTCTTTTTCGTCGGTATTTTGTATCTTATAATCCTTAATAAGCTTACCTTTTGAGTACTCAACAATTTTTGTTTTTCCTTCCCTGACCGACTTGGTAAGAAAGTATGAAGAAAGTGCGTTTACAGCTTTTGAGCCTACACCGTTAAGTCCTACAGCCTTTTTAAATACTTTTGAATCATATTTTGCACCTGTATTGATTTTTGAAACGCAGGCATTAACTTTCCCGAGAGGTATTCCACGACCGTAATCACGAATTGTAACGGTTTTATCCTGAATAGTCACCTCAATCGTTTTACCGTATCCCATTACAAATTCATCAATGGAATTGTCAATTACCTCCTTAATAAGCACATAAATGCCGTCATCCTGCGATGCACCGTCACCGAGCTTCCCGATATACATTCCGGGTCGCATTCTTATATGTTCGCTCCATTCCAGCGATCGTATGTTATCTTCCGTGTACTTCTCAGACATTTTATTCCATTTTGCGACAAAAATAAACAAAGAATCCTTTACATATTAAGGGATACGGGAAAAGTTATCAAGAACCTGCCTGTTAATATCTCAATTTAACAAGAATTATTTATCTTTGCTATCTTAAAAATAGTAAAAAACGGACTGAACTTATGAAAACAATAACGGTTGAACTTTTAAACAGTAATGCACTGAGACTCTTAGAAGACCTTGAACTGGCCAATTTAATCCGATTGTTAGATGTTCCAAAAAAGGACAACCAAAAACTTTCTGCAAAGTTAAGAGGAGTCATTTCGACAGAAAGAGCAAATGAACTAAATGAACAACTTAATAAAATACGTAAGGAATGGGAAGAGAGAAGTATTTAATAGATACAAATGTTGCCATTGAGTACATAGGTGGCACATTACCTCTAAAATCGCTGAATATACTTGATGATATTATTGATGATATATTCTATATTTCTGTTATAAACAAAATCGAATTGCTTGGTTTTGCCGGATTAAGTGCCAAGGAAGATGAACAATTCAGAGAACTTATTGATAATGCAGTAGTTCTTAACATTGATGATAATATTGTTGAAACAACAATTAAAATCCGTAAAATTTTTAGAATCAAACTCCCTGATGCAATAATTGCGGCAACTGCTGTTGAAAATAACCTTGTATTATTAACCAGGAATTTAAAAGATTTTAAGAGAATAACCAACCTGAAATCTTTGAATTTATACGAATAACAGGTAATAGCAATAGTTGTATTTAGTCATAACTATCTCATATCCACAACCTCAACATCGGGATAGTCGGCAGGATTAAATGAGAAATCGGAATCCG
>CAYOZZ010000282.1:0-12876 GCA_964408535.1 uncultured Bacteroidales bacterium | reverse complement strand
CTCTTCTCCGATTATCTCCGATACAAAAAGCTTTGCAATTTTATTGTCATCAAGCAGATACTTGAATACTACATCATATATGGGATTTGCAATAAACATGACTTTTATTATTTACTACCTGCAAAGATACAAAAAATGTTTTCATCAAACTTATTAACAATCCCTTTTTCAATTTTCCTTTTGTATAATTTTGCCTGCAAATTGTTCAAATAATTATATATCGTTACAATATGCCCGAATTCACACATCTGCACGTACATACACAATACTCCATCCTCGACGGAGCTGCCAATATTCCGTTACTTATCAAAAAGGCCAAAGAGTCGGGAATGAATGCCCTTGCCATTACCGACCACGGAAATATGTACGGAGTTCTGAAGTTTTTCAATGAGGCTAAAAAACAGGGAATCAAACCGATAATAGGCTGTGAAGTATATGTTGCCGAAGGAAGCCGGACAAAAAAGGAGAAGGTTAAAGGCAAAAAGCTATATTATCATCTTATTCTTCTTGCAAAAAACAAAACCGGCTATCACAACCTTGCGAGGCTGGTTTCCAAAGGCTATCTCGAAGGTTTTTATTACAAACCACGTATTGACAAGGAAATTCTTGAAAAATACAGCGAAGGACTTATTGTTTCAACAGCCTGTCTCGGAGGTGAAGTGCCTCAGGCAATACTGAACTATGGTGAGGAAAAGGCTCAGGAAGTAATTGACTGGTTTAAAAATATTTTCGGTGATGATTTTTATCTTGAGTTGCAGGATAACGGACATCAGGAGCAAAAAACCGTAAATGAGGCTCTTATCAGACTTGCAGCCAAAAACAACCTGAAAGTAATAGCAACAAACGACGTTCATTTTATCAATAAAGAGGATTACAGCGCCCATGATATTCTCATCAGGCTGAATACCGGAGCAGATATTAACGACAAGAAAGAGGATATGCATTACACCGGGCAGGAATATCTGAAAACTCCCGATGAAATGGCAGCACTTTTCCCCGATAATCCCGAAGCAATTACAAATACGCAGGAAATAGTTTCCAAAATTGAAGATTTTGATATACATAAAGATATTTTACTACCCCACTTCCCACTACCCGGGGAGTTTAAATCTGAGGATGACTATCTGCGGCATTTGACTTATGAAGGTGCAAAAAAGAAATACGGAGAGATAACCGATGAAGTAAGAGAGAGGTTGGACTTTGAGCTAAAGGTTATTAAGGATATGGGATTCCCCGGGTATTTTCTTATTGTCCAGGACTTTATTAACGAAGCCAAAAAAATGGGTGTGGCTGTCGGACCGGGACGCGGCTCTGCGGCCGGTTCGGCAGTGGCATATTGCACAGGGATTACGAGTATTGACCCGATAAAATACAATCTGCTCTTTGAACGGTTCCTTAACCCCGAGCGTGTTACAATGCCCGATATTGACGTTGATTTTGATGATGACGGCAGGGATAAAGTTCTGGATTATGTTGTGAAAAAATACGGAAAAGAACGGGTTGCCCAGATTGTGACCTTCGGTACGATGGCAGCAAGGTCAGCTATCAGGGATGTTGCACGTGTTCTGAAACTCCCTCTGCCTGATGCCGATAAACTTGCAAAATATGTTCCCGACAAACCGGGAACAACCCTCGAAAAGGCATTTCAGGAGGTAAAAGAGCTGGATGAGATACGGAAAAAGGGAAATGAGCTTGAACAGAAAACTCTTCAGTTTGCAAAAACACTTGAAGGCTCGGCACGTCATACCGGAACTCACGCCTGTGGTGTTATCATCGGCCCCGACGACCTGATAAACCATATTCCACTGGCTACTGCCAAAGACTCGCAACTGATGGTCACCCAATATGACGGAAAACTTGTTGAATCGGCAGGTATGCTGAAAATGGACTTCCTCGGACTGAAAACCCTTTCCATTATTAATGATGCAATTAAAAATATCAAAAAACGGCATAATATCACTATTGATATTGAAACAATCCCGCTTGATGATGAGGATACATATAAACTTTACCAGAGAGGCGATACGATTGGCACATTCCAGTTTGAATCGGAAGGGATGAGAAGCTACCTTAAAGAGCTGAAACCAACCGACATAGAAGACCTCATCGCAATGAATGCTTTATATCGTCCCGGACCTATGGATTTCATTCCTTTATACATCCGCAGAAAGCACGGGAAGGAAAAGGTTGAATATCCTCATCCGGTTCTTGAAGAAATTCTGAAGCCCACATTCGGGATTATGGTCTATCAGGAGCAGATAATGAAGACAGCCCAGATAATGGGAGGTTTTACTCTCGGCAAAGCAGACCTTTTGCGAAGAGCAATGGGAAAGAAGAATATGGAGATAATGGAGAAGCAGAAGGTTATTTTTATTGAAGGCGCAGAGAAAAAAGGAATAGACAAGAAAAAGGCGGAGGAAGTCTTCAATGTAATGATGGAGTTTGCAAAGTACGGTTTCAACAGGTCTCATTCGGCTGCATATTCGGTAATTGCTTATCAAACAGCGTATCTTAAAGCTCATTATCCGGCAGAGTATATGGCTGCAGTGCTAACACACAATCTAAATGACATAAAAAAAATCACCTTCTTTGTTGACGAGTGCCAGCGACAGGGAATAAACGTTCTCGGTCCTGATGTTAATGAAAGCGACCTGAACTTTATGGTAAATGCAAAAGGTGAGATACGGTTCGGGCTTGCTGCCATAAAAAATGTAGGCGAAAGCGCTGCCAGGTCAATAATAGAGGAGAGAGAAAAGGGCGGAGCATATTCAACCGTTTTCGACTTTGTAAAAAGAGTTAATCTCCGCTCGGTTAACAAACGCAGTCTGGAGGCTCTCGCAATGGCCGGAGCTTTCGACAGTTTTGAAAACACACACCGTGCACAATATTTTTATCGTGAAAATTCGGAAGATTCCATATTTCTTGAAAAGATAATTAAATGGGGTTCAACATACCAGGAAAAGCAAAATTCTATGCAGGTTAGCCTTTTCGGAGATTCGGATGAAATTGAAGTAAAAGACCCCGACCTCCCGCAATGTGATCCGTGGACTAAGTTAGAACAGCTTAAGCACGAAAAAGATATCACAGGCTTTTATATGTCGGGACATCCGCTCGAAGATTTCAAAATTGAGATGGACCATTTCTGCAACATAAATATCTTTGAACTTAAAAACAATATGCAAAAGCATAAAAACAAGCCGTTGAAATTTGCAGGAATGATAACATCGGTTAATCACCGGACATCGAAAACAGGAAATAAATTTGCAACTTTTGTTATTGAAGATTTCACCGACCAGAACCAGTTCATTCTTTTTTCGGAAGAATACCTGAAGATGAAGCATTTTCTCGTCGAAGGCAATTCGGTACTTGTAAATGCAAGAATAGCAACAAGAAACAGGCATACCGACACACTCGACATCCGCATAAACAAGATGACACTTCTTTCGGAAGCACTTGAAAAAGAGACGAAGGAGATTGAGTTATTGCTTAATCTATCGTCAATTACTGATGAAACGGTGAATAACCTGTCGAAGTTAGTTGCCGAGTTTAAAGGTACTTGCAGTGTTAAATTCCAGATTTATGACAGAGAAGACAAAATTGCAATCAATATGCCTGCACCCAAAATAAAGGTTGCCCCGTCACTATTTCTGAGGAATCTTGCAAAGGTTCCTGATGTCGGTTTTAAACTAAAATAATTTATTTTACGTTATTAGCTTGTTTCTTATGAAAAAATAATAATTTTGCTTCGCTAAAAATGTTAAACGCAAAAAACTTTTAATTATGGCATTAGAATTCACAGACGCAAACTTCGAAGAGCTTGTTTTGAAATCAGATAAACCCGTATTAGTTGACTTTTGGGCTGAATGGTGCGGTCCGTGCAGAATGGTTGGACCAATTGTCCAGGAAATCGGACAAGACTATGACGGTCAGGTGATTGTCGGTAAACTTGATGTTGACAGTAACCCCGGAGTATCTGCAAAATTCGGTATCAGAAATATTCCTACAATCCTGTTCTTTAAAGACGGTCAGGTTGTTGACAAACAGGTTGGCGCTGTTCCGAAGCAGATTCTCGTAAACAAGCTGGAAGCGTTTTTATAATTAACGAACCTGCACTTTCTTACGCCTGAGTTATATTAATATGGCCGGGTGTTATTGTGTATTGTTAATATTCCTTTACTTAGTTCATCAATTAATATCAATTCAACTGATTTGAATTACTCCATTGACCATAACCGGATACAGCAGTTTGGCTCGCTTGAGTTCATTGCAAGGCAGGTTGTTGAAGGTTTTATTGTAGGGTTGCATAAAAGTCCTTTTCATGGATTTTCAGTTGAATTTGCCGAACACAGACTTTACAATACGGGTGAATCAATAAAACATATTGACTGGAAACTTTTCGGACGTACCGACAAACTTTTTGTAAAACGGTATGAAGAGGAGACAAACCTTCGCTGCCGGATTGTTCTGGATGTTTCATCTTCGATGTATTTTCCCGTAAGAGATAAAATCACAATTGACAATCCGAATAAAATTACCTTTTCGGTTTATTCTGCGGCTTCATTGATTTATTTGCTGAAAAAACAGCGTGATGCCTTCGGATTAAGCCTTTTCAGCGACAGGATTGAAAAACATACACAGGCAAGATCAAGCTCCACACATCAGAAATATCTTTATTCCGAAATGGAAAACCTTCTGAAGCCCGTCCCACTTACTTCCAATAAAAAAACGTCAGCAACAGAAGCCCTGCACGAAATTGCAGAAAATATCCACAAACGCTCGCTTGTTGTTCTTTTCAGTGATATGCTGGATACGTCGGCAAATCCTGAGGAATTGTTCTCGGCACTGCAACATCTGAGACATAATAAACACGAAGTTATTCTTTTCCATGTCACTGATAAGACCAAAGAGATTGATTTTGAATATGATAACCGTCCATATAAGTTTATTGATATGGAAACGGGTCAGGAGTTGAAATTAACTCCCAACGAGGTGCGTGATTCGTATAAAAAAATAAGCTCTGCCTATAAGAATGAACTTAAAATGAAATGCGGACAATATCGCATTGATTTCATCGAAGCCGATATCAACAAAGGTTTTAAGCAGGTACTTCTGCCCTATTTATTAAAAAGGGAAAAATTGTATTAAACTCCTGCTAATTGAAATTTCATCTGTAAAATTCAGCTTAAAAGCGGTGCAACTATTTTTTATCATCTTCCGTTAAACCTGCAAAATATTTTCAAAATGAAAACTGTCAGACAATTTTTTCTCGTTTTAATCTCCTTTATTTTCATAATAATCAGTTGCAATAAAGATGACAGCACAAACAACGACCAAAACGATATTGTTGTTGTTAAGCAGTATGTTTGGGCTGTCGGGATGCAGGACAGCACAGGATACGGGCTAATTCTGTTTTCAAATGACGGAGGAGATAACTGGGTCAGACAGGGAGAAGGCTCGGATGTTTTAAAAAACGTAATGCTTTACGATGTCTGGGCTGTGGACGAAAATACGGTTTGGGCAGTTGGAAATAACAATACCATATTAAAAACAACTGATGGCGGTAATAACTGGGTAAAAGTAACACCGCCGACCGGATTTTCGTCAGTCTATTTGACATCAATATCATTGGCCGGTTCCGATAATATTTGGATAAGCGGCTCATCAGGTGTTGTTTACAATTCAACTGACGGTGGTTCGAAATGGACTGTTTTTGATACAGGATTTTTCCATCACGGCTTGATGCAGGGAATTCATGCCGTCAATTCCGATGTCGTTTATGTTGCAGGCAGTTACTCATCCGGAAAAGATGAAGAAAAAGGATTCATTGCTGTAACAGCAAACGGAGGTCAGAGCTGGGACTCAATTGTACCCGAAAATAACTACAACAGAAATTTATGGATTGGTGTTACTTCAGCCGATGCTGAAAATATTATAGTTTACGGAGGAAAATCGCATTACCTGCATACAAATGACGGCGGACTGACCTGGCATAACGACTCCTTACTAAACACAGGCGGAACAAACGGTGCGGATATCAATTGCCTGAAAATGCTAAGCCCTCAAACCTGGTGGGGAGCATTTGATTATGACGGTATATATTTGACTCAGGATAACGGTATCTCCTGGATTAAACAAACCTCTCCGCCTCCACTGGGAATGTGGCTGATTGGAATTGACTATTACAATGATGATATTGCAGTCATTACAGGAGTCGAAACAAGCTCACTCTTCGGTAAAATCATACAGACAACCGACGGTGGAAATCACTGGGAACTGAAACAAACCTGGGGTACCTGGATTAATAAGGTTTCCTTCATCAAAAACAGATAGTCTGCACGGTTAGAACTTTTGATTTATCATCTGCCGGCACGTGCAATCCCTGATAAAGTCCGATTGTATCGTTAGTTCCTTTAAAAATGCTCTGAAAATGTTTTTCAGTCATTATTACCGTTTAAGCTCCCGTGACACAAAAAACATAAAATAACGGTTAACCTACCCTCTTTTTCCCCTTTTTCAGAATACCTGAAAGTACTTCTGCAGGATTCTCAAACCTGTTGGTAATCATCATTGCTGCAATTATGTACGGTTTATATCCTGCTTCAAGATATGTTCTTATTCTGTACTTTTCAAAGACATCAGCTTCCACCTCGCCTTCTTTACACGAAACTCCCGAGATATCAGCCGGGAGACAGTGCATATAAAGTGCGTTACCCTCTTTTGTAAGTTTCATCTTCTCATCATCGCACTCCCAGTCTTTATACTTTGCATTTTCAGCCAGGGCTTTCTTCTCAAGTGCTTCAAGTCCGGCTTTATCTCCTTTTTTCAGCAGCATTGTTCTCTCTTCCATAATGTGGAACGGTGCCCAGCTTTTAGGATAGACAATGTCAGCGTCAACAAAGGCCGAATTCATATCGTTGGTAACCTTAAAATTTCCTCCTGACTTTGCGGCATTTTGGCGTGCAATATCCACAATTTCAGGAATAAGGTCATAACCGTCGGGATGAGCAAGGGTGACATCCATACCAAATCTTGTCATAAGTCCGATGATACCCTGCGGGACTGACAGCGGCTTACCGTAACTTGGCGAATATGCCCAGCTCATAACTATTTTCTTCCCTTTCAGTTTCTCAAGAGAGCCGTAGCTGTTTTTCAGATGAAGCAAATCTGCCAGTGACTGTGTAGGATGATCCATATCGCATTGCAGATTTACAATACCCGGACGGTGTGGCAAAACACCTTGTGAATATCCTTCGTCCAGTGCTTCACCTACTTCCCGCATATATTTGTTTCCTTCACCGAGAAAAATATCATCACGGATACCGATAAAATCCGTCAGAAAAGAGATCATATTTGCTGTCTCTCTTACTGTTTCGCCATGAGCAATCTGCGATTTTTCCTCATCCAGATCCTGTACCTCAAGACCAAGCAGGTTGGCAGCCGAAGCAAACGAAAAACGTGTTCTCGTTGATTTATCCCTGAAGTTCGATATGGCAAGTCCGGAATCAAACAATTTGGGGGAAATATTTTCATCTCTCATCTGTTTCAAAGCCTGAGCCACATCAAGGATCATTTTCAGGTCGTCTTCACTCTTTTCCCAGGTTAACAGGAAATCCTTACCGAACAAGCCTGTCTGGAGTGAATTTATTTGCTCTATAATTTCTTTTGTTTTCATCAGTTTATTTTTTTACAAAATCATGATTTTGCTTTACAATACAATTTGTCCAAATTTATTCAGGATTATCAATCATCGTTCATCTCATAAGCAAAAGCGGCATAAAAAGCCGAGGCCTTCACAAGGTCATCAACAGGAACCTTTTCGTTGGGGGCGTGTGCAAGCACTTCATTACCAGGCCCGAATCCAATCATAGGAATTCCGTATATACCGTTTATTGTAACACCGTTAGTTGAGAAGGTCCACTTGTCAACAAGCGGTTTTTCCCCGAAAAGGTTCTCATAAGCTTTCACTCCTGTTTTTACAACCGGATGATTCTCAGGCATTTTCCAGGTCGGATAATACTTCTCCATTCCATACTCCAAACCGGTATAAGCCTTTTCTTTATAATAGAGCACCTCAACTTTTGCATTCAACCCTTCGACAATATCTTCAATTTCTTTAACGGCAATTTCTTTGGTCTCACCCCAGGTAAGCCGGCGGTCAAGATGAATCTTAGCGAAATCGGAAACGGCACACAACGAAGGGCTTCCCGAAACAAACTCGGAAATTGTAACACTTCCTTTCCCGAGAAACTCATCATAAGCCAGTCTCTCATTCAGTTTTTCGATTTCGAGAGCAGCTTTTGAGGCCATATAAATTGCATTCTTTCCTCTTTCGGGTGCCGAACCATGCGCCGAAACGCCGTAAAAGCTAACCTCAATTTCCATCCTGCCCCTGTGACCTCTGTAAATATTCAGATTTGTCGGCTCGGTACTGATTACAAAATCGGGACGAATCCCCTCCTCTTCAATTATATATTTCCAGCAAAGGCCGTCGCAGTCTTCCTCCATAACGCTTCCGACAAAGTACACTGTCATATCCTTATCAAACCCAAGTTCTTTAAGAATACGACCGGAAGTTACAAAAGAAGCGGGGCCGCCTTCCTGGTCAACCGAGCCGCGCCCATGCACAAAACCCTCTTTGACCTCACCTGACAGCGGGTCAAAATCCCAGTTCTTCAGGTTGCCAAAATCCACCGTATCCATATGACCGTCTATTGCAAGTATTTTCTTTCCGTTACCAATACGTCCGATTACATTTCCAAGCCCGTCAATCTTCACCTCATCGAATCCCGCCTCTTTCATCTGTCTGAAAAGCTCCTGCTGAACATCCTTTTCCTCTTTGCTCAACGACTTGATTTTAACCAATCTGGAAAGGTTTTCCGCCGTATAATCACGGTATTTTTCAGCCAATCTGTAAATCTCATTTGATATATTTTCCATCACATACGATTTTCCGCCAAAATTAAGCTATTTTTGTAAAAATAATGCTGTAAAAAATATCATCTTTGGCAAAAGAACGGACAAAAGAGTTAAAAAGAGCATCCTGGATTGGAATTGCCGGAAATTCTGTCCTTTCCCTGCTTAAAATCACAGTTGGTTTTATTTCGGGGAGTTATGCCGTCGTTGCTGACGGAATAGATTCATTATCAGATGTCTTTACATTTTTTATCACACTATATACTACAAGGATAATTTCAAAGCCACCGGACAAAAGATATCCCTATGGCTACATGAAAGCCGAAACAGTAGCTACGAAACTGCTCTCCTTTATCATTTTCTTTGCAGGTGCTCAACTGCTGATTTCAACCGCATCAAGAATTTTCAACAATGAACCGCGCGAAATGCCTGATATAATTGCCATTTATGTAACTGTTATTAGCATCGCAGGAAAATTGATTTTATCACTATGGCAGTTCAAAATCGGCAGAAAAAACAACAGTGCAATGATAATTGCCAATGCAAAGAATATGAGGAACGACATTGTGATATCACTTTCCGTACTTGTCGGCTTAATCTTCACTTTCCAATTCGGGATGCCTGTTCTTGACCTCATTACGGCTCTTCTTGTCAGCTTCTGGATAATGAAAGTTGCCTTTAATATTTTTATGGAAACAAACAGGGAGTTGATGGACGGTGTTGACGACACCTCGGTTTATGACAAAATATTTCAAGCTGTTGATTCGGTGGAAGGAGCAAAAAACCCGCATCGCATCAGGGTCAGGAAAGCGGCAAACCTCTATCTAATAGCTCTCGATATTGAGGTTGACAAGAATATAACCGTATCTGATGCTCACGAAATCGGACGCAGGGTCGAGATTAAAATCAAGAAAGAGATAAGCAATATTTACGACATATTACTGCATATAGAACCGGAAGGAAACATTGAAGATGATGAACAATTCGGTCTTTCGAGAAATGATTTTAAAAAATAATTGATATTTTTGCAAAATGAGCGACGAATTAATCATTATCATAATTGCAACTGTTATTATAGGCCATTTTCTCGTGGGGATTGTCTGGCTTTGGTGGAAAATATGGCGGAAGAAGAAATGAGTTTACCGATTCTGCAAAATAAACTGGCTTTAGCCCAATCCTTAAAAATAACAAACTGAAATTCCGGGCTAAACAATACCAAATACATACATTTACATCAGGTAATAACCGGATATATATTTTCCATTGCCGGATTTACATCTCTTCGTGCCTTTTCTGGATCTCCCCATATTTGTATCCCTTCGGCAAACTACACCTCCAAGATTCCGGGCAGGAGTTCGTGGAGGCTGTTGACCGGGTAATCGGGAATTAGCTCAAGAACCTTTTTCAACCAGGCGTAGGGTATTATAGTATTATAAAAAACACTAAATACATATTACTAATCTATATTTCCGATATAATCAGTTAAACTTTCGCTGTTACTCAATCCTAACTTTTTACGTAATCTATACCGTGTACCTTTAACGCTATTCGGCGAAAGATTTAAGAGCGAAGCGGATTCCTTAATATTCAGTTTCAGTTTTATCAGTGCGGCCATTCTTAAATCATAATCTGTCAATTCAGGATTAATATCTTTTAGATTTTTAAAAAACGTCTTATTTACCTGTTCAAAGTACAATCTGAACACTTCCCAGTCTTTTTCGGAATTTATGCTCCTTTTTATTTGGAACTTTATTTTGTTTAATTGTTTCCCTATATTTTCAGGTTTTTCTTTTACAATTTCCGAAATACTTTTTTGTAATTCCTGAAGCATTTTATTTTTTTGCATCATTGTCAACGCCTGCGATGCCAACTGCCTGTTTTGGAAGTGGAGCTTTTCAACCGTTTTTTCTTTTTCGGTATTTATCAGTTCTTTTTCAACTTCACTCCTTTTTCGTTTTTCATATAAAACGTATAATAATAATATACTTAAACTGATAATAAAAACTAATACGGATACTAATAAAATCCTTAAACGCCTGTCGGCCTCCTGTCTGGCTTTCAATTTTTCAATTTCCAGATTTTTCTTTTCTACAAGAAATTTAACTTCCAACTCTTTTATTATTTGGGCTTTTTTTTCATTAAATACGGAATCTTTTACGGATTCTTTTACAAGAGTGTATTTATAGGCATTTTTATAATCGTTAATGCCGGCATACATATCGCAAAGATTACTTAACATATTTACCATATTAGTCTTTTCCCCTAATGAATCGGATAATTTATATGCCGCAAGAGTATTAGTAATCGCCTTGTTAATATCACCTTCTTTTGCAAATAGCTCTGCTATAGCGTTATAATAATATATTTTACTTCTAGTAAAATCATTTTTATCAATCACCTCTTTTGCCTTTGCAATATAATTTCTTGCTTTATCGAACTCTGATAAAGCAATATTTATAAATGAAAGATTGAGATAAATTGTTATTAACACATCGGGATTTTCAGAAAGATTGGGTTCCGGCAAAACCAAATTATAGTAATAGACGGCGGAATCATATTTTGCATAATCATAAAAAACTCCCCCGAGGTTAACAACCGAATTAACGTATAGTGATTTATTTCCGGTTTCATTGGCAAGTTTCATTGCCCTTTTATGATAATCTATACTCTTTTCATACTCTCCTAATTCTTTGTAAACCGACCCAATATTACCGTACAAAACAGGTAATGAAACGGAATTATTTTCCTCGGCTATTTTTATTGACAAAAGATAATATTTAACGGCAGAAACAAAATCGGAAATAAAATAATAAGCATTTCCAAGTGTATTGTAATATTTAAACAATCCATCACGATAAATAGGATTGGAGGGATTTTTATCAACTAACATTTTCATCATATCTATTGCCTGATTAACTTCTGCTATTGCCATTGCATAATCACCGGCACTTGAATAGGCCATAGCCCGGATATTCATCGCATTAGCCATCTCAAGACGATTATTATTTCGTTCGGCAATAGAATATGCCTCTTTACAAAAATAAAATGTACTGTCAGTATTTCTATAAATATAATAAAACGCCATATCAAGAAGTGCAACAATCTTAGTACTATCGTTTTCTGCACTTTGATACTTCCGTATTAATTCCGAAATATTATCTTGTGCCGAAACAAGTATCGGTAATACAAGTGATAAATAAAATACTTTCCTAAATACTTTGTTATTCATATTAAAAAAGTTTGGATAAAATTAATGTACTTTATTAAACAACAATAATAATTTTTCAAATTTCGCAAAAATATTTCACAACAACCTAAATTCCAAGCATTAAAAAAACCAACTAATACATAACTAATACCTCGTTTTATTATATATAACACCTGAATAATACATACTTTTTTTTGACAAAAAAAAATGTGATGTGATATTTGCCGGATAAATCTTTAAGTAATTATGCTGAAAAACAGTGACGACATTTTGGTTTATTCAACAAAAAATTTTGTGTTTTTTATATCACAAAATATAATTAATACCGGTGTTATTTTTATTAGATCGATTAATGGTGATTTAATTGAATTTAAACAAATTAATAATACAAATTATGAAGTAATGAATGTTCCCGGTATTTTTTCCGAAATTAAAGCTAGTATTATAGCAGACGGATTAATGTATGAAAAAACATTAAAAGTTAATCATTAAACATTAAAAAATAGTTAATCATTAAAATAGAGTATTATGAAAAAGCAATTACTAACAATCTGTTTATTTTTATTGTCATTTGTTATATTGGCACAATCTCCACAATCATTTAAATATCAAAATGTTGTCAGGGATAATACAGGTGCGGTTTTATCCGGTCAGAATGTTTCGTTCAGGATAAACCTACGACAAGCAAGCGCTTCGGGAAGCATTGTTTATTCGGAGACACACAGTGCAACTACAAATCAATTCGGACTGGTTTC
>CAYOZZ010000281.1:0-4766 GCA_964408535.1 uncultured Bacteroidales bacterium | reverse complement strand
TCCGGGAAGTAAAGTTTTTTTATTCATAATATTATAATTTGAATTATTTCCTTTTTTTCTTTTAAGACAATGTACAAAGGTAAGAAGTTGTTTCGGTTTTTTTCTTGACTTTTTATTTTTTTTGTTTACCTTAGCAACCGGATAAACTAAAATAAAATTTATATATAATAAAGTTGAGCGTAATTATTATAAACATTAAATTATGAAAACAATTTCAGGAATTATTTTAGTACTGTATTCGTTAACTTCTTTCGGGCAATTTCCAGAACCAACTAACTTTGACTTCAGTTATGAATATATCATGATTGACCAATCAGGTTATTGTGCCGGACAATGGGTTTACGGACCAACTTATTGTTCCCATTTTACTTGGACTATTCCTGACACAAATTCAACTAATTCCTCTTTAGACTATTATAACCTTTATTATTATTCTTATGGAACACAAGACACCACTATTCTGGCTACAACAACAGATACGTACTTCGAAATGCAAATAGGTATAATAGGAGAAATTTGGGTGACAGCAATGTATTCAAATCCCATTGGTGAATCGGAACCATCCAATATAATAATAAATGAAGACCTGCCAATTTCCGTTGAAGAAATCAATTTAAAAAACGAGTTGAATATTCTTTATGATATTGAAAATCAAAAAATAATAATTGTAAATGGAAAAGATATTTCTAAGATAAACATATTCAACAGTCAAGGAAAATTAATTAAATCAGAAAAAGGAATCACGGAAAGAATTAATATTGACCATTTACAAAAAGGACTTTATATCATTGAGGTTTTATCAAAAAATCAAGAAGTGGAAAAGTTGAAGATAATAAAATAACTAACCTTTAACATAATAGAAGAATGCCACTATGGCTTTAAAACAAAACTACCCTTTTTACGTTAAACTGATTTAGCTTTGTAAAAGCATTTATCACAAAATAGCTTAACTTGTACAGACTATATGACGAAAATTCTGATAATAGACAGTGAAAAAAACACAAAAGAAACAATAGCAGGAATCATTGACGGATACTGTAAAGGGTTCACGATAGAAGGTAGTGCCGGCACTTTAAAACAAGGTATGATTCTTATTCAGAAAACGCAACCAGACCTATTGATTCTTAATATATTACTTAAAGACGGCAGTGGATTTGAATTATTAAACAAAATAGAAGAGAGAGCATTTGAGGTTGTTTTTATGGCAGATAATAGAGACTTTGCATATAAAGCAATAAAATACAATGCCCTTGATTATATTTTAAAACCTCTTGACGAAAAAGAACTCATTGAAGCATTGTTAAAGGCTGCCGAAAAAAGAAAACAGGAAAACAGCAGGTACCTTCTCCGGTCATTCCTGTCGAATTTTGCCGGACAAAAACCGAATGGTAAAAAGATTGTTTTAAAAACAACTGATGATATTCATATAGTGGAGGTCAGCAAAATAATAAGATGCGAATCCGACGGTAGTTACACAAAGGTACACCTCTCCGGCAAATCACAAATTATTGTGTCAAAGAACCTTAAGGAGTTTGAAGAACTTTTGGCCGATTTCGGACTGTTACGCATTCATCATTCTCACCTTGTAAATATAAACCATATTGAGCGCTTCCATAAACGCTCAGGCGGCCTGATTGTTATGAGCGACGGTTCGGAGATTCCTGTTTCCGTTCGTAAAAAAGAGAACCTGATTGAACTGTTTGAACGATTGTAAGCAAAAACACTTATCTACAAAACAGTGACAGTTATAAAAAAGACACTGACACTTATAAGTTGCACAACTACCGTTGCGAACTATTAAATACTTTTGTCCATAATTGATAAATTACAATAAGGTAGGTATCACTGAAAAAAGCAAATCATAATTCCCCTCAATGAGGTATTTTCTTTAAGCAAATTGCTTTCTTGCGAACCTGCCGGTTAAAAAAACAATTATTAAAAAACACAATAGGAAAATGGAAAAATTTTACAAAGGATTATTTCTTGTGGTACTCAGCATTTTTATCAGTACGGCAACTTACGCTTATATCACCGTAAGTGGAAATATGACGAGCGATCAGACGTGGACAAGTGGCAATACGTATTACATTAGTTCAAAAGTGATTGTGTTTGAAGGTGTTACATTGACAATAGAAGACAATGTGGTTGTGAAGTGCAATGGCGGACAAGGAATTACGGTTCTCGGGACATTGAATTGTTCGGGGACATTGGGTAATGAGGTATATTTCACTTCAAAACATGATAATTCCGTAGGGGAAACAATCTCAGGCTCAACCGGGAACCCCGCTGCGGGCGACTGGGGCAATATTTATGTCTGGGATTCGGATGCTTCCGCCAATATTTCTTATGCTACGATCAGGTATGGAGGCTTTACCTCTTCGAGTTCTCCTGTATTGGATTTTGTGGATGCTCAGGCTTCTTCCATTGATCATATTTTCATTCGTTTCGGTTACAACTACGGCTTGTATGTGAAAAACACAGAAGTAACGGTTGATAATCTGGATATTGATGGTCAGTATAGAGGTATTTATTTAGAGGGAGGGAGTACAGAGAATTTTTCCAATATTTGGCTTGAGCCGGCACAAGAAGAATTGCTGACTCTCAAAAATGCCAAACTCACCGACCTTTCGGCTTGGCATATTACGGCGGATGAAAATCAGTATATTGAGATTTATGATAGCCTTGCCGATACAAGTGTAATAAAGAATACTTCAGATGTTGTTTATGTTTTGCGCAATGAGGTGAATGCCAATAGATTGTATATTTATGAAGGAGTTATTATCAAGGCGGATGCAGATGCTGCTTTGGTCATTACTGACGGATATTTCAGGACGTATGGTGAACAGAATTTCCCGGTCATTTTCACTTCGTTGAAAGATGATATCGGAGGGGATACGAATGGGGATGGAAACGGCAGTTCGGCAGCAGCCGGAGACTGGAAAGGAATTATTGTTGACGGAGTCAACAGTACGACTTATGCCAAAGTAACTTTGGATAATACATGGATACGCTATGGCGGTGGCGACTGGAATTCCTATTCTGCCAATCTTTTTATGCGCGAAGCAAAAAATTACACAGTAATACAAAATTGCCGGTTTGAGTATAGTGCGGGAGCAGGCGTTCGCACTGCTTCTTGCAGCCCTGATTTTTTTAGAAATTCATTTTACAATAACGGAGAAGATGTGATAGTTACCGGAAGTACGTATGTTCCTAATTTTGGTGGTGCCAACGGTAACAATCTATTTAGAAATACCATTAATGCCATTGATAATTACGGTACGCATACTATTTATGCCAAAGGCAATGATTTCGGAACGAATGATTCGGCTACCATTAGCCAAAGAGTTGGGAATAATGTTTCTTCTACGGGAGAAGTATTTTTTGACCCTTGGTTTGAAAAAGAAGATATGTACTGGCAAAGTCTGGATAAAGATGCGATCGAAAATGCCGGAGTCTATCATCAATTGATGTTGAGCGAAGAAGAGACACCCGAAGGCACAATCGTACTTTACCAAACTACCGAAGGAAGATATGGTAAATTTAAAATTATCTCCCGTTACACCTCTTCAATCAAAATATGGTGGGAGACATTCAATGATGATGGAAGCACCTATAGTGCAGGTACTGATTTTCTAATTACCGAAACAGGCGATGCTTCACTTACGGACCTTGACAATGGATTGGGTGAGTATTTTGTAGATGCTCCGGGTGATAAAGAGTTTTATTTGGATGAGGGCGATTTTATCAGTGCCAGTTCCAGTTGGAAAAGCCTTGTCGTTTACAGCTATTGCTCTTATACTACGCATACGGGGGGAACAAGCGGCAATGAAACCTGGGGATACGGAACGCATTATGTAGATGGAAATTTTACTATTCAGGGTGGTGACACTTTATTTATTGAGCCGGGAGCAACGGTTAAATTTGCAGATAATGGTGAATTGACGGTTTACGGAGTTATTCAGGCACAAGGCTATAATACCACGGTTCCAGTTTGGTTTACAAGTGCCAATGACGATTTGCACGGTTGTATTATTGACGGTTCGACCGGCAACCCCCAAGCCGGTGACTGGAAGGATATTTCGATGTCCGGTTATTATGAGAAAAAAGGGGAATTCCGTTTCTGTCATTTCGCCTACGGCGGAGAGAGCTCAAGCGGAATACTTTCTTACACGGGCGGAGGTAGTGGCTATGTGAAACAATGTACCGTAGAGCATAGCCTGCATAGTGGACTCTATGTTTATCAGTCTGATATGGTGGTAGATAGTTCGGTATTTAAAAATAATACCAATCACGGTATAGAATATAGTTATTATGCAGAGGTAAGAGTAAATAACTCAACCTTTTTGGATAATGGAATAAATGCTATTTTAGCAGGAAGTGCTAATTTCTGGGATTATTGCAATAATAATACTGCCAGCGGCAATCAACTGAATGGGATTGTGATTTTGAGTCTCGGTAATAATTCCGGACGTCTTGTAAATCACAACAGTATGCCTTTTATCATATACGGTTCGTTAAATATATCGAGCGGTAATACTTTGCGAATAGGAGCAGGCGGTAATTCCAGTCTTGTAAAAATGAATGATGACGCAGATATTTATGTCAATGGCGGGCAATTGCTTGCTTTTGCCACTACATTCACTTCCCTCAAGGATGATTCCGTAGGTGGAGATAGCAACAATGATGGCAATGCCACTTCACCGGCACCGGGCGACTGGGAAAATATTCATATTATGAATTCCAAAAATTCAAATATCAGTCAATGC
>CAYOZZ010000280.1:0-2352 GCA_964408535.1 uncultured Bacteroidales bacterium | reverse complement strand
AAATATCAATCTGATCATATTGTTAATGGCAATTTCTCTTGTCGGAATTACTGTTGTGCAGATTATATGGCTTAATAATGCCGTAAACATAAAGAACCGGATTTTTGACCGTGCTGTAAATGAAGCTTTGCAAAAGACAGCGTCACGGCTGGAAAGCCTGAGTAATAGGCAGTTTATAAATAAAGTACTTTTAAATGATTCCTCCAGGTATAATGATTTCGGTATTAATTTTAATAATAACGAAGATACAATTCTTAGTTTGTCAGGGAATGGGAAAACCGTAATCACAAATGGAAGCAAAACAGACAGCACTGCCTCATTTGCTTTTATTCAGATTGATAAAGATACACTAATGAAGTATAACAACGGTTTTGATATCCTGGATTCGGCGATGCAAATATTGCTGGAGAGGTTTTCTGACAAAGATACAGCCGAAAATAACACAATGTTTATAATGAATGATGAAGATACAATAATGTACAACTTTGATTCCCTCTATTCTCATAGCCTCCAACGTTTCGATTCAATGGTGAAGGTAAGCAGGATAAAAACAGGCAATCATTCACAAAAAAAATTATTTAAGCTAAAACTTGATATGTTAAAACAGACGGCCAATAGGCTGGCATTTGAAATTTATTTATGGGATATGAATGAATTAGATATTAACCGGATAAAAAAAATTCTTTGTGAGGAATTGGCAAACCGGGATATTCCTATTGAATTTCGTTTTGGAGTGTTTGATGATAATAATGTGATAACCGATAGTGAAAAAATTGATACCCTGCAATTGATAGAATCGGAATATAGGGTTAAATTGTATCCGTATAATTTATTGAAAAAAAATATGAGTCTTTCGGTTTATTTTGTTGACAGACAGAGATTTATTTATCGCTCAATCGGATGGCTTTTGCTTGGTTCCCTGTTTTTTTCACTTATAATTTTAATGACTTTTACACTTAGCCTGTATTATATCATTAAACAAAAGAAATTATCGGAAATGAAAACGGATTTCATAAATAATATGACTCACGAATTTAAAACTCCCATAGCAACCATTTCAGTAGCTGCCGACTCCATAGAAAATGAGAAAGTAATCGGTTATCCCGATAAAATTAAGTATTTCACTGCGTTGATTAAGAAGGAGAACACAAGAATGAACAGGCAGGTGGAAGATATTTTAACAATTGCCAGATTGGACAAACAGGATTTTGAGTTCAGGTGGGAACCTGTTGACATCCACAGTATAATTAAGGATGCAATTGAGGGGATTGGTCTTCAGGTCGAAAAGCGTAATGGAGAAATTATTCCGGATTTTGATGCTGCTAATACGGTTGTGACTTGTGATAAGATGCATTGTACCAATGTGTTTTACAATTTATTTGATAACGCTGTAAAATATTCTGCCGGACCACCTGTTATAAAGGTTTCCACTAAAAACAATGCAAATGGAGTAATGGTTTATGTTGAGGATAACGGAATCGGGATGAGCAAATCGGTACAGACAAAAGTGTTCGAGCGCTTTTACAGAAAAACAACCGGCAATATCCACAACGTGAAGGGGTTCGGACTTGGGTTAAGCTATGTTAAAGCTGTGGTTGAGGCAACGGGTGGTTTTATTAATCTGAAAAGTGAACAAGGAAAAGGTAGTAGGTTCAGTATATTCCTACCATTTATAAAAGCATAAAATGATGAAGGTTAAAACGGATATTTTGCTTGTGGAGGATGACCTGAGTTTTGGCTCGGTATTGAAATCATATTTGGAATTGAATGATTTTATGATCACCTGGATAGATGACGGGAAAAACGCAGTTGAGGTTTTTACAAGAGGAAAATTCGGACTTTGCATTCTTGATGTTATGCTACCCGGTGTTGACGGTTTTACTATTGCAAAAGAAATCAGAAAACTGGACAGTGAAGTCCCTTTATTGTTTCTGACTGCAAAATCGCTCAGGGAAGATATTCTGAAAGGATATAAAATTGGTGCTGACGATTATATTACCAAACCATTTGATACGGAAGTTTTGCTATACAAAATAAAGGCGATATTAAAGCGCAAAATAAATTACCGTCACAATTTGCAGAGAATTGTTAAGATTGGGCTGTACACTTTTAACCCTGAAAGGAGGGAACTGACGATTAAGAAAAAAGTGCATAATCTGTCACCGAGAGAAGCTGAGCTGCTGATTATGTTGTTCGAAAATAAAAACAGATTACTCAATCGTGATATTGTCCTTAGAGAGATTTGGGGTGAGGAGGGCTATTTTACGACCCGGAGTATGGATGTTTTTATTACAAAATTGCGTAAATATCTGTCAGATGACCCGAAAATAGAGATAAGAAACATTCATGGGA
>CAYOZZ010000279.1:0-5128 GCA_964408535.1 uncultured Bacteroidales bacterium | reverse complement strand
ATAATTGTAAAAAAGATTTCATAGTTTCGGATTTTAAATTCGAAGACACAAAAATAGATAATTTGGGAGCGAAAAGCAAGAAATTCCAGAACAAAAAAAGGCTGACCATTGGCCAGCCTTTTTTTTAATAAAAAATTGTATTTTAATTAACTCCTGTTCTTGTATCCCACCACATCTGCTGTCCCCAGAAGTAATCAACAATGCCACTTGTAACAGCACTAATATTAGCACCATTCAGGTTATACTCACTTGTCGGGTAAGGATAACGGAAAGGAGGTCTGTTGTGATTTTGGTAAGGAGAACCAACTGCTTCACCCATAAGAGGAACATCAGTTCTTCTGCACTCAGCCCAAACTTCTTCTCCTTCCTTGAAAATGGAAATCCATTTCTGGAAATGAATTTGTTTGATATCATTATTCCATGCAACAGCAGGATTTGCAAGATATGTATCAATATCAGCCTGTTCTATTCCGTTTTCAAGCATAGAAGCTGTGATGCCGGCAACATAGGCATCTTCAGCACTTATTCCGCCAACATTAAATCCTTTCATTGCACCTTCAGCACGGTAGAATTCAACTTCACAATACCTCATAAAAGGAGTAAATCCTGAGGCATTGTCACGAAAACGTGCACCGATTCTTGAAATTTTAGCCATTTCAAATGAACCGTCAATAGCACCGGCAGGAACGCCGATGTATTCACCATCCTCATTAGGATGAGCATAAACGGGTAATCTTGGATCTGCAAGGCCTTTGAGAGTATCAATAAGAGTATTACACATTCCGTGGTCATCACGCGTCTGGCTGTTTTCCTGCCAGGGCTCTTTATAAGGAGCAGCACCCGGCCACCACAGGAATGCATTATCATCATTGCTTGCCATAACAGGGTACTTTGCAGGATTTTCAAAAACTTTTTTGAATATAGCTCCGGCAGTAGCAGCATCAACGTCAGAAATTCTGATAGCAATTCTTAAACGCAGTGAGTTACAGAATTTTTGCCATTTTGTTACATCTCCACCATAGAGGAGGTCGCCTTCGCCCAAAGTTGCAGTAATACTACCCGGATCAAAAAGATCGGCAGCCTGCTCAAGCTGGCTGATCATTCCCATATATATGGCTTGCTGATCATCATATTTTGGGTTTGTAATTCCATTCTCACCCTGTAAAGCATCAGTGTAAGGAATATCTTTCCACATATCTGTTGCCATCTGCAACATATAAACCTGGAAGGTCATTGCAGCCGCCTGCAAATTAGGATTACCTTCAGCAGCAGCAAGCTCCTGAGCTTTTTTAAGATCAAGCATTGTAAGATACATATCTCTCCAGGCATTGTTAACAACGCTTTCTCTGAATTGATATCTTGACTCATCAATATACTGGATTTTACTTACCTGTCCACCATAACTGAGGAAATTATTCATTCCCATCCAGTCATCAAAGAAGGCGTCGCCGCAATATCTCAGCGAATAAGCGAGAATATTGGTCGCAGGAGCTTCGGTTGGCTCATTAGGATTGGTGTTCATCTCTTCCCAGTCTTTCGTACATGATGTGAAAGTGAAGATTAACCCAAATACCAACAATACTTTGAGATTTAATATTTTTTTCATTTTCATAAATTTTAAAATTATAAATTAACCTTATTAAAATTTAATACTCAGTTTATAACCAAAACTACGTGTTGAAGGTAACTGGTATTGTTCTATACCAACACCACTGTTGGCAGTACCGAAACCGGTTTCAGGATCAATTTTCATCCTGTTGCTTTTGTCAACATATAACAGAGCAAGGTTTCTTCCAATGAAAGAGAGGTTAGCTGACTGTATCCAATTAATACCGTCGAACCATTTTTGAGGCATTTGCCATGTCAGAACAAGTTCTCTGAATTTAATGAAAGTACCATCAATGATTGAAGGCTCCTGGAATCCCCAATATCCTTCGTACCAATCCTGTGCACTGACTCTTGTATCATTTGTAACAGGAGAGGAAACATCAGTTCCGCTTGCATCTGTATATTGAACGTTTCCGTCACCATCAACATAACCGTAAACACCTTCAGGAACGAATCCGTTTTCACGAATATCACCTTCAGCAGTAAATTCTGCTATACCAGCATAAGCACCAAACCAGTCGGTTACACTGAAGATATCGCCACCAACTCTTCCGTCAAACAGGAAACTGAGTGAGAATTCTTTCCAGCCAAGTGTATTTCTGAAACCCCAGGTAAAATCAGGATTTACATTTCCAAGAACCTCTGGTTGTGCAGTGTGTACAGGAAGACCTGTTGCCGGGTTAATTAACATACGACCGTCGGCAGCTCTTGCATAAGCACCACCTTTGATCTGACCCCAAGGTTCGCCAGGACGAGCTTCAACAGTAAGACCACCCCATGATCTTGAAATCTGATATGACTCAAGGTCGCCGTAAAGTTCATTAACTTTGTTTGTGTTCTGTGCAAAGTTAACAGTAGCATCCCAGTTTAATCCATCCTGTGATTTTAAAATTTTACCATAAAGTACAAGTTCAATACCATTATTCTGAACTTCACCTGCATTAATCAGCATTTGATTAAATCCTGTTGCATTTGAAATATCAACTCCAAGAATCTGATCTTTAGTCTTCATATTATAATATGTAAAGTCAATTCCCAGTCGGTTTTTGAAAAATTTCAATTCCGTACCAACTTCAAAACTTGTTGTTTGTTCAGGTTTTAAGCTTAACGGCGGCATTACACGAGCGTAGTGATATTGAGTTACACCGTTGAATGCATCGGTAACAGGAGAATAGGTGAGTTTGGTTCTGTAAGGATCGGTATCATTACCAACTTTTGCCCAGCTACCTCTTATTTTACCAAATGATAAGATGTTTTCGTTAATACCAAAACTTTCGGTAAATACCCAGGATAAACCTACTGATGGATAGAAGTATGACCAGTTGTCGCTTGGAAGAGTAGAACTCCAGTCGTTACGGGCAGTCAGGTCAAGGAAGAGTGCGCGTTTAAAACCAAGAGAAGCGGTTCCATAGATACTATTGGTCTCTTTCTCACTTCTGTACATTGTAGTTGAAGGATTTCCTTTTGCATTTGCAATAGTGTAAAAGTCAGGAACAGTCAACTCGGCAGCACTTGTGTACATAGTTTTATACTTGTTATTCCTGTAGTTTGCACCAATTGTGGCATTCAGCGAAATGTCATTTGTAAGGTCTTTTCCAAAAATTAACATCAGGTCGGCGTTTGTCTCATTTGCATAAAGTTGTCTTTGCCAGAAACTACCACCATAACTTGACTCAATAGATTTATCGGCAACAACATGCTTTCTGTATTCATTGTAGAAGTCAGAACCGACACGTGCCATAATACTTAAATAATCCGTAAATTTATATTTCAGATTTATGTTTCCAAAACCTCTGTCACGAGTTCTGGATGTAGTGTTTTTATAAACAGTCCAGTAAGGGTTATTATGATAACTGGTGTTCCAGTTGTATGGATTTCCCCAAGGGTTTAGTTCATCATAATGATCCTTAAGGCTTTGCATATTAACCTGACGTCCAAACCAGGAACCAAGAGACTGCATAATATTATTCGCATCATATCCACCACCCGGAAGGTTATCACTTTTGTTCCTTACATAGTTAAGAGAAGCACTTGCTGTGAACTTTTCAGTAAGATTCATTGTACCGTTGAAACCAACATTTGTCCTGTTAAGATCAGTATTTGGAATAGCACCTTTTTGATTCATATTATTAATAGAGAGTCTCATAAAGGCTTTCTCCGAACCACCTGTAATTGCAACATTATTAGAGCAGGTTCTTCCTGTTGTGAAGAAATCTTTGACGTTATCAGGTTGTGAAACCCAGGGAGTTTGTTGGTAAACAGGTTTGCCGTCAGCATCAAGGGTGTAAGGACTGTCGAATTGTGCGAGTTTCAAACCGGCATCAAGTCTTGGTCCCCAGCTTTCGTCCATACCGTCCCAAACGCCGCCCCAGTTACCATCATAATAAGAAAATGATTCATTTTCAGCATATTCCTGATAACTGTTATATCCAGAACTTTGTTTATAGAAATACTCACTTCCGAGATAACCCTGTCCATATTTGTTTTGATATTTTGGAATGATATAAACATTATCCCAGGCGCAGGAGTTTGTGAATTCAACACCGATAGATTTCTGTCCTTCACCGGATGACTTCTTACCTTTCTTTGTTGTAATAAGAATTACACCGTTAGCACCACGGCTTCCATAAAGGGCAGAAGCGTTAGCACCTTTCAGTACACTGACTGACTCAATATTGTCAGGGTCAATGTCCATTGCGGAGTTACCAAAGTCGGTACCTCCCCATTGAGAAACATCAGACTCGTTATTGATGATTGGAATACCATCAACAACAAAAAGAGGCTGGTTGTTTCCAAAAGAACTGTTACCACGTATAACAATACGCGATGATGAACCAACAGCACCACTGGCATTTGTGATCTGAACACCTGCAATTTTACCTTGCAGTGCATTTACAACATTTGCTTCACGGGCCGCAGTAATTTCATCTCCTTTAACATCCTGAACAGCATAACCCAGGGCTTTCTTCTCCCTGGAAATACCAAGAGCCGTTACAACAACTCCTTCAAGGTCCAGCATGTCGGATTGCATACTAACATCGATTGTCGTTTTATCTCCGACTTCAATCTCAACAGTTTGCATACCCACAAACTTGAATACAAGTACATTGTACTTTGCATCAAAAGATAATTCGTAATGCCCATCCAGGTCAGTAGTAGTACCGATTGTGGTACCTTTAACCTGTACAGTTGCACCCGGAATTCCCTGACCGTCGTCGGCACTGGTAACTGTTCCGGAAACAACTTTTGTTTGAGCTTGTAACGCTTGCATTCCTACCATAAATAAAAATGCAAGAAAAAGGGTAAACTTTCTCATAACAAAATAATTTTAGTTAGCAAATAATTTATTTAATAATATAATGAATTAACAAATTGTTAATAAAAATAATCATCAATTTACTTGAAAGAACGCCAAAAATCACTGTATATCTTAAAAAATCTGCGCCGAAAATACATATTACGGCTAACATGTGCAAGTGAAATAAAATAATTAATTAACAAAAAATTATTAATATCTTTT
>CAYOZZ010000278.1:0-1624 GCA_964408535.1 uncultured Bacteroidales bacterium | reverse complement strand
TTGACATATTTAAAGATAAAATGCTATATTTAAGCATCGTTTAGTAATACAGTTTTGGTAGTTAAATAGGTACAGGGTGACTATTAGCATTAGATATACCGGAGATAACAAGATACTTGTGAGAGAAGCACGGGGAAGGGTTACTTTTTCTGAAATTTATAATTCATGGCAGGATATGATTACCTCAGGAGTGCTGAATGCTTCGTTGATAGGAATTATTAATGATTTCAGAGAACTTGAACTGGATGCCAGTATTAACGATGTGAATAAAATACTGAAACTTATAGATGATAATTACGATATCTTTAAAAATATTAAAATTGCTGTAGTAGTTGACTCATACAAAAATATTGTTTTCCCGATGATGGTTGAAAAGATATCAAAAAGGGCTGCTATTAAGCCGTTCAGTACACTTAAAGCTGCAGAGGATTGGGTACAGGGGGTTATTGAATAATGGTTATTCTTCAGGGTCAAATTCTATAGATATCATATATTCTCCGTCGATATTTTTACCGTTTAGGGTGGCAGGAAGCCATTGCCACGATGCAGGAAATGAGCGGGCAACACGCATAACCTCCTTGTCGAGCAGAGGATCGAGTTTTTTGTAAAGATACATGCTCCAGAGCTCCCCTTTACTGTTGATCTTGAGGGCAAGAACAACTCTTCCGCCTATTTTTTTATCTCTCGCTTTTGCGGGATAGTACATTTTATTCACAATGTACAAATAGGGAATAAGAGGGCTGCCGAGGAAAAGGCACGGCGTTTTATTTTTCAGGTCTTCACTGTTCTTTCCCGATAATCTTAAAATTTTATTACTGTCGAAATCATATTCATATTCCAGAACTCCGTCGAGAGAGAAGAATTGCCATTTCCCTGTACGTTTATTTTCTGAGAAGCTGCCGTTTTCAATTATTCTATTTTTATAAAACAGCCGGTAAGGGCCCTCTTTTTTTGATGTGTCGCTGCTAAGTACATGATATTCCGAGACGAAGAAACCATCTGTTTTTTTTATTTTATTTGTTTGCGAATATGCACAAATACTTATTGCGGATATCAGCAGAAATGAAAAAATATATTTAATATTGAAGCCGGAATTTATTTTTGATCTGAAAATAATCGTTATGGTATTAAAGTTAACCATTTTAAGTGTTATAGTTTTTTTTGTAAATATACCTTTCGGATACTGGCGCAGTAATGTGAAGAAATTCTCTGTTTACTGGTTTCTTGCCGTACACCTGCCAATTCCGTTAATAGTGTTATTGCGAATTTATTCGAATATAGGTTTTGTTTGGTATACGTATCCGGCACTTGTAGGTTCGTTTTTTTTCGGTCAGCGTTACGGGAGTAATCTTCGATTGAAAGTGATCGGTCGTTGCGGAATGGCCACATCAATCATTTTCAACGACCTTTTGCGATGTTTCTCTAAGAAGTCTTTGTGATAGTTTTTTACTGTCGGGATACAGCTCGTCGGCACCTGAAGCAATCAATATCTCATCTTTAAGGATACCCGTATTAACGGCAATGGTATAGATGCCTGCACATTTCGCCGATTGTATTCCGAGCGGCGCATTCTCAACAACTATGCACTCCTCTTTTTTAAATCCCGATCTTTTCAATGCTATCA
>CAYOZZ010000277.1:0-21842 GCA_964408535.1 uncultured Bacteroidales bacterium | reverse complement strand
TAATACAATTCTTTAACGTTCTGTGGCATTGAATAAAAAGATGAAATAGTAAAGAAACTTGTTAATAAATTGATTTTCGTGTAACAAATATGAATTATCTTTGAAAGAAAAAATGGATAAAACAACAAAACAAATAAAAGTTGAGGATACAATCATTCATATTACACAGCATAATAAAGAAGACTATATCAACCTGACAGATATGCTTAAACATAAAGAAAGCGGAGGCTTGATATTTAAATGGTTAAGTAATAAAAATACTATTGAATTTTTAGGTGTTTGGGAGAAAATTTATAATCCCGATTTTAATTACACCGAATTCGGTGCAATTATGCAAGAAGCAGGCGTTAACAGGTTTACAATGTCTGTTAAACAATGGATTGAAAGAACAAATGCAATCGGAATAATAGCCAAAGCAGGAAGATACGGTGGGACATATGCACATAAAGATATTGCTTTTGAATTAGGGACTTGGATTAGTCCTGAATTTAAATTATTAGTAATTCGAGAGTTTCAACGCTTAAAAGAAATTGAAAGTAATCAATACAATCTTGAATGGAATGTAAAAAGAATTTTAAGCAAAACCAATTATCACATTCATACTGATGCTATAAAAAACTATATATTACCTCAAAAGGATTATGATAAGGATAAAGAATGGTTAATTTATGCAGAAGAAGCAGATTTATTGAATGTTGCATTATTTAAATGTACAGCAAAAGATTGGCGGGAAGCAAATCCTGAACTTGCAAAAAAAGGAATGAATATTAGAGATATAGCCAGCATTAATGAATTGGCAGTGCTGTCAAATCTTGAAACTTTAAATGCAGAAATGATTGCAAATGAAGTTGATAAAGAAGACAGGTATAGGCGACTAAAAGAGATATCAGAATATCAACTATTGATAATGAATGAAAAAGATTTTATGAAAGCATTAAAAAAGTTGAATAATAAAGTTTATATTGAAAATCAAAATAAATTAACTAAGAAATAGAAACGCCACAGAATAAATGTATCCCTACGGCAAACGACACCTCCAAGATTCCGGGCGGGAGTTCGTGGAGGCGGTTGACGGTTAAGATTATGAACCGGTTTGGGGGTTGGGGTTGGGGTTGGTTTGGGTTTGAGTTGGCCGGTGCGCAATCTCCGGATGACCGCTTTTTACTATTGCAATGAAAAATCGAATTATTATTCGAGAGATTGCACCGAAGTCATCAGGAGATTGGGCTGCACTTCCGTGTTAATTCGTGTAATTCGCGGATGATTTAATGGCCGGTTTAACGCCGTTAATTATTGGTTAAGCCTACTTTATCCCTCTCTCTTTCTTTATCTGTTCGTAAGCTGCATTTACCTCCTGAAATTTCTCCTTTGCAGCTTTTTGAAACTCCTTACCGAGGTGACTTACTTTATCGGGATGGTATTTAACAGCCATTTTACGGTATGCTTTCTTAACCTCTTCGTCAGTTGCTTCCGTTGAAATTTCAAGTATTTCGTAAGAGCGGTTAATATCTTTGTAGAACATTGCCTTTACAGAGGTGAAATCAGGGTTGGAAATCCCGAGATAACCGCTTATCAGCTCAATCATCTCCACCTCTTTGGCGTGAATATGTCCGTCGGCCTGTGAAATTCCGAAAAGGTAGTGCAAAAGCTGAAGTCTGGAAGAGTAATCCATATATTGTTTTATCTGGGATGCGACAGCTTTGACATCAATTTCCTGTTTAAGTATTTCGCGGAGCATCAGGATATTATCCTTTGCCAATCCGGCACCGAATTGTCGTGTGAAAAATTGTTTTACAAAATCAAGTTCCGATTTCAGAACCTTGCCGTCGGCTTTCATAATTGCTGCCGATAAAACAATAAGGCTGGCGGCAAAATCTCCGGGACGCGTTCTGTTCACATTCCCGTCAACATAAGGATGACCGCCATCACGGTATTCAAACTTACCGCTTTCCATACCGTCATACATTGACCCGAAGACCATTCCGAGCAGGCCTCCTATAGGCCCCCCGAAAGCCCATCCAAGCCCGAGTCCTATCCACTTACCGAATTTTCCCATAAATAAAAAGAGTTATGGTTTGACATAATCTATTTGGCAATTGCCGGAACATTTCCGGTCAATGAAGCGAGGAATGTTACAATTTCCTTCGTCTCTTTATCCGACAGGTCTTTGTTAAGTTCAACCTTAGCCATAATCTTTACTGCGTCATCAAGTTTTTCAACACTGCCGTCGTGGAAATAGGGCCAGGTCTTTTCAATATTTCTCAGCGAAGGAACTTTGAATAAATATTTATCCGCTTCATTCTTTGTTACCATCATTCTTCCTTCATCAATCTCTTTACTTTCGGTATATTTCCAGTAATCGTCAAAAAGTCCGAATTTCTGATACATATTTCCGCCGAGTAACGCACCTGTGTGGCAAGTCGTACATCCGGCTTTCATAAAGGTCTCCAATCCTTTCTTCTCTTCTGCATTCAGAGCGTTTTCATCACCTTTAAGGTAATCGTCAAATTTTGAGGGAGTTATAAGCTCACGTTCAAAAGCCGCAATAGCATAAGTTATGTTTTTAAATGTCAGCGGTTTTTCCTGGTCGGGAAATGCCTCTGCAAACAGTTGCCGGTACTCTTGGTCTTCCGACAGTCGTTTAACAAGAAAATCTTCGGAAGGAATATTCATCTCAACGGGATTGAGTATTGGGCCGCCGGCTTGTGCTTCCACGTCCGGTTCTCTTCCATCCCAAAACTGGGCGAAATGGAAAGCAGCATTAAAAACGGTAGGCGAATTTCTTGTACCGTTGTTTCCGGCATCCCCCGGCGATGTAGGGAGATTGTCAACGCCGTAAGTAGCAAGATTATGGCACGAATTACAACTGTTTTTCC
Source organism: uncultured Bacteroidales bacterium (assembly GCA_964408535.1). Classification (GTDB taxonomy): domain Bacteria; phylum Bacteroidota; class Bacteroidia; order Bacteroidales; family JAADJA01; genus JAADJA01. Next base: position 18,966 of record CAYOZZ010000277.1, on the reverse strand, counting down.
CTTCAAGCGAAAGACGCGTGTCATTATAAAGTTTCTTGCCGAGTTTCACTTTCGGGATAGTTGTTTTATTTTTCGGATTATCAGCATTTTCGGGTAGTACGGCAAAAAATTTCTGAGCTTTTACCAAAACTTCATCTTTAACCTTTTTTGATTCAGCCGTTTTTTTCTCCGTAGTCTGATTGCAACCGAACACGATTGCCGCAAGTGCAATAACTATAAATAGCTTTTTCATAATAATATAATTTTGAATAATAGATATCAGCACAAAAATAATAAAAAAAACTATGCTTCAATCTCTTTGTCCGTGAACTTAATTCCGTATTCTTCAAGCTCTTTTAAAACCGGCTCATAAATATCTTTTGTAGTCGGTAACTTAACACCCGTAGATGTAATTTCACCTGTCAGTATCAGTTTTGAAGCGATGGCAACCGGATATCCGACGGTTATTGCCATTGCCGTACAAATACTATCCTTCCCCTCAACAGCCATTGATGATTCCAGAACTTTACTCTCACCGTTCAATTCATAATCGAAGCGGTGTTGCATTACAATCATATCCTTGTCATCCTCGTCGAGTTTCCATTTTTCTTCAAGTCTTTTTTGCAGTATCTGAGCCGGTGTAGCCCTTTTTAAACCTATCTTTATATCATCAAAAATTCCAAGCCACCTGAGGCGGTACATAAAGATGGAATCCTCCTCCAGTCCGACATATTTTGCAAATTTTTGTTCAACCGTAAGCTCTTTATCCCATTTGAGGAAAGTGTTGATAAACTCACGGTAAGTCATATTCTCGGAATCTTCAACAATAAAAGAGTCGTCTGTGGCTCCGATTTCAACGAGTGTCTGCCACGTTTTGCTGAATCCCGGTCTTCTGATTGTACCTCTGAAAATAGTCGGAATATCTTCAAGTCCGTAAATTGACCTGTATTTCAGCGAGTCGCGGTTAGGATAGTTCTCAAATTCGCCGTAGCCGTTAATATGCATCCTTTGGCTTCGTGTAAAAACTTTGTGATAAGGGATGTATTTATATGCACCGTGACTAATAAACTGGGCACCTCCCTGACCTGCAACAACAACATTTCTTGGATTCCAGGTGAATTTGTAATTCCACGGATTATTATCATACTTAGGGGCAACCAGTCCGCCGGTTGAAGACCTGAAAGCTGTTAATTTTGCGCCACTCTCTTTTAGCTCATTAATCACTTTCATAGCCGACATATGGTCAATTCCCGGGTCAAGACCAACCTCATTCAGAAGTATTGTCCCGTTCTCCTTTGCTTCCTGATGAAAATCCCTGACTTCGTCGGAGACATAAGAGGCCGTAACCATATCTTTTTTAAAGCGGATACAACTTTTGGCAACAAGATAATGCATTCTTGCCGGCAGCATTGATATTACCAGGTCGGCTTTGCTGATGAAAGCTGCACGTTGTTCATCATTAAAAACATCAAATGCAACGGCTTTTGCTTTTGTACATCCCTGAAGACGCTTTTCAACCTGTTCTTTTGATATATCTCCGACCGTTACTGTCCAGTTGTATTCACTTGACTTTTCTGCAAGATATTTTATCAGGCATGGTGTTGACAAGCCTGCTCCGATAATAAAAATGTTTTTCATTCCCTGAGTTTTTGTTTGATTTACATTTTATTTAATAAACTCCTTCATATATTCAAAATCAGGAGTAAAATTTCCGTTATGAAGTATCATAGCTCTTTTTATCGGGCCGGGCATATCCAGTTCTTCAAATGAAACCGAATAATCGGCTGTTGCAATCGGTTTAATGTATTTAAAAAGAGCATTGCTGAAACCTATTGATGATTCGCGGGGCAGTTCACTCGGTAAAATGTCAACAGCCATTACCAGTATTCCTTTTCCCTGGAAACCCATTACAGGTTCTTTAGTGTCGGGATTATAAACAAAAACAGGGTCTTCAATCTCAGTTCCCTTATGAGTTATTTCTATTGATCCGTCAGGATCGCAGGTTACATCACCAATGACGGTAAGTTTTGGAGTTCCGCTGCCGAAAGCTTTCTCAACCCACTCTTTCGTTACAATTCTCGGGTATCTGTCATCCCAGTACATACAGTTCATTAATACTGTCAAGTGCGGGAGATATTGCTCAAAAACTCCTTTATATTTTTCAGGATGTTTATAGTAATCCTGCAGTTCAAACTTATCACCTTCGTTTTTAGGAACCGACATATCCCACTCCTTAAAAACAACTTTATAGAGCACGTTGTTCGGTAAGTCGTCCCTGTCCTTTAATGTTAGCAACTCCTGAGGCGAAACCTCTTTAATGGGAAGGAGTCCGGCAATTTCCTGAGCTCCGTTCGATACATTTCCATAACCCGTAAATCCGATTGTAAGCGGTGTTAGCTCAACCGGAAGTCCGTGTTCTGCAATCTCTTCCCCGACTTCCGAGATAACTTTTTTGGCATCTTCAAGAGAGTTGTAATTATGTGCCTGCTGAATTTTCAGAAAAGGAGTCTCAATACCAAACTCCATCAATCTTTGTCCCAGCGACCAAAGTGAGTTTATCATTCCGGCAAGTCCGGCAAACTTTCCGAAAAAGATAAGTCTCCGGCCTTCATCATCTGTAACTTTTTCATACTCAATCAGGTTGATTTTTTTTTCAACCATTCTTTTCAGCAAAGGCATATTATACTCCTGTCCTTTTATCGTATGCGAAAAGAAGATATAGGTTTTTCCATCTTCAAAAAAGTCAATGGGCATCTCCTTTACTCCGAAAATAACCGGAGCTTCTCTGACATCCTTGACGATTTTTGCTCCGGCGGCAGCAAATTCATCATCTGTGAAAATTCTTTTCGGCGAAGATTCAACCAGTATTTCCAGTCCCTGCTCTTCGATAAGTTTTTTTGCATGATCCGGAATTATGGCTACTCGCCTCTCCATTACGTATTTATCCTCGTGGCGGATACCTATTGTATTATTCATTACTAATGTTTTTTAATTATCCATATAATTCGGCAAACATAAAAAAAAACATTATTATTAAAAGAAATATTTTTAACCATTTTTCCTACAATATTTATATCTTTGCAGCCGGAATTTCAAAACTGTTTTTGTACAAAGAAATTGGTAATTGAAGATACTTGGCCTTTCGACATAAAAATATTTCCCGGTTAGCCTGTACAATATTTTCAAAGGCAATGAGTTTTAACGGTTAATAAGAGGGCAAAGAGTCGTAAATAGAAATAATAAAATATGGATTACAACACAACAAGAGACAAGTTGATAATTAAGGAGTACGGAAGAAATATCCAGAAACTTATTCAGCGCGCATTAGAAATAGAGGACAGAGAAAAGCGTACGGAATTTGCAAAAATGATTGTTTCCGTAATGGGAACTATGAACCCGGGTATCCGCGATTCGGGAGATTACAGACATAAGTTATGGGATCATCTGCATATTATGTCTGATTTTAAATTGGATGTAGATAGCCCGTATCCTCCGCCTTCTCCCGATTCTCTTCATAAAAAACCGGAACCGCTTCAATATAAGAATAGTCATATTCGCTATCGTATGTATGGTGTTAATATTGTGGGAATGATTGAAAAAGCAACCGAATATGAAGAGGGTGAAGAGAAAGACGCTTTGATAAAAACCATTGCCAACCATATGAAGAAATCATATCTGGCCTGGAACAGGGATTCCGTTTCCGACGATCTAATAGCTGAACAGTTGAAAATACTTTCAAAAGGGAAACTTGTGTTGAAGGAGGGTATGAAACTTAATTCTACGTCTGAAATCTTATCAAGAAACAGAAAAAAGAAACCGGCAGGTAAAGATTCAAAGCAATCAAAACATAAAAAGGGAGGCAGGTCGAAAAAAGGAAGACGGTAGAAATTACATCCCATTAAAAAATATTGCAGCAATTATGATATACATATTGCTGCTTTTTTTATTCCATAACCTCTTATTTTTCCCTGATGTGTGCGGTTTTTAGCTAATATTAACATTTTGTTCATATTTTTTGATTTCTCTCTCCGAAAATACCATTTAAATAATTTACTTTCGTCTGTTGAAAATTGTATGGTTATCTGTTTAAATTAAGAGGATTATATGGCATCATTTGAGATTATCGGAGGAAGTAAACTGCAAGGTGAGATTATTCCGCAGGGTGCGAAAAATGAGGCATTACAAATACTTTGTGCAGTCTTGCTTACGCCTGAAAAGGTTACAATTCACAATATCCCGGATATCAGGGATGTAAATAAATTAATGTCATTACTGAAGGACCTTGGTGTGAAAATTGAGAAAACCGGTGAAGGCTCATTTGCCTTTCAGGCTGATGACATAAACCTTGATTATCTCAGGACCGAGGACTTTAAAACCAAGGGGAGCAGTCTGCGAGGCTCAATAATGATTCTCGGACCGCTGCTTTCAAGATTTAAGAAGGGTGTTATTCCACAGCCCGGAGGTGATAAAATAGGACGGCGAAGACTTGATACTCACTTTATAGGGATGAAAAAACTTGGAGCCGAGTTTACATATATCGAAAGTGAAAGTTTGTACTCAATTGAGGCTTCAAATCTCAAAGGAACATATATGCTTTTGGATGAGGCATCAGTTACGGGAACGGCAAACATTGTTATGGCTGCCGTTTTGTCCAAAGGAAAAACAACAATTTTTAATGCTGCCTGCGAACCGTACCTCTCTCAACTTTGCAATATGCTCAACAGAATGGGAGCTAAGATCAGCGGTGTGGGTTCAAACTTATTGACTATTGAAGGTGTTGACAGTCTCGGAGGTGCCGAACATACATTGCTGCCCGATATGATTGAGGTTGGAAGTTTTATTGGGATGGCGGCAATGACAAAGTCGGAAATTACAATAAAGAATGTTAATTACAGGGCTCTTGGTATTATTCCGGAAGTATTCAGACGGCTTGGTATTCAGTTGATTCATCAAGGAGACGACATTGTTGTTCCTGCCCAGGAGACATACAGGGTAGAGACGTTTATGGACGGTTCGATTATGACTATTGCAGATGCCCCCTGGCCCGGTTTCACTCCCGACCTTATCAGTATTGCCCTCGTTACCGCCACACAGGCAAAAGGCAGTGTGCTGATACATCAGAAGATGTTTGAAAGCCGTCTTTTCTTTGTTGATAAATTGATAGATATGGGAGCGAGAATAATATTGTGCGACCCCCATCGTGCAACTGTTATAGGTCTGAATCACGAGTATCCTTTAAAAGGTATCAGGATGTCATCGCCTGATATCAGGGCCGGAGTTGCACTCCTTATTGCTGCTCTTTCGGCGGAGGGAACAAGCATAATTGATAATATTGAACAGATTGACAGAGGTTATCAGAATATTGACGGAAGATTGAGCGCTTTGGGAGCAAAGATAAAAAGAATTGAATAGTTTTACTGAGGAGATGGTTATTTAATGACGATACCACAATCTTGCCGGTCACAAAAAAATAGCGGCGAAGCCAAATGATAAAAAATAAAAAACTGAAAAAATGAACATATTATTAACAGGCTCAGGCGGACGTGAACATGCCCTCGCGTGGAAAATGGCGCAAAGTCCTTTATTGACAAAGCTTTATATTGCCCCCGGAAATGCGGGAACCGTTCAAACGGGTGAAAATGTTAATATAGACATCGGTAACTTTGATGAGGTTAAGAAGTTTGTGTTGGAACACGATATTAATATGGTAGTCGTCGGACCCGAAGCGCCGCTTGTAGCCGGTATTCACGATTTCTTTCTTGGTGATGACAGTTTGAAAAACATTCCCGTTATCGGCCCTGAGAAAGAGGCTGCAATGCTCGAAGGCAGTAAGGATTTTGCAAAGGAGTTTATGATGAAATACGCTATTCCGACAGCCGCATATAAAACCTTTGATAAGGAAAGTATTGAAGAAGCTTATACCTTTCTGGAATCACTTAATCCTCCTTATGTCCTTAAAGCTGACGGACTGGCTGCGGGAAAAGGTGTTTTGATTATTGATTCTCTTGATAAGGCCAAATCGGAGCTGAAAGATATGATTGAAAATGAGAGGTTTGGCAATGCATCGAGAAAGGTCGTCATTGAAGAGTTCCTGAGTGGTATTGAGCTTTCGGTTTTTGTGCTGACAGACGGGGAGTCGTATCTTATTCTGCCAACGGCAAAGGATTACAAGCGCATAGGTGAGGGCGATACCGGCCCGAATACCGGTGGAATGGGCTCAATTTCACCAGTACCTTTTGCTGACGGAAACTTTATGCGGAAGATTGAGCAGCGGATTATAAAACCGACAATTGACGGCCTTCGGAAAGAGGGGTTGAGATACAAAGGATTTATCTTTTTCGGGTTGATTAAGGTTGGTGACGAACCTTACGTGATTGAGTACAATGTTCGTATGGGCGACCCGGAGTCGGAATCGGTAATTCCGCGAATAAAATCCGATTTGGTTGAAATGTTTGAAGCTGTCGGACAAAACCGGCTCTCGGAAAAGTCAATAGAGTTTGATGATAATTTCGTAGCATCCGTTTTTCTTGTCTCAGGGGGGTATCCGGGCAAATATGAAAAAGGAAAGGTCATTACGGGTTTGGATGATGTCGGGAACTCTGTTCTTTTTCACGCCGGTACAAAGAGGGATGAAAAATCGGGAAACATCCTGACAAACGGCGGAAGAGTGATAGCCGTATCGGCATTCGGGAAAACAATGGAAGAGGCTCTGGGCAAAGCGTACGAAGATGCCGGAAAAATCGTTTTTGAAGGAAAGTATTACCGTACGGATTTGGGAAAAGATCTGACGGCGGATAAGTGACGAATTTTTGTCATTCCGTATCGAAAGTAACAAATAACAGAAAAATAAAATGTTGATCAAAACATTCAGGGAAAGTTATCCGGTTCAGTATTTGCTGCTGGCACTTATTGCTCTTGCAATATGGGCGGGTGCTTTCATCAGTCCGTCAGATAATTTCCCGGAAATAAACAGGTTTCTGACGCCCGGAGGCCCAATCTTAAATTCAATAACTTTTGGAATTCCGGTTTTAAATATTTTGCTTGGTTTTATTATCACTTTTTTTACGGCCCTTCTGTTTAACTATGTTCTGGTAAAAAATAATCTTGTTGATAAAAACACTCTTTTACCTGCTCTCATCCTGATTGTTTTTTACGGTCATTCAACAACATATCTCAGCTTGCATCCGGTAATTGTTGCCGGCCTTTTTATGATTCTTGCCCTCAATAATATCCTGTCGGTTTATACCGAAGAACAGGCTTATGAAAAGGTTTTTAACACAGGTGTATTTATTTCGCTTGCTTCGTTTTTCTATCTTCCTGCGATATATCTGATTGCGTTTGTGTGGTTTACATTCATTATTTACAGTTTGTACCAGTGGCGCGAATGGCTTATCAGCATTATCGGGTTGGTAACACCGTATCTTTTCCTTTGGGTCTGGTTTTTCTGGAATGATGAGCTTGATATTGCATTTGTTAACTATCAGTCGTTCTTTTTATCGTTTTCAGGTTTTCATTATTCTTTTCCCGATGGATTTATAAATGTGGCAATTGAGGTTATTATCGTTTTGGTTTTCCTGTGGTCGTTGCTGACTGTATTCGCAAGGCTCGGTGAAAAGCCGATTACAATACGCAAAAGATACTGGGGAGTACTTTGGATGTTTGTTATCACATTTATTAATTTTTTTGCAGCCGGTGATTTTTTTATTGCCACACAGGCATTTTTGATGATACCGATGGCGATATTTGTATCGGGTGCTTTACCTGATGTCAACAGAAAATGGGTTGTTGAGATTTTGTTTGGACTGTTGGTGGTTATGATTGTGGTTAATAATCTGACGGCAGCGTTTTAATTTTGTTTTGAACAGATGTTAAAATCTTACTATAATAGTGATTTAATTGAAGCCGGTTGCGACGAGGCCGGAAGGGGATGCCTTGCAGGACCGGTGTTTGCTGCTGCCGTCATTCTGCCAAAGGACTATAAAAACGAACTGCTCGACGATTCAAAGAAACTCTCATTGAAAAACAGACTTGTTTTGCGGGAAAGAATTATGGGGGACGCAATTGCCTGGGCTGTCGCATCGGTTGATAATGAGGAGATTGATGAAATAAATATTCTAAATGCCTCGATCCTTGCAATGCAAAAAGCAGTTGAAAAGCTTAAGACAGTCCCCCGGTTCCTTCTGATTGACGGAAACAGATTTAAGCCTTTTCGGGATATTCCTTACAAAACAATTGTAAAGGGTGACGGAAAATATATGTCAATCGCTGCTGCATCAATCCTCGCAAAAACTTTCAGGGACGATTATATGTCCGAACTCCATTCAAAGCATCCGCAATACGGCTGGAACAGAAATATGGGATACCCTACTAAAGAGCACAGGACGGCAATAGCAAAATTCGGTATCACCGAATATCACCGCAAGTCGTTCAGACTTAACGAACAGTTGAAACTGGAATTTTAGGTTGGTTGTCTGAATGCCGGAATACTGCGTAGTGATACGGGAAATAATATCTTGCAATTTCCTCTTAATATAATTGGTGTTGTCACCAAAAAGAAACTTCAGTAAATTGGCGACAACACATTAGTCTATAGGATGTTACGCCATCTCCTTAATATAATTGACTAATCCTCTTGCGTTAAAAATATTCATCAGTTTTTCAGGCAAAGGAGCAAACGGAAATTCTTTTTCTGCAATCCTGACAATTCCGTTTTTAAGGTCAACATCAACTTTATCTCCCTGATTATAGGCCTCGACGGCTTCGGGCAAAAGAATAATCGGTAATCCCTGGTTTACTGAAGAGCGGTAGAAAATACGATTAACCGATTTGCAAATCACAGCTTTAACACCTGCGTAAGAAAGTCCTACGGCAGGATGTTCCCTTGAACTGCCGCAACCGAAATTGTCGCCTGCAACAATAATGTCTCCGCTGCTTACCCTGTCGGAAAAACTTTCGTCAAAACCTTTAAAAAGGTGCGGCATTATTTTTTCCGGCTCGGAACTTAAAACCGAATATGTCAGATTTCCGGCAAACATCTGATCGGTGTTCAGATTGTCGGCATCGGCATAATTCCACACACCGTTTGAATACCTGTCCTCACCCTTTGGAATATCAACCGTATTTGTCTCTTCAATTTCATAAGGAAAATGTTCGCCGGCCCTTATTCCTCTCGGGTCGGTAATTTCACCTTTCAGTGCCGACAAAGCAACAACTGCCGGTGAAGCAAGGTAGATACTTGCATTTTTATTGCCCATCCTTCCTTTGAAATTCCTGTTAGCTGTAGAGATAACCGTATAGCCGTCTGCCGGTATTCCCTGTCCGGTTCCGAGACAGGGGCCGCACGAACTGGAAAGGACATTAGCGCCTGCCTCAAGCAATGTTTTGATAATTCCTTTATCCATTGCTTCAAGATATATTTTTTGTGAAGCCGGAACAATAACCATTTGGACATCAGCCGGTATTTTCTTCCCTTTCAGCACTTCGGCTGCCTGCTCAAGGTCTTCAAGACGGCCGTTTGTACAGGTGCCGACCATTGCTTCCTGGATTTTTATTCCCTGAACTTCCGAAAGAGCCTTAACGTTATCAACGTGGTGAGGAACTGCAACCACGGGGAATAATTCTTCAAGGTTTATTTCAATTTCCCTGCTGTATTCAGCATCCGGGTCAGCCCAGACACCGTTCGGTTTTTCGCCGAGATATTGTTCCAGAACTTCATCCGGCGGGAAAACGGCATTTTTTGCTCCCATTTCGGAAGCAAGGTTTGCAATGGTCATCCTTTGCGAAATATTCAGGGTTTTTACACCCTCGCCGTGATATTCAATTGACATATAATCGGCACCGCTCGAACCTATCATACCGATTATCCACAGTGAAAGGTCTTTGGCATAAACGCCTTCAGGCAGTTTTCCGTGCAAGGTAATCTTAATTGATTCGGGCACTCTGAACCAGGTTTCACCCTGACGCCATAATCCTGCTGCCTCGGTTCTGTCTATTCCCGCTGCAAAGGCATTGAAAGCCCCGGCCGTACAAGTATGGCTGTCGCTACCCACAATCACCATTCCCGGTTTTGCATAGTCGGCCATTATCTGGTGACATATTCCTTTTCCCGCATCGTGAAACTTCGATATACCCTGTGCTTTCACAATGTCACGGATTGACTGGTACTGGTTGGCAAGCTTTGCACTCGTTGGAGGTGCGTTGTGGTCGAGAACAATTAGTAACTGTTCGGGGTATTTAACCTTCTCACCACCCATTTTTCTGAAGGTGTTGAATATGCTCGCCGTATTGTCGTGCGATAAAATAATATCCGGTTTCTTAAAAACAATACTTCCGACCGGTGCATCAAATATTTTTTCTGCAAATGTCCTGCTCATTTTAATATGTTTTTTATTTCAATTCAAATTTATTTGTGAGGTGCAAAAGTAAGTGAAAAAGTTATGAGAAAATATTACTTTTGCACCCCACTTAAAAAATTTATTATAATGACAGAAGAAATTCGAGAGGAAGAACGCATACGCGAAGCCATTAAAGAGAAAAACTGGAACGAGATAAAAACAAACGATTCCTGGGCCGTATTTAAAATAATGTCGGAGCTTGTTGACGGATTTGAGACACTTTCAAGGATTGGACCTTGTGTTTCGATATTCGGGTCGGCACGCTGCAAACCCGGTTCCGAACATTATAAACTTGCCGAAGAGATTGCCTATCTGATTACCAAAAAAGGTTTTGGCGTAATTACGGGCGGAGGTCCCGGAATAATGGAAGCTGCCAATAAAGGCGCCCATTTTGCCGGCGGTAAATCGGTAGGTTTGAATATTGACCTGCCTTTTGAACAAAAGCCGAATCCCTTTATTGATACTGATAAATTTATTGACTTCAACTACTTTTTTGTCCGTAAGGTTATGTTTATGAAATACTCGCAGGGCTATATAGTCCTTCCGGGAGGTTTTGGAACAATGGATGAACTTTTTGAGGCTATTACACTTATTCAGACTCATAAACTGGTTAGTTTTCCAATAGTTCTGGTTTCAAAAAAGTACTGGGGCGGCCTGTTTGAATGGATTAAGGAAAGAATGCTCGGAGAAGGAAAAATTTCTGATGATGATATGGATATTTTCAGCCTTGTTGACACTGCCGAAGAAGCTGTCCGGGTAATTGAGGAGTTCTACAATAAATATGCTCTAAAACCGAACTTTTAAAATATTATATCGCTGAAATGCAACCTGTTTGCGGCGGCAAATGTCAGGTTAATAATAAAAATGCAAATTTAAAAAATTGACAAATGAAAAAATTTCTGATTGGTTCGGCACTTGCAATGTTTGTGCTGTTTTCGTTAAATGCGGTATCACAGAATGATACTACTGAAAAGAAAGGTTATGAATTTACTGTTGTTAAAGAACTACCGGCAACACCTGTTAAAAATCAGTATCGCTCCGGAACCTGCTGGAGCTTTTCATCAATCTCATTTCTTGAATCGGAACTTTTGAGGATGGGAAAAGGAGAATATGATCTTTCCGAAATGTTTGTCGTATGGAATACATATAGAGACAAGGCCGAAAAATATGTAAGGTTTCATGGAAGTATAAACTTCGGTGGCGGCGGAGCATTCCACGACGTGTTGTATGTTATGGATACTTATGGAATGGTGCCGGAGGAAGTTTATTCGGGAAATGTAATCGGTGAAAAAGGCCCTGTTCATGGTGAACTGGATGCCGTAACCAAGGCTTATGTTGACCAAATCATAAAAAACAAAAACAGAAAATTAACACCGGTATGGTTGCAGGGATTTGAAGGAATACTGAATGCATATCTCGGAACATATCCCGAAACATTTATTTATAACGGAACTGAATACACCCCAAAGTCATTTGCCCGCGAACTGGGACTTAATTCCGATGATTACGTCGAAATAGGTTCGTATATGCACCATCCCTATTATCAGAAGTTTATTCTTGAAGTACCCGATAACTGGATGCTTGACAGGATATACAATGTTAAACTCGATGAAATGATGGAGGTTATTGATAATGCTATTGATAACGGTTATACGGTTGCCTGGGGTGCCGATGTCAGCGAAAAAGGTTTTTCCTGGAAGAATGGTGTTGCCATTGTGCCGGATGAGGATGTAAATGATTTGACCGGGACAGAAAAAGAGAAGTGGGAAAAACTGACCGAAAGAGAGCGAAAGGCGGCTCTGTACAAATTCGACGGCCCTGTTAAAGAAAAAAACATTACTCCGGAATTACGTCAGGCTGGATTTGACGACTACGAAACAACAGATGACCACGGAATGCACATAACGGGTATTGCAAAAGATCAGGAGGGGAATAAGTTTTATATAGTAAAAAATTCCTGGGGAACCGAAGGTCATATATATGACGGATATTTTTATGCTTCCGAGGCATTTGTCAGATTGAAAACTATTGATATAATGGTTCATAAAGACGCTGTGCCGAGAAGCCTTAAGAAGAAACTGGGAATGTAGAATCCCCCCGTTTTGGTTTGCAAAAAAGGTATATTCATTTAGAATATGCCTTTTTTGTTTTTATTTAAAACTATTATACATATTTTCCGTTAAAAGACAGGATAAGGTTTTATTGTTTCTATGTTTATTAAGAAGACATTTTTATATCTGCTGTTTATTATTTTATCTGTCTCTGTCATTGCAGATTCACCGGATGATGCAAGGTCGGAGAAGTTGATAAGGATTGACAGGCTTGAAAACTTGATATATAATTCTTTGGGAAGCAATCTTACACCGATGGATAAGATTAATATCTGTGATTCCCTTGCCTACCTTTATCTGAATATTTCAAATGACAAGAGTGTGGAATATGCAACACGTGCACTAAAAATGGCAGAGAAAAGAAATGATTCAGATTTGCTCAAAATGCCGCTGGATATGCTTGGTACGGCATATTTCTATATGGATAATTATAAAAAATCCATAGATTATTATCAAAGACTTCTGGATATTTACAAAGCGACGGGGGATGATATCAATATTGCGGAAACTATGAGGAAGATTGCTTTAAGCTATTATCACTGGAGCAAATATATCGAAGCAAAAAAATACTATGAGGAGGCTCTCGGAATTTTTAAACAACATCAGTATTTCGAGGGTGTGTCAAGAACATTGCGCGGAATATCTTCCATACAAGGACACTGGGGCGAATATGATGAAGCATTGAATTCGGTTCAGGAGGCACTTAAGTTTTGTGAGGAAATTGGTGATTCCGAGGGCGTTGCAATGTGCTATAATACTATCGGCGTTCTTTATCAGGATATCGGTGACTATAAGAACGCATTGAAATACTTTACTCAAAGCCTTTATTCGTTTGAAGAAATCGGAAGCCTGTACAATATTGTAAACTTGAATCTCCATGTGGGCGACGTTTATCTTAATCTCAAAGATTATGATAAAGCCCTTGAATATTTTTTTAAGGCTCAGAGTATCGGGAAAAATCTGGATAATAAAAAGCTGGAATCAATAACTTTAAGCAATATCGGTGAAGTCTATTATGCAAAGGAAGAGTATCATACCGCTTTGGAATATCAATTGCTTTCGCTGAAAATGAAGGAAGAAATCGGTGATAAGAAGAGATTGTCAATTACTTATGTGGAACTTGGAAAGATATATCATAAACTCGGCGATGATAAAAAATCAATAGACTATTTAAAAAAAGGTCTTCAGGTTGCAATGGATATAAATTTTTCTCATCAGATTAGCAAGGCTTACGAGGGGTTGTCAATGGTTTATTATGATATGGGTAACTATAAAAAATCACTTGATTATTACAGGTTCTTTGTAGATATCCAGGAGAAAATCCACTCGGTTGAAAAAAACAGAGCTATTGCAGAACTACAAGCCAAATACCAGCTTGAAAAAAAGGAGAAAGAGAATGAAAGACTCAGGCACAGCGAGCAATTGCATAAAGCGCAGATTAGCTATCAGTGGCTTGTTATAGCCCTGTCATTGTTCGTTTTGGTAGCAGCCATTATTTTCATCGTTATTTACAGGTCGAGATATAAACAAAATAAGAAACTTAATATTCAGTTATCTCTGAAAAACAAAGAGATAGATAATCAAAGGAATAATGTTCAAAAGCTTAATGCCGAGCTGAAGGAAGTTAATTCGACAAAGGATAAATTCTTTTCTATTGTTGCGCACGACCTTAAGAATCCGTTTAATTCTCTTATTGTTTTAACGGGATTGCTGATTGAAGAGTACGATTTGTTTACAGAAGAGGAAAGAAAAGAGTTCCTGCAGCAGATAAAGGAATCAGCCGAAAACACATTTTCACTACTGCAAAATCTTCTTGACTGGTCCAGGTCGCAAACAGGTAAGCAGGAAATAAATAAGGAAGTGCTGGATATGGAATCATTGGCCTCAAAGACAATAAAATTACTTAAAACCAATGCAGAGAATAAAAAGATTGATGTTAGCTATAACATACCAAAAGGAACAAAAGCGTATGGCGATAAAAATATGATTTCAACGGTGTTGCTGAATCTTATCTCAAATGCTATTAAGTTTACATCTGAAAACGGAAAAGTGACGGTATCAATGGTAAGCGAAGATCATACCGTTGAAGTTATGGTAAGCGACACAGGTGTCGGAATTCCTGCAAACAATCTCGACAAACTGTTTATCATTGATCATAAAATTCAGACAAAAGGTACTGCCAATGAGAAAGGAACCGGCCTCGGTCTGATTCTTTGTAAAGAGTTTGTAGAGAAAAACGGAGGGAAAATTTGGGTTAACAGTGAAGTCGGTAAAGGAAGTCAGTTCCATTTTACATTGCCAAAATAATAAATTTTTTCAATTTTATTTGCTTGTTATATTTTTAGCTGTAAATTTGCGGCTGAAATATAGAAACGTTATTTGAATTTCTTCAGGGCAGGGTGTAATTCCCGACCGGCGGTGAAAGTCCGCGACTCCCGTTTTATACGGGACTGATACGGTGAAATTCCGTTACCGACGGTTAAAGTCCGGATGGAAGAAGAAATCAAATTATGAAATAAAAAAACAGAATTAAACGGGTTCGTATATTTTATGAACTCCTGTTGTGTAAAACCTGAAGATTTGGTTTTGTACATTTCGGTATAATTGTGTTTTCATAATTTTTTTTTTGCCCTGGTGATATTCATTTCCGGGGCTTTTTTATGCCCGGTAAACTTCAACGGTATGAGTATTGGTAAAAGTGATATCAGGTTTATGCAACGGGCAGTCGAATTATCGCGAAAAGGTAAATATAATGCCCGTCCCAATCCTTTGGTTGGTGCTGTAATAACCAAGAATAGCGAGATAATAGGGGAGGGGTATCACGAAAAGTTCGGTGGCCCGCATGCCGAGATAAATGCAATAAATAGTGCTGTTGAACCGGTACAAGGGGCAACAATGTATGTCACACTTGAACCCTGTTCTCACTATGGGAAAACTCCACCTTGTGCCGACAGACTTATCTCCGAAGGATTTTCAAGAGTTGTCATCGGTATGGCTGACCCCAATCCTGTCGTTAACGGCAAAGGTATTGAGAAACTTAAAGCTGCCGGTATTGAGGTTGATGTGCGGGTTCTTGAAGAAGATATCAAAAAAGTTAATGAGATATATTTGACAAATGTCTTGAAAAAAAGACCGTTTTCCGTTTTAAAGACTGCAATGACTTTGGATGGAAAGATTGCCGTAAAAACAGGAGATTCAAAATGGATATCCTGTGAAAAATCAAGGGAATATGTTCACGGATTACGTCACCTTTACGATGGTATTATGGTCGGAGTTAATACGGTTATCTCAGATAATCCCGAACTTACCGACAGGTTGTCTTTTACTGAAAAAAGAGATCCGGTAAGGATTATAACCGATTCGGCAGGCAGGATTCCTTTGGATTCAAAAGTGCTGCGTAAAGATAATGTCAAAACCATAATAGCTGTAACCGAAAGGATTGATTCAGAATTTGTTAAAAAGATTAATGATAAGGGTAAAGACGTTATTGTATGCCCTGATAAAAACGGGAGAGTTGATTTGAATTATCTTATGAAAGAGTTGTGGAAACAGGGTATTGACAGCATACTGATAGAAGGCGGCAGTACACTCAATTACTCTGCTGTTTCGGAGGGTGTTGTTGATAAAGTAGTATCATTTATCTCTCCGAAAATAATTGGTGGTAAGGACTCATTTACTCCTGTGGGAGGTGCGGGCGTTCGCACAATCAGTGATGCCTTCCGGTTAAAAGTTGATAAAGTCGAACAAATAGACACTGACATATTAATAGAATCGTATATAATCAGATAAAGTATGTTTACGGGATTGATAGAGGAAAAAGGGATAATTAAATCGGTCGGGCAAGGCCGGAGTTCGGCTGAAATATCTGTTTCGGCAAAGAAAGTGTTTGATGATCTGAAAACCGGTGACAGTATTTCTGTAAACGGAGTTTGCCTTACCGTAACTTCTTTAACAGACCGTTTGTTTACCGTTGATGTTATGGCCGAAACGATGCGCAGAACAAATCTTGCCGACCTTTCGCCGGGCTCGCAGGTCAACCTTGAGAGAGCCTTAAGGATTGGTGACAGACTGGGAGGTCATATTGTCTCGGGCCATATTGACGGAACCGGAATTATCGAAAATTATAAACGTGAGGATATAGCAACAGTGGTTACAATTATTGCAGAGCCGAAGGTTTTAAGATATATTGTCAGTAAAGGTTCGGTTGCTGTTGACGGGATTAGCCTCACGGTGACGGAAGTAACCGGAAGTTATTTTAAAGTTGGAATTATTCCGCATACTTCGGGCGAAACTGCACTTTTAACGAAACAGCCGGGCGAAAAGGTTAATATTGAATGTGATATGATTGGAAAGTATGTCGAAAAATTAATCAATAAAGATGAGCAAAAACCGGTGAAAACAAAAATTGATGAATCATTTTTAGAGGAACACGGATTCCTTTTATGAAAACGGGATGATTCCGGCTTCTCCTACTGACAACAAATGTGGCACACAGGACAAATGACAGTGAATAAAATATAAAGCAATGAGCAAATTCAACACAATAGAAGAAGCATTATCCGACATCCGCAATGGTAAAATGGTTGTGGTTGTTGATGACGAACGCCGTGAAAACGAAGGTGACCTTGTGATGGCAGCCGAAATGGTTACGCCGGAAGCAATCAATTTTATGGCAAAATTCGGCGGCGGACTGATTTGTATGCCGATAGTCAAGGAGAGACTGACCGACTTGAATATCGGAATGATGGTGAGCGAAAACAGCGACACCCATAAAACGGCCTTTACGGTTTCAATTGACGCTGCAACGGCTAAGACGGGTATTTCTGCTCAGGAAAGGGCAATGACAATTAAAAAGGTTCTGGATAAAAACTCAAAACCTTCCGATTTTAACCGTCCGGGACATGTTTTTCCGCTCGAATATAAAAAAGGTGGTGTTTTGGTTAGAGCCGGCCATACGGAGGCAGCCGTTGACCTTGCAAAACTTTCCGGACTGTTTCCTGCCGGAGTTATTTGCGAAATAATGAATGAGGACGGCTCAATGGCACGTGTGCCGGAGCTTATGGAGTATGTGAAAAAACACAATCTTAAAATAATAACGATAGCCGGTTTGATTGATTACCGGAGGAGGCACGAAAAACTGGTAGAACGGGTTTCCGAAGTAAAACTGCCTACCAAATTCGGAACTTTTAAAGCAATAGGTTTTATGGATAAGATATCGGGAGAGGAACACCTTGCTTTGGTAATGGGTGATGTTGCGGATGGAAATCCGGTTTTGGCGCGTGTTCATTCCGAATGTCTGACAGGCGATGTTTTCGGCTCGCTCAGGTGCGACTGCGGCGATCAGCTCCACGAAGCACTCAGAAGGATAGGAGAGGAGAAAAGAGGTGTTTTGCTGTATATGCGGCAGGAAGGACGTGGTATCGGCCTGCTGAATAAACTGAAAGCATATCATTTGCAGGATGAAGGCCTGGATACCGTGGAGGCAAATGAGGCGCTCGGTTTTCCCGCCGACCTGCGCGATTATGGGATTGGCGCCGAGATTCTGGCCGAACTCGGAATCAAAGAATTGAGGCTTATGACCAACAATCCGAAGAAAATATCCGGAATTTACGGATTCGGGTTAAAAGTGGTCGAAAGAATACCGATTGAAATTTGTCATAATCATGTTAATCACTTTTATCTCGAAACAAAAAAGGTAAAAATGGGACATCTTCTCGAAATTTGATTTATGCGCCTGAATCCGGCAAGATTAGTAATGCCACGAGAGGCGGAATACTTATTGTTTTTTAGATTAGAATATCATTGAAATATAAAATATTAAACAGATGAAAACATTTGAAGGAAAATTAGACGGAACAAAATTAAGATTTGGAATTATTGTTGGCCGGTTTAACGAGTTTATCAGTAGTAAACTGCTTGGAGGTGCTATGGATGCATTGAAACGTCACGGTGTTGACGAATCTGGAATTGATGTGGCATGGTCGCCCGGAGCATTCGAGATGCCTTTGATTGCAATGAAGATGGCAAAAAGCGAAAATTATGACGCTGTTATTTGTCTCGGAGCCGTAATCCGTGGTGCCACACCCCATTTTGATTATGTATCCAATGAGGTCTCGAAGGGAATAGCAAATGTAATGCTTCAGACTGAGGTTCCAGTGACATTTGGTGTTTTGACAACGGAAAATATTGAACAGGCAATAGAGCGTTCCGGGACAAAATCGGGAAACAAAGGCTTTGATGCGGCAATGGCAGCCATTGAAATGGCAAATTTGATGAAGGAGATTTAGAAGGGATTATACAGCTTAAGCCTTCCGAGGAAAAGAAAGCCTGAGCTATTGAATGACAAGTATTGAAATTCCCCTTCCCGGGATTGCGGTTATAAACAAAAAGACCAGCGGATACGGAGGGATTTATCTCGAAAAGGACAACAAGCTCGAATGGGTTTACAATTTCAGGGACAATGCGTCACAACGCGAGACAAT
>CAYOZZ010000276.1:0-10706 GCA_964408535.1 uncultured Bacteroidales bacterium | reverse complement strand
ACGCTATAATCGGTAATTCGGTGGAAATAGGTGATAAGATGTTACCTGTCGGGAAAAGCTATAAAGAGAGTGTCCTTAACAAACTTTTATAGCCGGTATCAATTGTTTTATCGGAAACTCTTTTGCAAAGTAACAGTGTTTTGGCACTTTTTTATTATTATTAATTTATCTAGTATTTTTAATTCTAATAACACTCTTGTCAGGATAAAAATCACTTGTGTCAGAAAGTATTAAATCAACAAGGTCTGATGAAGTTTTGTCATAATTTATAGTCCATAATAACTGCATCCAACCATCGTTGAAAGCAACAAGAAGTCCATATCTTTTATTATAGTATAAACTTGTCTCTTCGTCTGAGCCATTTTCTATGTCATAGTAATATTTTTTTATTTCATATTTCCTACCCTTGATTTTATATTTTTTCGATTCTATTAATGGACATTGATTGTTAAAAATATGCAAAATGGAATCTGAATCTTTATTGAAGTAAAAACTAAATCCTAAAACAGTATCATTATTTGGTTGTTCACTATAAATGTAATCAATTCTGTCTTTGACAAATTCGATTTTTTGAAATATTGTATCTGTTCTATATTTTCCTTCAAAACGGTACTTGTTTAGTAATACAGTTCTGTTTATAGTCTTGTGAATAAGAATTTGAACATGCAAATAATAAAAGCGTTATAAAAATTAAAATATATTTCAATGTTGCTTTCATTTTACTGGTGCTAACTTCTAAGAATTGTATTAATCGTCACATCACAAAGAAGCAAAGATACGAAAAAAAGAATTAAAAACGACTGCTTTATGGAATGGATTAAGAGGTAATGATTAATACAATTGAGTTGAGCTATGCTGCTATTGGGATAGTATCAAAGGTTTAATGAATTTACCGGTGATTTGAGAAAGTATTGATATAAAATATTCGCTATAAAAATCCCATAATCAGGTTTTGGTTCCGTCAGGGTAGTCAATAACCGGTTGCATTAGTTTTATTCTGCATAACATAAAGCAATTTTCTGAAAATCAAAACAGATGAAGGAAATTATTTGTATTGCGATGCAAGATTTTTATTTCCTTTTAGTTCTTAATCTCTTATCTATTCCGGCGGGAAATATTTTTGTAATTCTCACTTTTGAAAACTCCTTATGAACCGGATTAATCAGGTAATTATATTCTAACGGGTTAACTGCGCTTGGAACCTGGAAAACCAGGAATTCATTTTTTGTCAGCCATAGTTTACCGATTTCTTTTAATGAGTCCGGGCCGGGATGTATATCCCAGTTTTTAGGCAGATCGTTTATGTCAATCTTGTATTTGGTAAATTTTGCTTCAATTATGATTTCTGCAATATAAAGGTCGTCAGGAATCAGGTCAATGTCAGTATGTACCAAGGTCTCCAAAATAGCGAGTGATGAGTTTGCCGCAGTGTAAATAACCGGTAGTCCCTTTGGATTCCATCTGCCTCCTGTAATTTTTGCTCCGGTACCGGTTAAGTCGTTAATATGTTTTTTTCCGGCAATTCGATAGATTTTCATGAGAATACTCCAAAATCAATTCTTAAAAGTTCATCCATAACTAATTCTGCACCGATACTTGTTTCAAGAAAATCAATCGGTTTTTTATTGCCAAGTGCAACGTTTGTCCTTTTCAGCCATTCGTTAAATCTGTCAGTGCTGCCAAATATCTCCTCCCCTTTATAAAAAAGGCGTGCCAATTGCAAAAGCCTTTCGGATGAATTGATATCTAATTTTTTTTCCGGATTATTCCTTTGTAATGTCCTTGTGGAAACATGAATCAGCTTTCCCAATTGCTTTTTAGTTAAGTTTGTATGCTTTAGAAAATAATTGACGGATTTTGTTGCAATCCCTTCCTTTACTATATCAATATAGGTGTATTGATAATTTTTCCCGGTTGACGGGCGCTTTTTGAGATTCAACCAACGTGTGACGGTTTCTCTTTCTTTTACCGTATTTAAAAATTCTTCGGGTACCATAAGCGACATATTTCTGCAAAGATAGCGACAATTGTCATTAAATCCAAATTTTCTTGTTAAAATTTATTTTTCGGGACTTTATCCAAATATATATTACTTTTGTTAGTGTTTAAAATACACTAAGTAATGGCGCGACTGATTCCTTATTTATCTGTTGATTGTGTGGTGTTTGGTTTTGATGCCGCAAGGCAGGAGTTGAAGATTCTGGTCTATGAAAGGGGTTTTTAAGAAAATTTATTCGATTGATTTGACTGCCAAAAAGGTGAAAACCATATATCTTGATGATGAAATATATCAAAATTATCTTGGCGGCAGAGGTCTTGGAGTGAAACTGTTTACCGACAGGGTTAAACCGGAAACTGATGCACTAAGTCCCGAAAATGTACTTGTGCTTACTACAGGCCCGGTTACAGGAACTTCGGTATCAACCAGCGGGAGAATGTCGCTTGTGACAAAATCGCCTTTGACCGGAACAATTTTTTATTCAAATACAGGTGGCGTTTTCGGGTTTAATATGAAAAAATGCGGTATTGACGGAATAATAATAGAAGGGAAATCAGATAAACCTTGCTATTTATTACTTGATGGAGATAAGGAGATTGAGATAAAAGATGCCGCCGGATTATGGGGGCTTGATACGGAAGATACTCATAATAAGTTGCTTGAGTTGGAAGGTGCAAAAGCCAAAACGCTTGAAATAGGTCCTGCGGGCGAAAATCAGGTTCTTATATCGGCAATAATGAACGATGCTGCAAGGGCTTTCGGCAGGGGTGGTGTAGGTGCTGTTTTCGGCTCGAAAAATCTTAAGGCTTTTGTGGTCAAAAACGGAAAACAAAAAACTGCCGTTCACAATCCGGAACTGTTGAAATCCTATGCTAAGCAGGCCATTGACAAAATTAAAGCCCTGCCTGTTACACGTGCTGCATTTCCTCTGTTCGGCACTGCAGGTGTTTTGCATGTTACAAACAGTCTCGGAATGCTGCCGATACGGAATTTTAAATACGGTCAGCACGAACAGGCACCTAAGCTGGGCGGAGAAGCTATCCGGAAAGAGATTCTGGAAAAGACGGAAGCCTGTTACGGCTGCACAATAAGGTGCGGGAGACTGACTAAAGCAGGTGATATGAAAGGAAAAGGGCCGGAATATGAGTCAGTCTGGGCCCTGGGTGCAAATGTTGAAGTCTTTAATCTTAAAAAGGTTACTCAGGCAAACTATTATTGCAACAAACTTGGAATTGATACTATTTCGATGGGTGTTACAATCTCCTGTGCAATGGAATTGCAGGAGAAGGGATTGTTTCCCTACGGTGATGTGAAGTTTGGAAACGAGGATATTCTTGCAGACCTTGTCAGGAAAACCGCTTACCGCGACGGAATCGGGGATGAGCTTGCCGAAGGTTCGAGACGTCTTGCCGAAAAGTACGGAGATGCCGAAACGGCAATCCACGTAAAAGGGCTTGAGATACCCGCTTACGACCCGCGCGGTGCAATGGGGCACGCTTTGGGTTATGTAACAAGTAACCGCGGCGGATGCCATCTGACAGGTTATCTTGCCGCAATGGAGCTGTTCAGTGCGCCGAAACGGATACCAAGGTTCACCATAGGCGGTAAGGCCGATCTGTTGGTCTTAAAACAGAATCAAAGTGCCATTGAAGACAGTCTGGTAAATTGTAAATTTTCGGGTTATGCACTGGGTTTTGACTTTCATTCGCGTTTTGCTACTGTAATTACCGGATATGATTTCAATATAACCGAATTACTCAAAATCGGTGAGCGGATTTATAATCTTGAACGGTTATTTAATGTCCGGGCAGGTATTGATAATGAGCAGGATACCTTGCCAAAGCGTTTTCTTGATACACCCTTTGAGGAGGGTTTGTCGAAAGACAGGGTGGTTCCGGTAAAAAAAATGTTGAAAGAGTATTATGCTGTTCGCGGCTGGGATGAGAACGGTGTCCCGACAAGAGAAAAACTGAAACAGCTTTCAATTGATTATTAATGTGTTGTAAAAAAAATAAAATTTATAAAAATGATGAAAAAACCTCACCCTGTCCCTTTTCCGACTTCGTTTAAACTGCGGATGTTGAGAAAGGAAAGGGAAGGCCGGATTTGACAAGTTAATATGTATCTTCCCTCTCCCAAGGGAGTTCCGATATTTATCGAAAAAAGGTGAGGGATAAATAATTTAATTCTATAGTTATGATAATAGATGAAGAAACATTCAGAAGTTTTGATCTCGTTGGTAAAGATGTTAGCAACAGAGGCCTGATAAGCAGTCATTCGGGCAATATGTCAATGTTGAGCGGCGGGAAGATAATTATTACAAGGCGCTCGGCAATGCTTGGCTGGCTACAGCCTGAAGACCTCGTTGTAATTAGTCTGGACGACGAGGATGCACACAGCGGACTGATTGCCAGTACTGAAGCAAATGTTCACCGCAACATCTATAAAGAGACGGACGCTATGGCAATTTTACATACCCACAGCCCGTGCAGCACAGCCCTTTCGATGATTGAAGATGAAATAACCTGTATTGATGCGGAGGGTATGCTCCTGTATAAAAAAATTCCTGTTGTCGAATGCGATGTTCCTGTGGGGTCGTATGAGGTTGCCGAAAAAATTGCTCCTGCACTGAAAAATTATCCGGCGGCAATAGTTCGTAGTCATGGTGTTTTTGCAAAAGGAACAACCCTGGAGGATGCGCTCGGTGTTATTACCGGAGTTGAGCAGTCGGCTGATATCAGATACAAAATAATGCTTCTCGGAAAACCTTTGAAAAGGGATTATTCAAAGGAAAAGGGGTTTACAAACTGGTAAAAAAATTAAAAATGGGAATGAGAAATTATCCGAAAATAGGTATTCGTCCCACAATTGACGGACGTGAGGGAGGTGTAAGAGAATCCCTCGAAAATCAGGTGATGGCAATGGCCCAATCTGCCGCCGCTTTTATCGAAAATAGTATTAAATATCCCGACGGTAATAATGTTGAGTGTGTCATTGCCGATACAACAATAGGAGGTGTGGCCGAAGCTGCTGCCTGTGCCGAAAAATTCAGAAATGAGAATGTCGGTGTCTCACTGACCGTTACACCCTGCTGGTGCTATGGAAGCGAAACTATTGATATGGACCCGCAAATTCCAAAAGCAGTGTGGGGATTTAACGGTACGGAACGACCCGGTGCCGTATATCTTGCTGCAGCTCTGGCCGGGCATAATCAAAAAGGAATTCCTGCTTTCGGCATTTACGGTAAAGATGTTCAGAATGCCGGTGATACGACCATTCCCGATGATGTTAAGGAAAAAATATTGAGGTTTGTCAAAGCCGGACTTGCCACTGCAATTATGAAAGGAAAATCATATCTTTCAATGGGCTCTGTCTCAATGGGAATTGCAGGTTCTATAGTGAATGAGGATTTTTTTCAGGAGTATCTTGGAATGAGAAACGAGTATGTTGATATGACCGAATTCCTCAGACGAATGGAACAGGAAATATTTGATAAGGAAGAATATGAAAGAGCTTTGGTTTGGGTAAAAGAAAATTGTATTGAAGGTGTTGATTATAATAATGTTCCCAAAACAAAAGAAGAGAAAGACAAGGAGTGGCAAAAGGTTGTGAAAATGGCTCTGATAGCACGCGATTTAATGGCAGGAAATCCCAAATTGATTGAAATGGGATATCGTGAGGAGGGGCTTGGCCGAAATGCCATACTTGCCGGTTTTCAGGGGCAAAGGCAGTGGACAGATTTTCAGCCTAACGGTGATTTTCTTGAAGCCATACTCAATTCATCATTCGACTGGAACGGAAAACGACAGCCATACCTTGTTGCCACCGAGAACGATTCGCTGAACGGAGTTGCGATGATGTTCGGATATCTCCTTACCAACACCGCTCAAATGTTTTCGGATATCCGTACTTACTGGAGTCCCGAAGCAATAAAAAATGCCTGTGGATATGATGTTGAAGGTGTGGCGGATAACGGTCTGATTCATCTTATAAATTCAGGTGCATCCGCACTGGACTTTACCGGGCGGCAAACCATTGACGGTAAACCTGCTGTAAAACCATTTTATGAAATAACTGATAATGAAGTGAATGAGTGCCTGAAAGCTACAACCTGGTGTCCGGCAATAACCGGGTATTTCCGGGGTGGAGGATTTTCGTCTGAGTTTTTAACAAAGGGTGGAATGCCGATTACCATTTCAAGGATAAACCTTGTAAAGGGAATAGGCCCGGTGTTGCAACTTGCCGAGGGTTATACTGCCGACCTTCCGGAAGAAGTAAACAGGGTGCTGACTCAAAGAACAAACCCAAGCTGGCCTACAACCTGGTTTGTACCGCGCCTGACAGGAAAAGGAGTCTTTAAAGATGTATATTCCGTTATGGCAAACTGGGGAGCAAATCATTGTGCAAGCAGCTACGGTCACATTGGTGCCGACCTGATAACTCTGGCTTCAATGCTGCGAATCCCTGTGAATATGCATAATGTTGATGAAGATGTAATTTTCAGGCCGTCAGCCTGGAGTATGCACGGAACGGATAAAGAGGGTGCCGATTACAGGGCATGTGCCAATTACGGACCTTTATACAAGTAACTTTTTGTAATGGAAAATGGAATGAAGAAAAGCAGAGCCGCTATAATTCTTGATGTGGGAGCCACCAACGTTAGGGCAGTCGCCGTTGATGAAACAGGCAACATCCTTGCGCAGAAGTTTTTCCCTAACCGGACGCAGCCCGATCCGCATTTTAAGGGCGGACTGATATGGGATGTGAATGAGATATGGCAAAAGCTCATTAAAGCAACTAAAGAAATAATCAGTGTGCCGGAAGCCGGAAATATTGTGGCAGTAACGGTTACAACTTTCGGAGTTGATTTTGCACCGGTTTCAAAAACAGGTGAACTGTTATATCCTGTAATCTCCTGGGCTTGCAACCGTACCGAATCCGTTATGGATAATATTGAGAAATATATTCCTTTGGAAAAGCTCTATTCCATTTCCGGAACCAATAAGTTCAGTTTCAATACGATAAATAAATTAATCTGGCTGAAAGAAAACCGGCCGGAAGTACTTTTGGAAGCTGAATATTTTGCTTTTATCTCATCCATTTTACTTCAAAAGCTGACCGGAAGGTTTGTGACGGAAGCCACAATGGCCGGGACATCAATGTTGACCGATCATAAAACAAGAACTTTTTCTGAAGAGATATTTGAAAAAGCAGGAGTGGAGAATAAATTTCCTGAAATAGCTGAAAGCGGTGAGGTGGCAGGTTTTGTTACTCCCGGGGCTTCGGCTGAGACCGGGTTGCCCGAAGGTATTCCGGTTATTGTGGCCGGACACGATACACAGTTTGCAATTTTCGGCTCGGGTGCAGATGTAAATCAGCCCGTTTTGAGTTCAGGAACCTGGGAGATACTTATGGTGAGAACACCTGCCGTAAATTTGAACAAAAGGGCTTTTCACGCAGGTGTTACAACCGAATTTGATGCTGTTCCCGGACTTTACAATCCCGGAATTCAGTGGCTGGGATCGGGTATTCTTGAATGGATAAAACGAAATTTCTTTGCCGACATTATTGATGATCCCTATGGTGTAATGATAAGGGAAGCGGAAGAATCCGCAAAAAGCAAGGTAGAGATAATACCGGATTTTTTGAACGGTGAAGGAAAGATAACAAATCTGAGTATAAATACAAAAAGGGGAGAGATTTACAAAGCTGCATTATCTGCACTTTCATATCAGACCAAAAGGGGATTGAGCGTGCTGGAACAGGTTTGCGGATTTAAAGCCGAATCGCTGATAGTTGTCGGTGGCGGTTCAAAGAACAGGCTTTGGAACGAAATGAGGTCAACAATAGCCGGGATGCCGGTAAAAACGGTCTCCCAAACGGAAACAACGGTTCTCGGTGCGGCTATGTTTGCTTTTGCCGGAGCAGGAAGCTTTGGAACGGTTGAAGAGGTGAGGAGGAGGTTTGTGAGATAGATTTTATTTTATTTTATTTGAGTATCCATTATTTCTTTTGCGATAGTTCTTCTTTTGCAGACTCTAAAGATTCGGCTTCTGTTTTCAAAATGTTAATGGTATTTGGAAAGAAGGAACCGATCCAGACGGCAAACCTGAAGGTTGGAGCTTACTTACAACTTTTTAAAAATGGATTTAAAAGATTTGCCGGATGGTAGCTATTTTATAAATATCGAAAACGGTAATAATCGAATTGCTGAAAGATTATTAAGAGATAAATTATTGTACACACAGTGGGGCACTATCATCAACTTGATATAAATTTTGTAATGAAAAAGACAAGCCAATGCCAAAATGGATAATATCCGCAATCCCCGCAACCGAAAAAGGAATTGAAATGGGCTATGACCCGGAAGAGTAAGATTCTTTTAGCTGGCTTGTTCTTAAACAACCCCTTAGTTAAATTTCGCTCTGTTCGGCATTCATGTATTCCAAACCTATTCCAATTCCCACTCCTCTTTCAAATCCCAGTTAGCTCTCACATTGAGATCTCCCGGGAAAAAGCGTATTTTTTCAGGCTGTATTCCGTAAATATAATTTCCGGCATCCCACTGCCCGTTTCTATTTTTATCATAAATCACTTTCAGGATATAACTGCCGGGGTCAAGATACTCATATTTCAATTCTCTGTCATCGGAAATCATATCCTCCTTAACTGTTTTTTCATCAATAATCAACTGAACGATATAGTTCTCTCCCGGTACCGGAACTTTAACTTCAACAAACATAAAGCCATAATCCTCAATTGATTTTGTTGACAGTCCAAACCTCAGTGTGTCATTTGTATGCCCCTGAATATCAAATACAGAGCTATCGGGAATAATCAAAGAATACTGTGTTGACTCTTTCCATTCAAAATTAATTTCAGCTTTTCTTTTCAAGGTATCAATAAAGGTGATTTCAGGATTTATTGAATCTTCGCCGCCATATAAAACGGCATTTGAAAAATCAAACTCCTTCACGGGATAATCGAATAAAAGTACTACAGGTTTGTTTAGTCTGACTATTCCGCCACTGACATTCAGCTTTGCTGTAAGTTTCACCTCTTTTAGGTTTTCCTCCATTTTTTTCTGCTTTCGTGTCTTTGCTGTTTTTTTCAGAGCTATCTCAACGGTGTCCAAAACAATACCGGCATCACTAACCTCAGCAACAAGTGAATCTGACGGCAAACCTGTGAGCCATAATGTTATGGTATCGCTGTTAATTCCATACTCCTCAAGCGCCCATTCCTTTTCCGGAATAAAATTTAACGGTCGTATTACCGCATCTTTAACAGGACGTTTGAATATAAAATCAATTTGTCCCGGTTTTACAAGCCCGGCCCTTATAAACCGCTGTACCGAATCAATTTGTAAAAACATACCGAGGTCAAAATGCGGAAATTCCTGTAATACCTCAAGAGTCGTATCTTTCGGAACTGTTTTTAAAAGCACCGTATCCTTAATAACGGTTGTTATATAATCAATTGTATCAGAATCAATTACAGTATTATTGTGCACAGTATCAAGTAATGTGGTATCGTTGTAGATTGTATCAGGAAGTTTGGCGGGCGGAATATAATATGGTTTAACAAGGCTGTCGCTAAAACCTATCATTTCGGACGGCTGGTCATAGGTCATACTGCTGTTTTCGTCAACAAGTGCAAATATCTTATATTCAATATCCCTCAGGTTACTCAAAACAAAATTCCCCTGCTTATCGGTTCTTGTCAGATAGTAGGGCCTGACGTAAAACGGAGCCGAGTCGAATGGAATTGTGTCATACATATCATAATACAGCATCACGTTAGCTCCCTCAACAGGTTTCAGCGTAAAAGCATCATAAACATAACCGTTCAGGGTCATTGAATCAATTACTGCACCGGTTGAAAACACATACCGGAAATTTCTAATCGGATTGCTTTCATTTACATCCACAATAGCATCCCCGAAATAGATATTATATGTTGTATTGGCAATAAAATCCTCGTCAAAAGTCACCTCTACAGACTTTCCTTTTATTTTAAGTTCCGGTTCACTCTTCATCGGCGGGGAAATAATCAGGTTTTTTTGCACATCTTTCAGCTGAACATATTCATCAAAATATATGCGGATTGTTTTGCTGTGAAAATAAGTGGTTAACTGCGGCGGCTCCGATTTTAAAAACTTCGGAGGAGTAGTATCCTTAGGACCGCCGGTGGGTGTTACCGGATTGGCACACCGGGTAAGGAGCACCACAACAGCAACAATAAAAAAAACCGATATTATGTTAGATAATCTGTTCAATCTGTAATTTTTTACAAAGATGGACATTTTTCAGAATTATAAACGAAGATTTCAGTCAAATTGTATTTTATTAAACGAAAAGCCCTGCTCTTTAAAATGTTTAAGGTAATGCGGCAGGGTAAACAATGCTTTTTCCTTAGCTTTTTGCGAATCGTGAAAAACGATTATAGTGCCTGAACCGGAGTTTTCGATTGAACGTTCAAGGCACTTTTGCTTTGAGATTTTTCTGTCAAAATCGCCGGGTATCACACTCCACATAACTATTTTATAATTTTCGGAAAGAATTTTTGCCTGGCTCTTCTTAATTCTCCCGTAAGGAGGCCGGAATAAATTTGATTTAAAAACACTTTCACACCTTTCAACATCTGCAATATATTCATCAAGTTTGCTCTTGTAACCGTTTTTGTGACTGTAGGAATGATTTCCGAG
>CAYOZZ010000275.1:0-3535 GCA_964408535.1 uncultured Bacteroidales bacterium | reverse complement strand
TCATAATTCACAATTCCATCGCGCCCCTCGGTCCCCTAAAGGGGAAGAGCCTGCGCGCACCTCCTTAATTCGTAAATCGTAAATCGTAAATCGTAAATCGTAAATCGTTAATCGTTAATCGTACATCGTCAATCGTAATTTACAATTCATAATTCACAATTCCATCGCGCCCCTCGGTCCCCTAAAGGGGAAGAGCCTGCGCACACCTCCTTAATTCGTTAATCGTTAATCGTTAATCGTAAATCAACGGTTTAAATCAATCTATCCTTTCCCTTTTCGATTATGCTATTACATAATCAGGATTTAACAATCGTTAACCATTCTTAACACTCATTTAACATTAATTTGAATAACTGTGTTGTATCTTTGCAAAAGATGTTTGATTAACAAACAAGTAAATTGAACGTACCATATAATTTTGTGTTGAGCCGGCCTGTGATGGGGCCGGTTTTTTTTCTACCCTATTCCGTTTTTCTCTATTTTTGCTTCGCTGACAAAAAAATTAAAACTTGTTATACTATCTGACGCCATCCTTAGCTTCTGATTTGTCATTATTGAGAAAATTATCATAATTCAAAATTAAACTTATGAAAAAAATTATTCTTTTTACATTTATCCTGACAATTATGAGTTCATTAATGATTAAAGCTCAGTTGCCTGTTGAAACTCCTGAGCAAAAAGCGGAAAGGATGAAGTGGTGGACCGATGCCCGTTTCGGTATGTTTATTCATTGGGGTTTATATGCATTACCTGCCCGTCACGAATGGGTTAAGCGGTACGAGAGAATGACCAATGATGAGTATGAAAAGTATTTCTCGCTTTTTAATCCCGATTTGTTCGATCCGCACGAATGGGCAAAAATGGCAAAGGAAGCAGGTATGAAGTACGCCGTTATTACAACCAAGCATCATGAGGGCTTCTGTATGTTCGACTCGGAATATACGGATTATAAGGTGACAAATACACCATACGGAAAAGATATTATAAAAGAGTGGGTTGAAGCTTTCAGGGAAGAAGGGCTTGGTGTGGGCTTTTATTATTCCCTGCTCGACTGGCATCATCCCGATTATACCATTGACAGGAATCACCCTCAAAGTGCATCTTCGGATGATGAGTATGATAAGCTGAACGAGGGAAGGGATATGGATAACTATCGTAAGTACATTAAAAATCAGGTTCGTGAGCTATTGACAAATTATGGAAAAATTGATATTATCTGGCTTGACTATTCGTTCCCAACCGGAAAGCACGGAAAAGGAAGGGATGACTGGGACTCGGAGAATTTACTGAAAATGGTACGCGAACTTCAGCCCGGTATTATTGTAAACGACAGGCTTGACCTCTTAGATGAGGAGGGAGGCTGGGATTTTACGACGCCAGAGCAGTATAAAGTGTCGAAGTGGCCCGAAAGAAACGGCAAAAGAGTACCCTGGGAAACCTGTCAGACATTTTCCGGTTCCTGGGGTTATTACCGTGATGAGATGACCTGGAAAGACACCAGACAACTTTTGGTTTTGCTGATTGAATCAGTTAGCAAAGGAGGTAATCTTCTGTTGAATGTCGGACCGACAGCAAGAGGAACCTTTGATTACAGGGCTGTTGACAGACTGGAAGCAATGGGGAAATGGATGAAATACAATAACCGTTCTATTTATAATTGTACCCAGGCTCCCGACGAATTTCCGAAGCCGGATAACTGTCTGCTGACTTTCAATCCCGAAACAAACAGGTTGTATGTCCATCTTTTGGATTATCCTGTTAAGCGACTTACACTGAAAGGTTTTGGCGGAAAGGTGAAATACGCTCAATTCCTGCACGATGCGTCAGAGATAAAATTCGGAAAACCGAGACACAATGTGACTTATCAGGAAAAGCTTGCAGATCAGGATGTTATTCTGATTCTGCCGGTTGTGAAACCGAATGTTGAAATACCGGTTATCGAATTGTTTTTAAATGATTAGACTGTTAACGAAGTAGAACTATGATTACATAGCTCCGTCCGCGTGTCGCCAAAACTTTAGCGGAGGTACAAGGAGCGGAATGTTTGTTGCCCCGTATGAAGCAAAGCGGAATGCGGGGTGACAAAAGGAAAATAAGGCAGGTTTTGGCGGGATTTTTGCCCGAAGGAAGTAAAAATCGTTACAAAACCGAACAAGCAGAATAGCAGTAAGTAACAAAAATAAAAACAGATGAAAAGATACTGCCAGGTGCTGGATTTGAAGGATGATCCAAAACTAATTGAAGAGTACATTTTTTGGCATAAGCCTGAAAATATCTGGCCTGAGATTGTTCAGGGATTAAGAGAGGTTGGAATTATCAATATGGAAATTTACAGATTCGGAAACCGGCTCTTTATGATAGTTGACGTCCCTGATGATTTTGACTATGAAAAGCAAATGACACGATTGGCTGCTCTGCCCCGTCAGGCTGAATGGGAGGAGTTTGTCTCGAAGTTCCAGAAAAGTGCTCCCGATGCTACATCGGATGAAAAATGGCAGATGACGGAGAAAATATTTGATTTGTCGCAATAAAAATGATGAATATATGGTAACAACCCCTGAAATAGTATTGGAAAAAGGTAATAAGGTTCTTCTTGAACCCTGGTTTCGTAATTCTGTCGGAGGAGAGGCAATCAGTGAGATGACGATTGTGGAATTGTTGTATGACGGTGAAAATCTGATTGTTAATTTCGAGTGTCTCAACGACCGGTTTGTTGATATGAATTCTTATAAAGAGGATAATACCGGATTATGGCATCAGGAGGTTTTTGAAGTGTTTATTGCTTCGGGTCACAAACCTCCGGCTGAGTATCTTGAAATTGAGATTAATCCCAATAATGCCGTTTTTATTGCAAAAATAACAAACCCTGATTTGAAAGGAAACGGATTAAAGGCAGATTTTATATCTCCTGAAAAATCAGGCATCTCTCATAGCGTTACAAAAGGAGCTGATATGTGGAAAGGTTTTTTGAAAATACCTCTGGCAATCACAAAATTCTCAGAAGTGAAACAGGATAATGTTTACAGGGTAAATTTTTACAGAACAATATTAAAGGAAGAACAAGAAGATTCGGATTGGCAATCAACGAAAGGAAATACTGTTTATGCCTGCTGGAGTAGTACAATGGCTGAGGAGCCTGCATTTCACAGAAGTGAATATTTTGGTAAAATTGTAATTAAGGATTAACGGATATGACAAAGACAAAAGTTTCGCTGGTAAAAGTAAACGGGAATGATTATACTGTTCCATTCATCCTGTTAACAAGTCTTTTCCTGATGTGGGGGCTGGCAAACAATATGACCGATACACTGCTTGCAGCCTTCAAAAAAATAATGAGTATGACCGACTTCCAGACATCCTGGATACAACTTGCTTTTTACGGTTCATATTTTCTGCTTGCGCTTCCGGCAGCACTTTTTATAAAAAGGTTTACATACAAATCAGGTGTTTTACTTGGACTTGGAATGTTTATTGCCGGCTCACTTCTGTTTTATCCTGCCAGCAACACTCAGCAATACTCACATTTTCTGCTTGC
>CAYOZZ010000274.1:0-2104 GCA_964408535.1 uncultured Bacteroidales bacterium | reverse complement strand
TTTTCATCTGTATAAATTTTATATGTGTAACTCGTTATAACAGTTATTACCTGAAACTATACCTGACTACCTGCGTTTGACCACAAGAGAAAGGCAAGCAAAATTGCATAATTCGGGTTTAACAAACAAAGGTACAAATTTCTTAATATTCAAACCTCAATTTTTTACAAAAAATATATTACTATCTTTGGTGAAAATTTGTACAGATGATTGTCAGATTCCGGCCATATTTTATTTTACTTACGGTTATTCCGTTATCACTCGTTGGGCAAAACATACGAAACAAATCACTAAATACCGAAACTTCAATCTCCTACAACTATCTCGAAGACCTCAAGGTTCATTTTATGTTTTTATATACAGTCAAACAACATGAGCCGTTTATTGGCCTTGAATTTCCGGTAAACAGTGAGCATATCTCAAATTTCGGATTTAATGCAGGTTACAGATTTTTTCCGAATAAAAACCGGCAAACCTTCGACCTCTTTTTTATTTATCTGATGCAGGGCAATTCAAGAAAGATGTATTCAAACTCAACGATAACCGGATTTTCGTTACACAATATGCTCGGATACGGTTTTAAAATATATTTTAACGACAATATTTGCCTAACCCATCACATTGCAGCTGGAATTGAGAAATCGTGGTTCGGCGGGGAAGGTGATTTTTACGATTTCAGTCTGGTGATAAACCTTGGTATCAATATAAGAATTAAGACTTTAAACCCGGATTAATGAGATATTTCCGTTATAAATATGTTTTCATTCTGTGGGTTCTGTTTCCCATTTTTGTATCGGGACAGGGCAAAATTATTGCTCACAGGGGGGCATCCTCAATTGCACCGGAGAATACCATTACCTCTTACCTGAAAGCTATTGAGGCGGGAGCTGATTATATCGAAACTGACCTCAGGATGTCGAAAGACGATTCGATAATGGTAATTCACGACGAAACACTCGACAGAACCACAAACGGTACAGGAGAGGTAAAAAACTACGGTTATCAGTATCTAAAAAGTTTATCGGCAGGATATTCGGAAAAGTTCGGGCAGGAATTTGCAGCCGAAAAAATTCCGGCTCTGTCTGAGGTTCTTACTCTGGTCAAAGGGAAGGTCAATATTTGCATTGATATTAAGAATACACCTGAGACACCTGTAATTCAAATGATTGAAAAAATGAAAATGACGGATAATGTTGTTTTGATGTCATACAACATTGACAAACTTAAAA
This sequence comes from uncultured Bacteroidales bacterium, assembly GCA_964408535.1. GTDB lineage: Bacteria > Bacteroidota > Bacteroidia > Bacteroidales > JAADJA01 > JAADJA01. The sequence goes on along the minus strand of CAYOZZ010000274.1, from coordinate 875 downwards.
GAATAAAGGCAAAAGCACCGCAAATCAAAACCGTTCTGATAAAGAATATTCTTTCGAATATTGATATTGAGCTTGCAAAGGAGGCCGGAGCTTACTGTGTTAGCGGGGGATTTATCACACCGGTATCAATCATTAAAAAGGCTCATAAAAAAGGGCTGGAGTGTTGGTTCGGAATTATTGATGATCCCGCAAAAGCAGAACGGTTGTTTAACAAACGTCTTGATGCCGCTTTCACAAACTATCCCCAACTGATGACAATGAGCCGTGAAGATGAAGTTTTAGTTTATCCAAACCCTTTCAGCAATTATATTTTAATCCGGCTAAAGAACCCTGAAGATATTGAAAATGTTCAAATTATTGACAATACAGGCACTGAAATCTATCATACGGAAGGACCGTTTTCCAAACTTTTAACGTGGAAACCGGAAAGGGATGTAAGAAAAGGAGTGCTTTTTATATTCATAACCGGAAAGGAGAATGTTTTTTGTGAAAAAGTTTTGTTTTTGTAATATTTTATTTGAATAGGAGGTACCTGTATCTTATTTGGAGTTCATTGATCTTATCCTACAATCAAACAATTATATTTTAAAAGGAATAACTCATGAAATTGCCGATATATCTGTAAATATGCCTGAATATATCAATCAGGATCCTGCCGACGGAATAATCTGTGCAACCTCATTGGTTTATAAAGCACCTTTGGTCACAGCCGATAAAAATTTATTACTGGCAAAAGATATTATTACAATTTGGTAAAATTGATAACAGAAAGGATATAAACAGTTAATCATAAAACAAACTTTTATAAATATCATATACAAAAAAAGCCCTGCAAAAATTACAGGGCACCTTTTTGTATGTTGTCCCACAAGGAC
>CAYOZZ010000273.1:0-6976 GCA_964408535.1 uncultured Bacteroidales bacterium | reverse complement strand
TTTTCTTTGCAAACTCCCAGGTTTTTCCTTTTGGTACGAACATATGTTGAAAGAACCACGGTGGTGTAGAGCAAACTGTCCCGGCCGAAACGTGAACGGCCATAACACCATTCTCTTTTAAGGCGGAAACAAACTTTATAGTCTCATCAATATGATAACCGTTTTCAATCATTTCGTCACCGCTGACACGGGCAATAACAGGCAGATTAACAGCTTGTTTAACGGCATCCAATACCTCAAGGGAAAAACGGATACGATTTTCAAAACTTCCACCGTAACTATCGTTCCTGTTATTCACAGCCGGTGAGAGGAATTGTGCAGCAAGATATCCGTGTCCGAACTGAAGCTCGATAATATCAAAACCGGCTTTTTCAGCCCTGACTGCTGAGTCTGTAAACAATTTAACAGCCTCTTCAATATCGGTATTGGTCATCTCCCTTGGTGTTGCACCACCGTTTTCGCAAGGTATGGCAGAAGATGAAAGGTGAAAATTGCCTGGTATTTTCGGATTTGCCATTCTCCCGGGATGATTAAGATGAGCAATAACTTTTGTGTTTGAGGCGTGAATAAGGTCTGTCAGCTTTTTAAGCCCTTCAATCTTATCATCATTGTCAATTCCGAGTTGTGTAGGAATTTCGCGAAGCCCTTTATCCATATACAAAGGCTCAGGAGTCACAGCCCCAAGGTATTTGCTGCGCTCTGCATAAAATGAAAGGTGTCTGTCAGTAACTACTCCCGTTCCGTCGCTGTATCCCAGCTTCAGCGGAGCCATAATGAAATTGTTCTTTAGGTTTAGCATAATATCTGATTTTTTGAGTTTATAATAAAATTAAGAAGTGCCGGATTTCCTTAATTATCCGATAACAATATGCTTTCTGTCTTCACCTTTTTTAGCAAGCTCGTTGCGCAATCTGTCAATATTTTTATTACATAAACCGATACCGTCTTCAATTTTATCGGTCCTTATTATTACCGGAACAAGTTTATCTTTAATTCTTGTCAGATTTTTTCCGTATTGCTTGGAAACAATCACATCAACATTTCTCTTTTTCAATAGTCCGACAACACCTTTGGCCTTTTGCGGGTCGCCGTGCATTCGTTCCTCAGGGCTTGTATTTTCGATGCGTGTTATAAATTCAGCTTTTATGCCGTCTATTTTGTAGATCATAAAGAAAGTTGCTTCACCTGAGTGTTTGTCAGGGAAATGTTCTTCGTTATCGGTTGCACAAGCAATAATTATTTCTTCTACCATACTTTATATTTTTTCAACATATTTAAATAATTCCTTTAAGCATTCTTTTTTTAAACAAAACCAGGGTCTGTCTTTTATATATTTGTCATATTCTTTACCAAACTTTTTCTTTGCTCCGGGTTCTTCAACAAGAGCAATCATTAATATCATAAAAAGTGCTTCGGCAGGTGCAATAATCAGAATGAATGATGGAGAGCCAACGATTAGTGCAAATGCCACAGGGAAAAGTAATAGTCCGAGATGCATCGGATGGCGCATATATTTATATGGTCCTTCTGATACAAGGCGGTTTGTTTCCAAACGTGGCAACTTTCCTTTCCTGCCATACTTTGCAAGAACTCTGCCTGTGTTCCTGCTTATTGTCATAACAGTTTTAAGTAACAAAGCTCCCAATATAAAACTAATCATATGAAACAAAATACATCCGTGAACATCCGGGAAAAGAGATAAGTCAAGGTAAAAACCCAAACCCGCACCTCCAAGCATCATTACTAACCAAATGAAAATACGTATCATAGTGTTTTACATATGAAAGTAGTCGCAAAGTTAAATTAAAATAGCAGAAAACGGAATAGTAAAATCCGAAATAGTATAAATTTAGAATTGTTTCTAAAGATAATAAAGAAGTGACAAACATTTCTTCCCTTGAAATTCACTCCGCACACGAGATGAGACAAACGTCCACCACATAATGAGACAAGCGTCCACGCTTGTCAATTGTACAAACTGAACTTACAAACTTTTAAAAACCCTTGCCAGCGAAACGCCTGGAGCTTCAACAGAAAGGTCAAGGAAATATCCGAAAGGGGTTTGATAAACCTCATATCCTGTATCTTCGAGGCGTTTCTGTACCTTGTCGAAAAATGTTTTTGTAAAACCCGGTTCTGCTTTGCTCTCCGAAAGATGTGCAAAAGAATGCAAAATAATTCTTTTTGTATTGTTTTTACCGGCTATCCATTTCAGATTTTTAAGTGTTTTTTTCAGGACATTACTTTCATTTTCAATATCCTGTTCCTCGGCATGTATAAAGGCTACCTGCGCATCCTTAAATTCCCTGCCTTTTTCGATTGTCTCCATCTCTACAAGCGTTTTTATTGTCGGTTTATATGCAAACCTGTCCATATAAATCATTAGAAGCTTCATAACTATTTGTTTTTGCAATATATTGTGCCTTAGTTGTTTGTGGTAGTCGAAATTACAACAAAACTCCCGTCACCATATCCCGGTTTAAAATCCTGGATATTTTCGACATCATCAAGACTACCGAAAACCGTCTGTACTATTTTATAATCTTTAAATCCTGCTTGAGATAACAGAGAGAGTAATTCGTCAGTAGAAAAGAAAACGGCATCCCTGTAAAAGATACTTTTTTCTTTCATTTTTAAATATTCCCTGCCGACCTTGCTCTCTTTATCCACAAAAGCCAAAATAAACGGGCTGTTGTGCTTCAATATTCTATATACTTCGGCAATTGACTTTTCAGGTGAATCAACAAAGCAAATTGTCGTCACCATTAATGCAAAGTCGTATTCATTGTCTTTAAAAGGAAGTTTTTCGGCAACTCCGTTTATAACATTTAATCCTCTTTTTATTGCAAGTTCCCGCATCTTTTCCGATGGTTCAATGCCATCCTTGATTCCGAGTGGTTTTGCAAACAATCCGCTCCCAATTCCAATCTCAATTCCCTTGCCCTGTTCCGGGATGAAATGCCTGATAGCTTTCAGTTCCGATTTGTAAACAGCATCATTCCTTATGAACCACTCTTCGTAGAGCTCTCTGTTCTCCTCAAACGGTTTTGTCTTTGCCATATCAAAAATGAGTCTTTAATATTTTTCAAAAATACTCAGAATTTAAACACAAAACAAAAAAGCCTCCCGAAAGGAAGGCTTTTAAATATGAATTGGCGATTGTTATCTGATAACAACCTTTTTATTTACACTGCCTGTTTCATTAGACAGATTCAGAATATAAACACCTTTGGCAAAAGATGAAACATCAATACTGTTTGAATAGTTACCTGAGAAATTATCAGAGGTGTCTTCATAGACAACTTCACCTGTTACCGACATCAGTTTTACTGTAAATGACTGAACCCGGTCTGTCTTAAAGCTGACATTAAGAACATTGTTTGCAGGGTTCGGGAATACGTTCAGCATACTTACTCCATCCATCTGCTCTTTAACACTGACATTACCAATTTCCCAGTCTGCCGACCATCCTGGTGCATTGTAATATCCGTCCGTCTGAAAAATCAGGAAAATCTGCCCACTTTCTGAAACAACCGGATTAGGCATATTACCTGATGTATATTCTCCCGAGATTTCTGCAAGAAGCTGATTGTTTGAGGCGTCATATATCTTAAGGACGTCTTCGATATCAGTATTAAACTCAGTGAATGTCAAAGTTAAATCCGAAGCATATACAGGAGCTATTTTCCACATACAATTCGACTGATTGTTGTAATAAAAGTTACCACTACCATCGCTGATTGTTCCTGTAGGATCTTCCAGAGTTACGAGGGATCCGCAATATGAAGGTAGCACACTGTTATACTCTAATTGCCAGCCGGCTCCGGTGGTAGTATTACCGTCGGCAACAAACGTAACCAATACCTGATTTCCAGTTGAAGATATTATTCCGGGAATTGTAGTGCCTGAATATGTTCCAAGTACCGGATCATCAGTTGTAGGTCCGTCATAAACCGTTACAATGTCATTGGGGTCAGTGTCAAGTTTTGTAAATTCTATTTTTATATAAGTAACGGAATCAGTAGCTGTTTGAGGATTTATCAGCCAACTGCAATCGGCATTCTCATCATAATTCTCCATTGGTCCGCTGCCATCTTCAAAACTACCTACAAGACTTGTCTTTTCGTTATTCATTCCACAACCGTAAGGATAATTATCGTCATTTGGAACGATATTCATAACCATTGCCTGGTTTGATGTAAAACCGCCGGCATTTGTGATTGCGTACCAGCCGTTTCCCGAACCGCTCCAGCCGAAATTGAAGTGATAAGTATCATCAGCATCGTGGCGTCCGTCAAGAACAAAAGCGTGGCCACCGTCAGGACTTGAACCTGAATAATAAACCGGACAGTTATCCTCAAGTTCATCTTCAACCATATTTTTCCAGGTTGTTAGGTTGTAATTGCTTCTCTGCTTATAAACACAGCTATTAGAATATTTGAAATAATATTTTAATGCAAATGGTACATCATCGCTGTAAGCACCCGAACCATCAGGACTATACATCATATCAACGGAAACTCCTGCATGATATCCTATTTCAGCAATTTCATAATTGTATTTTGAGTCCGAATTGTCAACCATTGCATCCCAGTCGTAGGTAGCTTCTTCAAAGTTAACACTTTGCGTACCATAACCTGAGGCATAATAGGAATGCGAATGCTGACCATGAAGTGGAAATCTCCAATAGTACATTATTTGCGACATAGCAGTTGCTACACAACCTACATAAACGTGGTCACCAGGACCCTGTGGGTCTTCAGGACATAGAAAATTGTACGGAGAGTCCTGATTCCAAGTGCAGGTCAGTAATGGAGAAATATCTTTATTTCCCTTTTGGGGTGTGAATTGTGACGCATCGAATGACAGGAGATTATCCCATTGTGCCTCTATCTCATTTGAGGCTTCAATTTTGTTATCTCTCAAGTACTTAATGTGCTCTTTAAATTCATTTAAAACACCCCTGAAACCTTCAGGTTGGTTTTCCGAAGGAAACCGGTTGTCAAAAGTATATCCCAAAACAGGTTCAATAGCATCTTCGGCTGCAATAAGAATAAATCCGTAACCTGCAAAATCAAAGGCATAAATTGTTTCTTCACCATTGGTTTTAATGATAAACTGCTCAGCTATTTGCAGTTCGTCATAACCGACGGTTTCCAAGTAAGTATTGAGTTTTTGGAAGTAAGCATTTTTGGCAACTGTTTGTGCCTCTTTTAGTTCGACCTTTTCTGCAAAAAGGAATCCTGCAAATGAAATGAGCAGGAAACTAAGTAATAATCGTTTCATAAATGTTTAATTTTAAGTTTTTATCCGCGCAAAGATAAAAAAAGTTAATATCCGTCAACGTTTTTTATTAAATATTGTTACTAAATTTATTGACAATCGTTGCTGTTTTAAGTTGCAAATTATTATTTTCGCAGATAAATTTAATACTTAAAAAATGACTCTGTTAATTAAAAACATTAAAAAGCTGGTTCAGACGGAAGAAACGCCTGTTTCAAAACGTACGGGAAAGGAAATGTCAAAGTTGAATTGCATTGATAATGCTTATCTTTTAATAGAAGACGGAAAGATTGCAGAATTCGGCTCTATGGACAATTTTTCTGCTAAGGGCAATACCGGTTTTGATGTTGTGGATGCTGCCGGAAAAATGGTTTTCCCTTCATTTTGTGATTCACATACTCATCTTGTCTATCCGGCAAGCCGCGAAATAGAATATGTTGACAAAATAAAAGGATTAAGTTATGAAGAAATTGCAAAAAGGGGTGGTGGGATTTTAAATTCTGCAAAAATGATGGCCGGAATTTCCGAAGATAAACTGTACGAGGACGCAATGAAAAGGCTTAATGAGATTATATCGTATGGTACCGGTGCAGTTGAGATAAAGAGCGGATACGGATTAACAACAGAGACAGAATTAAAGATGTTACGAGTCATTAAACGTCTGAAAGAAAACTCACCTTTGACGATTAAGTCCACATTTCTCGGCGCACATTCAATACCTGCCGGATATCGAGGAAAGCAATCCGAATATGTTGATGTTGTGATTAATGAGATGATTCCTCAGGTTGCCGCCGATGAGCTTGCGGATTTTATTGATGTTTTTTGTGATCGCGGGTTTTTTACTGTTGAAGATACCGAGCGTATTTTAATGGCAGGTCTTAAATATGGCCTGAGACCGAAAATTCATGCTAATGAACTGGATTATTCCGGTGGAATCCAGGCAGGAGTAAAATATGGTGCTTTATCTGTTGATCACCTTGAATATACTGGAGAAGAAGAGATAAAAGTGCTCCTGGATTCAGATACGATGCCCACAATTTTGCCTGGAGCTGCTTTTTTCCTCGGAATGGTTTATGCTCCGGCACGTAAAATGATTGATGCCGGACTACCCGTTGCAATGGCAAGCGATTTTAATCCGGGCTCGTCTCCGTCAGGCAATATGCAACTGATACTCTCAATGGCAAGCATTCTTTACAAGCTGACACCGGAGGAGGCTATAAATGCTGTAACACTGAACAGTGCCTATGCTATGGATGTTAGTGATGAGCTTGGGTCAATTGCTGTCGGTAAAAAGGCTAATCTGTTTATTACCAATGAAATACCGACACTGGAATATATGCCTTACTACTATGGAACAAATAAGGTGGAGAGAGTTATACTGAATGGGGAAATAATTGATAAACTCTAAAATTCAACGAATCTGTTAAAGTATATAAAGTTTGATTTTTTGTGATTTATTTGTTAATTTTATGAGTTGGAAAAGTTTGTTTTATGTGAACTGATATTGAATAAATTGATAATATTTATTATTTTCACCGTTATAATAAAAAAATATGGTAATTAATAAAATACATATAAAAAATTTTAAATCACTTGTTGATGTAACAATTGAAAAACCTAATCCGTTTACGGTTTTTGTCGGACCGAATGCCTCCGGTAAATCCAATATTTTTGAGGCATTGGATTTTTATAG
>CAYOZZ010000272.1:0-4182 GCA_964408535.1 uncultured Bacteroidales bacterium | reverse complement strand
AAAGACTCTTTACAAATATCATTTCAAATTAATACCTGCCGGAGTCCGGTAGGTTATAAAATCTTTTTTATATGATTAAAATAACCCGGCCAGTTAGACAGGCTATATTTTTTATGTCTAAAAAGCGGAATCAATGGTCTTCAGCACCCAACACAAACGCTTTGATCCGGCTTTTATTGAAACAAAATGATTTTGGATTCATAAAGTGATTTATTCTTTTTTCAGTCTTGCTCCAATAATATCCGAAATTTTATCTATGCCAACTCTTTCCTGTTTCATTGTGTCGCGTTCCCTGATTGTTACGGTATTGTCTTCCAGGGTTTTGTGATCAACAGTTATGCAATATGGCGTCCCGATAGCATCCTGCCGGCGGTATCTTTTACCGATTGAGTCTTTCTCCTCATAGAAACACATATAATCATACTTTAGTCCGTCGAAAATTTCAAGTGCCTTTTCGGGTAAACCGTCCTTTTTAACCAACGGAAGCACAGCAGCTTTAATGGGAGCAAGGAACGGCGGTATCTTAAGAACAATGCGCTCGGAGCCGTCTTCTAACTTCTCCTCTGTGTATGCATAACTTAATACTGCCAAAAATGTCCGGTCAACACCAATTGAAGTTTCAACAACATAAGGCACATAGCTTTGATTCAGTTCCGGGTCGAAATACTGTATCTTTTTCCCCGAATGATCCTGATGCGACTTAAGGTCGAAATCGGTGCGGGAGTGTATTCCTTCAAGCTCTTTGAAACCCATCGGGAAGTTAAATTCAATATCGAACGCCGCATTTGCATAATGGGCAAGTTTGTCGTGTTCGTGAAAGCGGTATTCCGACTGGGGGATACCCATTGCAAGATGCCATTTCATTCTTTGCTCCTTCCAGTACTCGAACCATTTTAACTCTTCTCCGGGTCTGACGAAAAATTGCATCTCCATTTGTTCAAATTCACGCATACGGAATATAAACTGACGTGCAACTATCTCATTTCTAAAGGCTTTACCTATTTGAGCTATTCCGAAAGGAATTTTCATCCTGCCTGTTTTTTGAACATTCAGATAATTAACGAAAATTCCCTGAGCCGTTTCAGGACGAAGGTAAATAGTGTTAGCTCCTTCGCTTAATGAACCGAGTTGTGTGGAAAACATCAGATTAAATTGTCTGACATCGGTCCAGTTTCTTGAGCCTGAGATAGGATCAACAATACCAAGCTCCTCAATCAGGGTTTTTACATCCTCTAACCTTTCCTCTTCCAGTGCGGAATAAAGACTTTTTTTAATTGATTCTATTTGTTCCTGATATTTCAGAACCCTGGGATTTGTCGAAAGAAACTGTTCTTTATCGAAACTGTCACCAAAACGTTTGGCAGCTTTTTTAACCTCTTTTTCAATCTTACCTTCGATTTTCAGGATATGATCTTCGACAAGCACATCGGCACGGTATCGTTTTTTTGAATCCTTATTATCAATCATCGGATCATTGAAAGCATCCACATGGCCGGAAGCTTTCCAGGTTGTCGGGTGCATAAATATTGCCGCATCAATACCCACAATATTTTCGTGGTGCTGCACCATTGATTTCCACCAATAATTCTTAATGTTGTTTTTTAATTCAACACCATACTGCCCGTAATCGTAAGCAGCTGCAAGTCCGTCGTAAATCTCACTCGACTGAAAAACAAACCCGTACTCTTTGGCATGGGCTATTATTTTTTTAAATTTATCTTCGTTGTTTGCCATTTTACAAAAATAGTAATGTTAATAAGGTGCAAAACTATACAATTAATCGGTTAGTTTTTCATTTAACGATTTAAATCCTTCCCCGAGTATTTCACTTGCATTCATTACGGTTACAAAAGCATTCGGATCGATTTTATGAATGAAATCTTTCAAAATAGCGAGTTCTCTCGGATTTACAACGGTAAATATTATTGTTTTATCCCTTCCCTGATACATTCCCTTTCCGTTAATAAATGTTCCTCCACGGTTCAGGTCGTTGATTATTTTATCCCTGATCTCCTCTGTTTTTTCCGAAATAATAAACAGCGTTTTTTCATAGCTAATACCCTGAATGACAATATCAATAACTTTTCCGGTAATATAAATTATTATCAACGAATAAAACGGTATTTTCCAGTCGCGGAAAAAGAAAAATCCGATAAAGACGATAATAGAATCAACAATAACCATAAGTTGCCCTATCGGCAAGTGAGTAAATTTTGCAAAAATCATCGCAATAATATCTGTTCCGCCTGATGTTGCTTTTGACTTGAAAATCAGCCCCAGCCCCAGTCCGCTTAAAACACCGCCGAAAATTGCCGATAGTAGTGCGTCGTCTTTAATGAGTGGTTCAATCCCCCAAAAATATGTCAGTGTATCAACAAATACAGCTGTCAGCACGAAACCGACAACTGTTTTTATTCCAAATCTCGGACCCAAAATTTTTATACCGATTATTGTCAATGGAATGTCAAATGCCAGTGCCACCATACCAACGGGCGTTCCGAGTAAATAATGAATAATTATGGATAAACCGTACACGCCTCCCGGAACAAATTTATAAGGAGTTATGAAGAGCACAAAAGCTGTTGACAATATAAACGCCCCTATTACTATTAAACTATAGGCAATAAACCATTTTTTTGAGAACAGTTTTTCTTTAACTATAAATGCCATTATTCCAATGTATTAAAATGTTGATTACAAAAAATGCGCAAAAGTAGTTTTATCAAATTAAGGAACAAAAAAAAATCCAATACAACTTTTTCAACAATTTTGATGTCATTAAAAATAGAGATATTTTTTGAATTTTTTTTTGTTATAAACTAATTTTCAAAATTTAACGTTATTTGGTTTACTATTTAAGATAAATAGAGAAAAATAGTTATTAACATTTATAATAAAATTAAAATAGAAAAAAGTTTTTTAAAATATATATAAAATATGAGTAAAATTTGTACCGTTTTTTGGTTAAATTCGCAGGTTATATTTTGCTTTTAATTTTTTTTATTAATTTAGCGACCTTTTTAGTATGAATTTAAGTCAATTTAAAATATACATAGTTGGTGTTTTCACACTCTCTTTATTGGTTTCCGAAACCGTTTCAGGACAGCAGGAGGCTCAATATGCCCATAACATGTTTTATAATGTAACTTATAATCCGGCTTTTGTGGGAAGTGTTAACGGTATTTGTGCCACCGGGCTTGCCAGACAGCAATGGGTAGGATTTAAATCCCAGAATGGTGATAAGATTGCCCCTGAAACATATAGTATTTCATTAAACTCACCTATTGGCATATTGCATGGAGGCATAGGCGGAACGATTTATAACGATAAGTTAGGCCATTGGAACGAAATAGGGGTATCTTTAAGTTATGCATACAGGGTTGATATAGGAATGGGAAACCTTGGAATAGGTGTACAGGTTGGTTTTATAAACGGCAAAATTGATTTCTCAAAATTAATTGAGGGGGCACTTGACCCCGATGATCCGGTACTTGCCGGAAAAGCGGAGGAAAGCGATATGCTTCTTGATTTCGGATTCGGATTACATTATTTTGTTCCGAATAAGTTTTATGTCGGCTTATCCTCAACAAGGTTGTCAGAGTCATCATCACCCGGTGATATTCTGGCTTATAAAACAAAACGGCACTATTATCTTTCAGCCGGCTACATTTTTACATTTCAAAATAATCCATCCTGGGAAATAGACCCTTCAATACTGGTTAAATCAGATGCGGTAAAAACACAAATTGATATAGCAGCGATGGTTAAATACAATAATAAAGTATGGGGAGGCGTTAGCTATAGCACTATAAGAGTTGTTGACCCTCTGTCGGTATTGGTTGGGCTTTCAATTAAGGATATAAAAATCGGGTATGCTTATACGATACCATCATCAAATCTGGGAAGTAGCGGAAGTCATGAAATTATGGTTGGATATTGCTTTAAAATTGATATGGACAGGGGAAGAAGGAGTTATAAAAATACAAGATTTTTATAATCATTTGAAACTATTTTAGTAATATTAAGGTAAAAACACAGGATAATTTTTGCAAATTAATTAAAGAAATATATCTCAAATAAATATGAAACGTATTCTTTTTTATCTGACCGGTTTAATATTTTTAGGTAGCTGCGGTAGTTCCGGAAACGGAGAACTTACGGGCGTGCAAGACAGAAAACCAT
>CAYOZZ010000271.1:0-19037 GCA_964408535.1 uncultured Bacteroidales bacterium | reverse complement strand
AAAGTAATGCCGGCCACATTCAAAGTCAAAATGCATTTCAATCGCCTGCTGTTTTATTTTAGTAAACAGACCTCCTAAAAATGGTACAGGACGCTAAAAAGCGTCCTTATGTACCAAAACCCCGAAATCTGAAAAAGCTATATTTACTATCTATACGTTTTCCCTACATAAAGTTAAATTGGCCCGGGATTTGATTTCCGTGCCGGATTCTATCAGGAGATGAAAGAAATAAGACTTCTCTCCCCTTTTTTAATTTTGGAAAAATATTTTATGAACTTTTTTTTAAATTTACATCGGCAAATGTATATTAAGGTTTTCTGATATAAAAATTTTAATGGTGGACAAATGGTGGACACGAAAAAATTATAGAAATCAGATGCTTTCGATAATTTTATCGAGATTTTCAGATGTTTCAATTCCAAGCTTTTTTCTAAGTCTGTAACGGTTCTTTTTCACACCTTCCATTGAGATATTCATCATCTTTGCAATTTGATCTGAAGCAAGTCCGCTCCTGATAAAAGCGGCAAAACGTCTCTCTCCCTGCGACAGTTCGGAAGCCGAGGCCTTTTCAAGTCTTTCAAAAAAACCGTTATGAATCTCTTCAAAATGCTTTTCAAAAACCATCCAGTCGGATTCACTCTCTTCATAAGATTTGATTATTGAATAAATCCGGTTTATTCCTCTGATTCCCGGATTTTCCTCTCTAACCTCATCAACCTGTTTTTTAAGTTCCGATAAAAGATTTCTTTTGTGAATACTTGTTAGTGTAAGAAGAGAGAGCTCTATTTTTTTTCGTTCAATTATCTCTTCAAGCAGTTCCCTGGCCATTTTCTCGGCATTAACCATCTCCTTGTAATAAAGAGATATGAGTAATACCGATTTTATCCTGGCCTGAAGTTCCGTTTTATCAATCGGGTAGCGCACAAAGTCAACAGCACCTGCATTAAAGGCGGTATTCAGATTTTCAGTTGATTTGTTAACGGCAGTTACCATAATTACCGGAATATCCTTAGTGTCATCATCACCTTTCAACTTTTTGATAGCTTCAATTCCATCCAGTTCGGGCATTTCCCAATCCATAATAATCAGGTCAGGTAAAAATTCCTTTGCTTTTTCGTATGCAATGCGGCCATTTTCGGCTCTGATAATTTCAATATTCTCAATTGTAAGCTTTATATATGACGAAATTACCAGAAAATCAACGTTTTGATCATTTGCTATAAGTATTTTATACGATTTCATATTCATTCCTGATATTATTTATTAACAGGCAGTGTAAAGAAAAATACGGATCCTTTACCTTTTTGGCTCTTAGCTCCGATTTTACCACCGTTCATTTCAACAAATTCTTTACATAACATCAGTCCGATACCGGCACCCTTTTCATTATCAGTACCCTGCGACAGGTGTTTGTTCTCAATATCCGGATTAAACAGGGTTTTAATAACATAATCATCCATTCCGATTCCTGTATCAGATACTTCAACTTTTATAAAATCACCGCTTTTTGCAACATCAATCCTTACTTCACCTCCTTTAGGTGTAAATTTTACTGCATTTGAAACAAAATTACGTATTACAATATCAATCATTCCCTTGTCAAACCAGGCAATCAGGTTTTCATTAATAGCATTGACAATTGTAATGCCCTTTGATTCGGCCTGCGAAGTATATAAATCAATATTTGCATCCACAATTGGTTTTACGGGATTTAGACCCGGTTCAAACTTAAGTTTACCCATTTGATTCATAGCCCACGACAAAAGGTTCTCCAATAAGAAAAAGGTGGCGTCTGCCGTAGGTTTAAAAGATGTGAGTAAATCTCTGATTGCTTCTTTGCTAAGATTATCAAACTCATTAACAACGAGGTCGGCGATACTTTTGCTGGTACTTATAGGTCCACGCAAATCATGTGAAATAATGGAAAAGATTTTATCTTTCGTTTCATTGGCCTGCTTTAAAGCTTTTTCCGTTTTCCTTATTTCGGTGATATCCCAAAAATTAACAATAACACCCTGAATATTCGGATCATCAAATAAGTTCTTGGCATAGGCAGCCATATTCAGATATTTCCCGGAAACATCACTAAGTCTGAACTCAAATTTTGCGGATTTCTCTTTTGTCAATTTATTGAAATCAACTGATAGCTGTTTTTTGTCATCAGGATGAATATTTTCTAAAACACTCTTTCCCACCCTCTCTTCCGGTTTTCTTCCTATCTTATTTTCGATAGAAGGGCTGATATATTTAATTTCCATATCCTTCCCGACAACAACAATAAAATCCTGGGAATTACCGAGAAGTTTCTCATAAAAGTTTTTCTGTTTTGCTATTTTCGTTTCCGATTTTTTCTTTATATATATTAGTCTGTAAAGAGTGAAAATAAATATAAGAGCTATTAGGAGCAAAGCTGCCAAAGTGATTTTTATCCGTTTATCAATTTCATTTTTTCTAATCAGGAGTTTGTTTTCCTGTTCCTTTTTTTCCGATTCATATTTTGCTTCAATTTCTAAAATCTGTTTGCTTTTCTCAGCAGTGAAAAGACTATCGTACAGCACCTGATAATTCTTCAGAAATTTATAGGCATTTCCAAAGTCTCCCATTTCTCCGTAACTGTCCGACAATATTTTACAGGCGTCCAGTATATCACCTGGGGTTCCGGTCAGACGGGCATATTTTTCGCTTAATTTACCGTAATTTATAGCTTCGGCATAATCTCCTTTGTTGAAATACAATTCCGCAAGATTATAACCGACTGTAGAAATTACTTTATTAAATCCCTTTTCCTTGGCAAATTTCAGAACATCTTTAAACTCTTTCAAGGCTTTGGCAGTATCGCCGAGCGTGAGATAATGATCGGCAATATTATTTTCGTCTATTGCGATTCCATAGTCATCATTTAGCTCAGTATCTATTTTAAGGGATTTTTGAAAATAGGCAAGAGCATCCTTGTATTTTCCCAGTGAGGAGTATGAATCGCCAAGGTTATTATAACACATTGACTGGCCGGATTTGGAGTCAATTTCAATATAATATTTCAATGCATCCTTATAATAATCAATAGCTTTCTGATGGTTTCCCATTCCACTTTCAAGCGTCCCCAGATTTATTAACGAACCCGCAATACCCTCTTCATCATTTAACTCTTCGTTTATTTTCAAAGCTAAAAGCAGGTAATGATATGCCTCTTCCGTTTTCCCTAAATCATTATAGCAGGCAGAAAGATTGTTATATGCCGAAGCAAGGCTCTGCTTGTCATTTTCAGAATTATAGATATCAACAACTCTTTTGAAATATTCAAGTGCTTTGTCATAATGACCGGAATAGTAGTAGCTGTATCCTATTCTTGTCGTAAGGTTTGCTATTTGTTTTGTGTCATTAACTGTTTTGTAGATGTTTAAGGAAAGATTATAGTAGTAAATAGAAGAATCGAAAACTTCATGGATTGACCAGATATCCCCAATTCTCAAATAAGAAAATGCCTTCTTAATCTCATTATTCAATTCACACGATAATGCCAATGCCCCGGATGCAAAATACAATGCCGAATCCTTGTCCTGGTAAGCATATTTCTTACTTAATTTCAGCAGATTATTAATAGCCACAGTATCTTTAATATGCTCTCCGCTTTCACTGTTAAAAGATGAATCTCCGGCTTGCTGTGATAGCAGGGAGCCCCATATTATTATACTGAATATAGTAAAACAGATCTTCATAAGTGATTTAGCGCATATTAATTTACTTTTTAAAATAAATCTTTGAATACTTATTATAAACCTCCGTCGCTTTAGTATAAAGTTCAGTCTGTTTGTTGTTACGTGTTACATCCGTCACTTTCCGGATCATATACAAATTCTGCTGAATATCATCATCATAAACTCTCGCTCTCTTTCCTTCAAACTGAAAGTAATACCCAAGATTCTCGTCAAAAATAGTAATAAGTCTCGATACAATGGTATTCGCTTTTTCCGTTTCGCCGATTTTATAATAATCTTCGGCAATGGGAATGGTAAAATAGTCATATGGAATACAATTATCAGGCACAACTTCAATACACTTGTCAAGGACGGCCAGGGCGGAATCCTTTTTCCCTTCCAGGATTAAAGCATCAGCCAGTCTGTGAAAATTATTTCTGAGATTCATTGTCATCCTTCTGTTTGTTTCATCAAGATAAACATCAGGGTTATTCATATTGCCCCACCGGAATTTATTCATCACATTGTCATACATAACATCTGTATTCACAGTGCCTGGCTGGCCTCTGTCAGACTCCGATTTTACGGGAACAAGCCTGTATGCAAGCCCGTCAAGCATAAAATAGTCCTCAAGCCCCATATATGCTTCGCCGCCGGTTGTAATGGCGAAATAGACAGGCCTTTCCCAGTTATTCGTTGCCAAAAGATCAAGAACTATAAGAAAACTTTTTGCAATTGCATTATTGTTAAAGGTCCAGGTAACCTCTTTAACAATCCTGCCGGCATACTCAGGTGAGACAGTACCATTATTAACTACCGTTGCCGAGTCAACAGGGATTCTGAATTTTTTTGCCGGGAAATAGTCGAAGTTCCCCATCGAAGTGCTTCTTACAAACTTATCGGGACTGCTAATTACCAGATCTAATAGTTGCCTTAAATCAACATAACCTTTAATTTTTTTATTTTCAATAATATAGGTAAAATTTCTTTTATCTCCAGCATACATTTCCGGTGGTATTGAAAGGGGCAGGGGTTCGGAATTATAGACCTTCCTCCTCATTTGATTTATATACCAGGCGGCATTCAAAAGGCTGAGATTTACAACCCTTACATCTGTTCTTATTCCTTCCACCTCTTGTGCATACCAGAGAGGAAATGTGTCATTATCACCATTTGTAAATAGTATTGCGTTGGGAGCACAGGAGTTTAAATAATCGCTTGCGAGGGCTGTAACCGTATATCTGTTTGAACGGTCGTGGTCGTCCCATCCCTCTTTTGCCATTATTCCGGGAACCAATATGAGTGAAACACCTGTAACAACAAAAGCGGCAATTTTTGAATTTAAATATTTGCTTGCAAAACCGGTAAGGGCAAGCGTCCCCATTCCAATCCACATTGCAAAGGCGTAGAACGAGGCTGCATAAGCATAATCACGCTCCCGCGGTTGGGGCGAATGCTGGTTCAGATAAACCACAATTGCAAGTCCGGTCATAAAAAACAGCAGAAAAACAATTAGCGAATTCCTGTTGTCTTTTCTCAACTGGTAAACAAGTCCGATAATCCCAAGAATAAAAGGGAGCATATAAAATTTGTTGGTTGCTTTATTTTTCATACTTTCCGGTACATTCAGCATAGGACCGAGGCGCGCTTTGTCAATAAACGGAATACCCGTTATCCAGTTACCATGCTTCCTGTCTGCCATTCCCTGAATATCATCCTGTCTTCCTGAAAAGTTCCACATAAAATACCTGAAATACATATGATTGAGCTGGTACCTGAAGAAAAAACGAAGATTTTCAGTAAAAGTAGGTTTGTAAACAACATTTTCCTCACCGTAATTGGTTGTAACCTTTACAGGTTCTCCTTTCATCTTGCTCCAGGTTTTATAGTCTTTGATATACAGCTGATTAGTATTGTTCCACATTCTTGGAAAAATAGTTGTAAACCTCGGATCGTACACCGGAATCTGATTTTTATTTTTGTCAACTACAACATATTTTCCTCTCTTTTTATCTTTTCTGTAAATCGGTTTACCGTTTTTATATTCGATTACCGGAGCATTGAAATAGGGGCCTGAAAAGATAGGCCAGTCGCCATATTGTTCCCTTGCAAGATATGCCAGGAGTGTAATCGCATCTTTAGGACTGTTTTCATTTATGGGAGTATTGGCATTCGAGCGTATAACAAGCATAAAGAAGGAAGAATAACCGATTAAAAGGAAGGTGAGCCCCCAAAGAACAGTATTCCATACGACTTTTTGCTGCTTGCGTGTATAACGTATTCCCCAATAAATTCCTCCAATAAGCACAATAAAATAAAAAACAGTTCCGGTATTAAACGGCAGACCAATGAAATTCACGAAGAAGAGTTCGGAATATCCGGCAAGTTTCACAATCCAGGGAATTATGCCGTTCATAACCAAACCGAGAATTAAAACGGAGATAATAAACGTAACTATTATCCCTTTCAGATTCGGATTCTTGTATTTTTTAAAATAATATACAAATGATATTGCAGGTATAGCAAGCAGATTAAGAAGGTGAACGCCGATTGAAAGCCCCATCATATAAGCAATGAAAATGAGCCATCGGAAAGAGTGTTTTTCGCCGGCCTTTTCTTCCCACTTTAATATTGCCCAGAAAACAAGTGCCGTAAAAAATGATGACATTGCATAGACTTCTCCCTCCTCGGCCGAAAACCAGAAAGAGTCGGTGAATGTGTAAGCCAAAGCTCCGACCAGTCCGCTTCCTAAAACGGCATACATCTTTCCATCTGTCATTTCACCCGTTTTGAGTACAAGCTTTTTTGCAAGCATTGTAATAGTCCAGAAAAGAAACAGAATTGTCAATCCGCTTGACAATGCCGACATAATGTTAACCATATGAGCCACGTGAGATGTGTCGCCAAAGGCAAACAGTGAGAAAAATCTGCCAATCATCTGAAATAAAGGTGCACCCGGCGGATGGCCGACCTGAAGCTTGTAGGCGGTTGCTATATATTCGCCACAATCCCAGAAACTTGCAGTCGGTTCTGTCGTCAGAATGTACACAGCCGATGCAATGAAAAAGACGATTGCCCCGAGAATGTTATTAAGTTTTTTGAAATTGTTCATCATATATTATTATCTTTTCAGTCTGTTATATCAGTAATCAGTGATTTCAAATCCTCTCTTCCTAATCAGGTGACCTGCCTCCGCTGCTGCCTTTGCTCAGCCACCGGATGACTAACTCCGGTCAAATGTCTTCCATCACCCCTTCGTCAATCATAAAACCACCGGTTTCAGATTACTTAACCAGCACCTTACCAGTCATCTCTCCTGGAATATCAAGCCCCATTATTGTGAGGATTGTCGGTGCAACATCTGCAAGTATTCCGTTTTCAACCTTTTTATATTTATCGCTAACCACAATACAGGGCACCGGATTAAGCGAATGTGCCGTGTTTGGCGACCCGTCGGGATTAACGGCATTATCGGCATTTCCATGGTCGGCAATTATGATAGCCGTGTAATCATTGGCTTTTGCCGTTTCAACAACATCGTTAACACACTTGTCAACAGTTTCCACAGCCTTGACAATAGCCTCATAAATACCCGTATGTCCGACCATGTCACCATTTGCAAAATTAAGCACGACAAGATCAGCCCACTGTGTTTTCAACTCTTTCACAATCGCATCCCTGACCTTAAACGCACTCATTTCCGGTTGCAGGTCGTAAGTTGCCACTTTCGGTGAAGGTATTAGTATTCTCTTTTCATTTTCAAACGGTTCTTCCCTTCCGCCTGAGAAAAAGAATGTTACGTGTGCATATTTCTCAGTCTCAGCAATACGTATCTGATTTAACCCGGCCTTTGAAACTACTTCTCCCAGGGTGTTTTTTACATTTTCCTTATCATAAATAACATTTATCCCTTTGAAGGATTCGTCATAATTTGTCATTGTATAATATTGCAAATCAATGGTCTTCATTCCATACTCGGGGAAATCACGTTGTGTGAGTGCTGTTGTTATCTGGCGCAACCTGTCGGTTCTGAAATTGAAACAGATAACCACATCTCCCTCATTTATCGTCCCGACCGGTTTGTCATTATCGTCAACTACAACAACAGGTTTGATAAATTCGTCGGTTACACCCTCATCGTAAGATTCCCGGATTGCCTGCAAAATATCATGTGCCGGTTTTCCTTTTCCGTGAACCATCAAATCATAACCCTCTTTGATTCTTTCCCAGCGTTTATCCCTGTCCATTGTGTAATACCTTCCGACCAAAGAGGCGATTTTACCGTTTGAATGTTTCAGATGTTCCTGAAGATTCCCGATATATCCCAAACCGCTTCTCGGGTCGGTATCCCGTCCGTCGGTCAGAGCATGAATATAAACTTTGTCGAGATTATAATCCATTGTCAAATCGCAAAGTTTGTAAAGATGTTTATCCTGTGAATGTACTCCCCCGTCAGAAACAAGTCCGAGGAAATGAACACTTTTATCATTCTCTTTGGCATAGGTAAAAGCCTTAACCAATTGCGGATTCTTTGCAATACTGCCATCTTCGATTGCTTTGTTGATTTTAACAAGGTCCTGATAAACAATTCTTCCGGCACCGATATTAAGATGCCCAACTTCGGAGTTTCCCATCTGTCCGTCAGGTAGCCCGACATTTTCGCCACAGGTCAGAAGCTGCGAATGCGGATAATTTTCATTAAGATAATCAAGGTAAGGAGTGTCGGTCTGAGAAATTACATCGGCTTTTGAACCGTTGCCAATGCCCCAGCCATCCATTATTATTAATATTGCTTTATTAAATTTATTCATCTGTTTTAAATTATCATTTGTAAGCAAAAGTAAATTAAATTTTCAAGTAATAATATATTTGTATAAAAATGAGTATTTTTGCGGGCTGAAATTACCGGGGCATTCCGGTGATTCGAATATTGAACCATTCATTTGACAGAGATGAGAGAACACTGGGTAATCCCCGACATACACGGATGCGCACAAACGCTTAAGGCTTTGATAGAGGATATGATTCAGCCGTCGAAGTATGATCATCTCTATTTTCTCGGAGACTATATTGACCGCGGGCCTGCTTCAAAAGAGGTTATTGATTACCTTATGGAGATGCAAAAGGATGACTATAATCTTCACCTTTTGATGGGAAATCATGAGGAATATGTCCTGAAATCGTATGAAGAAGAGTTAAATTTGAAAAGTTTTCTCGGAATCAAACAGAAAAACAAAAAGAAAAAAGAGTGGCTTACTTTTGGGGGTAAGGATACAATGAAAAGTTTTAAAATAACCGACCTCAAAGATTTTCCGACGGAATACCTCGACTGGATGAGAAAACTCGAATATTATATTGAACTTGACGATTTTATTCTTGTACATGCCGGATTGAATTTCAGGAATGATGACCCGTTTGAAGATAAAGACGCAATGCTCTGGGTCAGGGATTACGATATAAAACCCTCAAAAATCAATAACAGGCGGATTATTCACGGCCATGTTCCCGTTAACCTTGAGTTTATTGATATCAGTATCCGCACAAACAATCACAAATTCATTGACCTTGATAACGGCTGCTATATGACAGGGCGCTCAGGCTTCGGAAACCTGATTGCCCTGGAATTGAATTCAATGGAATATCGGGTGCAGTATAATATTGATTATTAATGTGAAATAATTATCAGGCGGGGATGTTGAAGTTTTGCGGGGTACCCGGTCAGGCTGAGCGTAGTCGAAACCTGACTGAGCTTAATAAACATTTTACGGGCATGTAATGTCTTGCAAATCAGTGTCCCAGCACCTCCATTCAAAGTCACCGAAATGTACCTCATCCCTGACACGCCCGTCTTTCATATCACGATTCCATTCAATATTAATCATATTGTCGTGCTCAATGATGTAAATATTGTAAAAAGCATCGAAATCAAGGGAGTTGCCGGTTCCGTACTGAACATAACCGCCGTTTCCCGGGCTTACGGGATTTACATTAGTATATTTTATCTGTTCAATACCCGATTGAGTATCTTTTTCATATTCAATCAATAAAATCTCAACGGGATTACCGGGTTTTTCATTCATATGCCATACTGCCGTTTTGTTGGTCAGACCGGTTGTTCCGTAATACCATAAAAAATCATTATAAGCATTTGCTTTGGAGATATACATTTTCCACAATACACCGTCCGCCACCAATGATGCGTGCAGGCTTGCCTGATGAGCAACTCCTCCTGCCATAAAATTATACGACCATACCCATTCGTCAGTTTGAGGGAAATAGACGCCCTCGTGGTTAAACGACTCATAAAATGCCGCCACAGGCACTGCAAGAGTTATTGTTTTTATTACATTCCAGACATTCACGTTTAAGGCTGCCCAGCCCCAGTTTATGTATGTATCTGTGCTTTTAAATGTTGTATCAACATCGGTGAAGTCTGAAAAATCTATCACCATTGATGTCTGTGGAGGCAGGTCAGGTGCAGGTTTAAGGTCAGATTCATTTTTATCCTTCTGACAGCCTGTGGAAGAGACCAAAATCAAAGCCAGCATAAATACAAGCGACTTTGAAAATAAAACGATTTTGTGAGTTGTCTTCATTTCTTTAATTGTTAAATTACTTTTCCGGCTATTAATGCCATAAAGATAATCATTTTTTGATTTCATTATCCGGTTTTTTTTGCGGTTAAACATTTTTTTTATTTTTTCAATTTGTAATAAAACACTTCAAATAATGATTACCCCTATTTTATTTCTGTTTTTTTAAACTGTTATCTCAATAAATAGCGAAATATTTGATAGTTAATATATTAAGGTGGTGAAACGTAACAAAAAAAGTAAATGTTTAAAAAAAACTTTAAATTTGTCAGGTAAACTCGACAAATTATATTAAATTTGTCAGGTTAACCCGACAAATTGTATTGAAATGGGAAAATATATTTATAGACGAACTATTTCGGATCAGATAAGGAGTTGGCTTTTCAAAGGTAAAATAATAATACTTTACGGTCCACGGCAGGTTGGAAAAACAACACTTGTAAAACAAATTATAAACGATAATCCGGGCGCAAAGTATTTAAACTGCGAAAAACATAACATACAGGATTTACTGTCATCGTTTAACATTGAAAATATAATAAAATTTATTGGGAATGCTGAACTTGTTGTATTCGACGAAGCACAAAAGATAAGTAATATAGGCGAGGTTTTAAAGTTGTTAATTGATACATATCCTGAAAAACAATATATTGCAACGGGTTCCAGCAGTTTTGAATTATCGAATAAAATCAGTGAACCGCTAACGGGACGAAATATTAAATTTCTGTTGCTGCCATTGTCAATCGGTGAATTGTCGGAAAGGTACGACCTACTCACTCTTGATGAAAAATTATCCGGTCTTCTGAGATTCGGCTCATATCCCGATATTGTTGACAGGCCGGAGGAAGAACAAATCAGGTTACTTGATGAACTGAGTAGTGACTATCTTTATCGTGATATTTTACAGTTTGAAAATATCAGACATTCCGATTTATTAGTGAAATTGTTAAAAGCGGTTGCGCTTCAGCTTGGTAATGAATTGTCATACAGGGAGTTGAGTGGTTTGGTAAAAGTTTCGGTTGAAACAGTTCAACGCTATCTTCAACTACTTGAGAAATCTTTTGTATTGTTTTCACTACCGTCTTTCAGTAGAAATTTGAGAAATGAAATTGCAAAAAGTAAAAAGTACTATTTTTATGATCCCGGCATTAGAAACTCAATTATTCAAAATTATGCCCTTATTGAAAATCGAATGGATATTGGAGCTCTTTGGGAGAATTTTTGCATTGTTGAGCGGATGCATTACCATCAGAAAAGAGGACAAAAGGTTAATCTCTATTTTTGGCGGACATATCAACAGAAAGAGATAGATTTAATTGAAGAATACGGTGGTAAACTGAATGCTTTTGAATTCAAATGGCGAAAGCGAAAAACAAAACCGCCGGGTTCTTTTATTGAAGCCTATCCCGGCTCCTCGTTCCGGGTTATTCATAAAAACAATATTTTTGATTTTGTTATATAAAAAAAATCACCGGGCAGTACTTACCAACCGGTGAAATAAATTCGGATACCGGAAAAACCGGTTTTGCGAAGATGTAAAGAACGTATTTCTTATTCAGGAACTTGCGATTCCGATGTCAGATTATTCAATAAAATATCGTTCTTATCCTGATTGTTTACCTGACCGTTCATAGAATAATCGGTCATCAGATATCCTGTTTTTCCTGCTTCTCCAGACCAGCTTGATTTGTCGGATAGTGTGATTTCTCCGTCGGCATTGCCGTCACCTGCGATAAGCCCCCAGATTCCCGTACCTATCTCTTTATGACCTGTTACTCCACCATAAGCCTGCGACTCACCTGTCGTGAAGTTGTACGAGTAAACACCACCTGAAGGTGTCAGTGCATTTGCCGACATAACACCGAGATGGTTGCGGTGCCATAGCACAACAAACAGATTCTGATTTATTGTACTGTTGAATTGAAGGTCTGAAACGCCGTCCAAACCGACAATTTCTCCTGTATTCAGGATAAAGGCAGCCTGTTGTTCAACCGTTGTTGCCGGTGTTGCGGAAGCTGCGTCGGCAGCATCTCGTAACTCGACAAGCACCCAGTCAACCACATCTCCGTTTGGTATTGAACCGACACTTTCGCTTCCGGAATAACTCCAGGGCGGAGTATTGTATGGTTGTGATAAAGGGATATATGCAGGGTTTAAATCGGAATTCATATCCGTACCGTTGAAAGGACCTTCAAGAAAAGCGGAAATGTCAACAACAAGGTTTAACGTAACAGCCATCGGAGAGTTGATGTCGCCAACGGCAATTGCGCCCGGGTCGGTTATTCCTGTTCGTGTTCTTGCATAAGGATTGGAGCCGATAGCACTACCTGAAGATTGAGGATTCCAGGCACTGTTTGTATAATGCCCGATACCGCATTGAGACCGGTCGAAGTTTGTCCCTTCGTCCGAAGCATTCCATACTGTTGAAACTGTTAGATTAGAGCCACCCGGTATAAATTCGATAATATCCCAGGTCATATTAACACAATTATCTATTTGGGGAATCGTTGTACCTGAGGAACCACCGTCCAAAACATCTGCAAATACACGAATGCCGTAAAAATCGGGTGTCCCGTAATTATTTACCGAAACGGGGGTATAAGATGCTTGTGTTCCTACCGGAAACACTATGTTAGAGTTGTCAACCTCACGATACAGCCGTCCGTTATTTTCGGCAATTATATAACTTGAAGCACTCGCTCCCGAAATATCGGCACCAGATTGCAATATAAAATTATTATTGCCTATTTTTACCGTTGCATTGTCTAACAGCAATATGTCCGAAACGGATGTTTCGACATTAAGAATTACATCGTTTTGAATATGTA
This sequence comes from uncultured Bacteroidales bacterium, assembly GCA_964408535.1. Classification (GTDB taxonomy): domain Bacteria; phylum Bacteroidota; class Bacteroidia; order Bacteroidales; family JAADJA01; genus JAADJA01. The sequence goes on along the minus strand of CAYOZZ010000271.1, from coordinate 5,921 downwards.
AATCGTTAAACCACGTACGTGATGCACCGGCAATATATTGTGTTGAAGAACCCGTAAAGTGTACGCATCCCGTTGTACCCTCAAGTAAGTGACCTGATGTGGCACTGTTAATCCAGGAGCCTGTAATATAGATATCTCCCGAATTATTAATTTCACCACCATCCATATTTCGATATGCACCGTTAATAGTTACGGATGCCCCGTTATTTAATGTTAGCTCGGCACCGTTATTCGTAAGTGTTTGAGACGGTAACATTTTCAAAATACCTAGTTGAAAAATTGAAATTATAATTATTAACTTTTTCATTTTGTCTGTTTTTTTAATTAATTATAACTATTTTGCAGTTATGTTTTCTAACTTTAGCTGAAGCTCATTAATCTTATTGTTTTGTTTTTCGACAATTTGCTTAAGTTCTTCAATCATAGCTTGCTGCTCCTGCATACCCTTGATAATCGGCACGACAAACTCAGCATAGCGTAACCCGTATAGACCATTGTTGCTTTTAGGAGCGTCCACACCACTGAAATCATAACCGACAGACTGTGCTGCAAGTTCTACATCCTGAGCCAAAAAACCTGTTTGCACAATAGCTTCCTTTTCCAATATATCTTTCATAAGCTCCTTGTTTGATGAATCGGGGATACCAAGAAATTCGTTTATTTTTTTTACATTTAAGTGATATGTTACGGGATGCAATTTTAATATAAAATCCAACCCGACAACATTTTCCGCAATATCGGTTTTAAATCTTTTGTCCGAAACATTACTCCATCCTGTATATCCTCCGATACTTGATATGGAGCTATTTCCAATCCTGATTTGATTATTTTCGTTGAATAATGCCTCATAACCGATTGCACAGGAATTGTGAAGGTTTGTTATGTATGTACCTGCATCAGTCCCTACAACCGTATTTCTATAACCTGTTTCATTCAACATCAAGCTACTGGAGCCGATTGCAACATTGTCATATCCTGTTGTATTATTTCTCAGACTCCAATAACCTACGGCAGTATTGTAACTTGCAGTGTTAGCTATCAGACTACAGCAACCGACAGCCGTATTTTTACTTCCTATAATATTGTTTCTTAATGCACAATAGCCACCTGCAAAGTTTTCCGAGCCGTTGATGTTATAACGTAAACTTTCAGAACCTATGGCAGTATTACATCCCCGATTCGTATTTTCCATACTCAAATAACCTACGGCAGTATTATCATTAAAGTTTTCGTTTGATTTAAGTGCCTGGAATCCTATTGCCGTATTTCTATCACCATTTATTAACGAACATAATGTTTTGGAACCTACACCGACGTTGTACTCACCTTCGGTATTTTTGAATAATGAGGAGTCGCCTATAGCTACAATATTATTAATATTAGTAGCTTTGTTGAGTGCAAACGAACCGATAGCCACATTTGAATTTCCAGTGGTATCACGATAAAGAGCCTTGTAACCGTAGGCAACATTATTATTGCCCGAAGAATTGTAAAAAAGTGCTTGATTACCGGTAGCTGTATTTCCATTGCCGCTTGTATTATTAAATAATGCATTATTACCGACTGCAACGTTACTACTGCCACTTGTATTTGAGTAAAGAGTTTTGACACCTCCTGCATAGTTACTATTTCCGGTTGTGTTAGAAAATAATGAGTTATATCCGAGGGCAGTGTTGTTAAATCCTGAAGTATTTGATAACAAAGCTTTTGACCCTACTGCCGTATTTTTAACGGCCTCGTAGGATTGAGGAGAACCGGTGCCGTTATAATATAAGGCCGAATCGCCGATAGCTACAAGAAAAGACCGGTCAACACTACTATTTAAGGCACTAACCCCCACAGCCACATTTGAAGAACCGTTTGTATTACCACGAAGAGCATTTACTCCGTTAGCTGTATTATTATTACCAGTCGTATTGTAAGCCATTGCAAAACTCCCGGATGCCGTATTATTATTTCCGGTTAAATTTGAAGATATTGTTCTGTTTCCAATAGCGGTATTATGCATACCCTCTGTATTATTTTTAAGAGCAGAATAGCCGTGAGCAGAATTATATCCACCGTTTATGTTTGAGTATAAAGAATTATACCCGACAGCCGTATTTAGCTGTCCTGTCGTATTTGAATATAGTGATTTTGAACCTATTGCCGTATTACAAGTTGCCTGATCGGAAGTTGATGCTCCTATCCCGTTCTTGTATAATGCCGAATCACCGAGAGCGACCAAATTGTTTCTGTCGGTATTGTTATAAAGAGCATGTGTGCCGACGGCAACATTGGAATATCCGATTGTATTTGAATACAGCGCTTTATAACCTGTTGCGATATTTCTGGAACCTTCCGTATTTGAATATAATGATTTGGAACCACAAGCTGTATTGCTTCCACCCTCGGTATTCGAATATAACGATTTAAAACCGTTGGCGGTATTTCTATTTCCAAGAGTTGACGAATACAAAGCCTGACTTCCGGTTGCTGTGTTCATATTACCAGTTGAATTAGTCAATGCCGAACTTCCTGTAGCGGTATTGTTATTACCCGAAATATTTGCATAAAGAGCATTATTCCCAACAGCAGTATTGTTTTCTCCCGAATAGTTATAATATAGTGCATTACTTCCGTTCGCAGTATTATTAATACCTGTTGAATTTGCATAAAGAGAATGGTTTCCCGTTGCAGTATTATCATGGCCGTTTATGTTATAGTATAATGCTTCGGTACCTATAGCAACATTCTTCCTGTTATTAAGGTCTTCCATTTTACCGGCTCCTTCTCCAATAAAGACCGATTTACCGTTATTTACAATTTCTATCCCTTTTGACCCAAATCTATATTTCTCAGTTCCGGCAATATATATTATAACCGTGTCATTATCGGGGTTTTTTTCAGCCGTTACATAAGTATCTCCATCTGTATCAGAGATTATATTACTGCTGCCGCTGTTACTAATGATTTTCCAGGTACTTGCGTTTGCATCATAGTACCAGAAACTCCGGGTATCGGTATCGAAAACCAACAGCCCGTTGGCAGGAGTTGTAATATTGATGCGCTCGGATGTTGTCATCCGGGGGATAAGTAGTCCCATATCGGTTGCCGTAATATCAAGAGCAGCCGAAGGGTCGGGAGAGGTTGTGTTAATTCCAACATTGTTCTGTGAAAACCCAACTGAAAGTATCACAGTTGTGACGAATAATAAGTAAATTTTTTTCATAATCGTTTAATTTTTATTAGTAATAAATTTAGTTAAAATTCGTTTAATTTATTCTCTAAATCTTTAATCCTTGCTTCCAGTGTTTCAATAATTTCCTGTTGCTCCTGAATGGCTTTAACCAAAGGCACTACAAACTCGGCATAGCGCAACCCGTAAAAGTCGTGTTCGTTTTTAGGAGCATCAACACCGCTGAAATCATAACCGAGAGATTGTGCAGCCTGTTCCACTTCCTGGGCTATGAAGCCTGTTTGGATAATGGCTTCTTTTTTTCTGGCAGCTTTTTTAAGCACTTCATTATTTCTTAATGAATCGGGAATACCTAAAAATTCATCTATTTTATCTACATCAAAATTATAAGTAACCGGGCGTAATTTCAGGATGAATTCAAGCCCTGCCACATTCTCACTGATGTTGGTTTTAAATCTTTCGTCAGAGAGATTTGTCCAACCGACAAATCCGCCGATGCTGGATATTGATGAATTTCCGATTCTTATTTGATCATTGGCTGTTGGTGTGGCCTCGTACCCGAAGGCTCCGGTATTGGATAAACCACTAACCAGGAATGGACCGGCACTGCTTCCACAAGCCGTGTTGTAATCGCCTACAGTGGCGCCAAAAGAAGGATCCAGCGTATTATTTCCAACCCCGACATTATAATTCCCAATATCATTGACATTAAGCGCATATGACCCGACAGCTGTATTATAAATACCGGAAGAACATTCGAACATAGCCATATAACCGCCTGCGTAATTATGATAACCTGTACTAAGCGAATAAAGTGTTTGATATCCGATAGCGGTATTTTTATATGCTGTTGAGGAATACATAGCCTCGTGTCCTATAGCGACATTACTAAAGCCTGCAACATTTGAAAAGAGGGCATTATAACCCAGAGCCGTATTTTCGCGTCCGGTAGTATTGGAATAGAGCGATTTGGATCCGACTGCTGTATTATACTTTGCTTCTAAAGAGGAAGCCCCTGTTCCGTTATTAAAAAGGGCGGAATCACCAACTGCAACCAGGTTGCTTTGTGTCTGATTATGGTAAAGAGTACTAACACCAACTGCTACATTAGAATGCCCTGAAATATTTTTCTCATTGCTTGAAGAGCCGATGGCCGTATTATAATTACCTGTCGTGTTAAATTGTAATGTATGATATCCGACTGCAGTATTATCACTTCCAACTGAATTATATAGCATTGAATTATCACCGTAAGCACAGTTTCTATTCCCATTATTATTATATAATGATTGATTTCCGCATCCGGTATTATTACAACCTGTCGTATTTAAAAAACCACTTTGGAAGCCTATAGCAGTATTCCATGCCCCTGTTATGTTTGAAGCCAGGGCATTAAATCCGTTTGCCGTATTATAGTATCCTATTGTATTAGAAGATAATGAATTAGCACCTGTAGCCGTATTTTTATCACCTATTGTATTGCTTTGTAATGCCTTTGCACCAATAGCCGTATTATCCGTCGAATGCCAGGCAACTGATGCACCAACAGAATTATTGAACAGGGCAGAATCACCTATTGCCACCAAACCGGATCGACCGGTTGAATTTTCAAGAGCTGCCGTGCCTATAGCAACATTTTTTAATCCGCTCATATCATCGTTTTTTCCCGCACCTTCGCCTATATAAACGGAATTGCCCGTATTTAATACTTCAATTCCTTTATGCCCTAACCTGAATTTTTCCGTTCCGGCAATATATATTATAACCGTGTCATTATCGGGGTTTTTTTCAGCCGTTACATAAGTATCTCCATCTGTATCAGAGATTATATTACTGCTGCCGCTGTTACTAATGATTTTCCAGGTGCTTGCATTTGAATCATAGTACCAGAAACTCCGGGTATCGGTATCGAAAACCAACAGCCCGTTTGCCGGTGAGGTAATATTGATGCGCTCGGATGTTGTCATCCGGGGAATAAGTAGTCCCATATCGGTTGCCGCAATATCAAGGGCAGCCGAAGGGTCGGGATTGGAATTATTTATTCCGACGTTGTTTTGCGAAAATGAGTTTAGTGCCATTAAACTCAGGATTAATGTGAAAAGATATGTTTTCATAAGCATAAATTTTGATGATTTTCACCAAAAATAATATGCTTTTAATGGATTTCAGTTGCCGTTTTGTTTAACGCAGGAATTTTTTTGTTTAACGCAGGAATTTTCAAATTAAACGCAAAAAACAGGTTATAATGCCTGAAAGCGTTCAAGAAATTTTTCTCTTCTTCTTAACGAAACAGGAATTTCTGTTTTATTGCTTAAAACAATCGAACCGCCATCCTGCTTGTTAAACCTGATAATTTTATCAAGGTTTACAAGGTAAGATTTGTGAACCCTGAAAAAATTAAAATTACACAAAAGGTTATCGAACTCTTTTAACGCTTTGGAAACCAGTATGTTTTTTTGCTCGGCAAAATGGAACCTTGTATAACTGCCACCTTCCGATTCGCAGAAATAGATATCGGCTATATCAACCGAAATAATTGAATCGGCAGATTTTAATACAAGTTTTTTCTTAGTCGGATGATTATTTATATTTGACAGCAGGCTGTCGAGTTTAATTTTAATATCTTCCAGTTCAATGGTTTTTGTAACTTTTTCAAGTGATTGCAACAATTCGGATAAAACTACCGGTTTCAGGATATAATCAAGGGCACTAAATTTAAAAGCCTGAACCGCAAATTCGGAGT
>CAYOZZ010000270.1:0-17774 GCA_964408535.1 uncultured Bacteroidales bacterium | reverse complement strand
GGCAATAAAGGTTAATGTCATCAATCCGTTTGCCTATTTTATGCGTGTCATCAGGATGGTTATGCTGAAAGGCTCCGGTTTTCAGGAAATCGCTTATGAGTTTTACGCAATGTGTATTTATGCTGCCGTAACTTTGAGCTTGAGCGTGTGGAGGTACAGGAAAACCACGTAGGGAAAACACAAAACCTGAAATTCAAGACAGAATAACCCCGATTTAGTGTTAACTCTTCCGGGATTTGTATCCTTTGTTAACACTTTCCCGATTTTGCTATTGCTCACCTATGTTTCAAGCCTCCACGCTTGGAAATATATGGGATTGTGAGGAGATTCTCACTTCTACTGCCGCTCTTCCCTCTCCTTGAGGAGAGGGTTAGGGTGAGGTGATTTATACTTTTTTATTATTATCAATGAAAAAATATTAAAATAAATATGAATTTTTTTATTTTATTTACCCCTCACCTTTCTCCTCTCCCTCAGGGAGAGGAAAGAACGGTGGGGCAACACTTTAATGCTCCCACTTAGTGAGAGGACGGAACTGTGGAGTGACACCTTTATCCACTCCCTGAGGGATAAGAAAGAACCGGGGAGTTACACTCTAATCCTCCGTGCTGTTCGGGATTTCCGAATCCCGAACCGGATATCTACAGGATTTGAAATCCTGCATAAATAAAACGTACTTTCAGGTTACTGCGTCTGACGTAGCTCGCGAAGTCTGAACAAACGCTTCAGGCCACTTTCTAAATCCGGAAGACCCCGACGGTATAGTTAAGGCAATGATGGTAATATCCGGCTTTGACTCTGAAAAGTACCCCGGTTCATAAAAAAAATTCTTACCTTAGCACCGGAAACGAGGAAAATCGGTCTAAACAAATGAGGGTATTATAATACAATCATTAAGAAATGAAAAAGAGAATTATTTTTATTTTTTGCTTATTTTTTATTTTTTCTTACGCACTGACAGCACAGGAAAAGGAGACAAATAAAAAGTCTTTATATATCGGGGTCGAACCTTTTTCCTTTGCTGTTGGTTATAAGGGAGGTTTTGTAGATTACAGGGTAAACGATAAGTATATCTTTAATTTTTATGCCGGTTATTATGGTTGGTGGTTTCATTTTGATGAAATTAGGGGTTTTGAAAAAACACGGTTATCGGATAATTATCTTGCTTCTAAAGGTCCGGTTATCAGGTTTGGAATGGGGTTTGTCTTATCTGAAAACAAATTCAGATTTTCACAGGTGTTATTCAGGCCGGAGATTACTTATAAGTACCTTTCGTATGATAATAAGTGTTTCTATTATGGTTCAAACGGTCTGAGTGGGACATACCGTGAAGTACGATCATATGAAAGTAATTATTTTGCTGTCAGTGCTATTTTCGGGTTCAATCATTATTCCGACTCTTTCAAAGAAGTCTCTATTGAATGGTTCATAGGCCCCGGTCTTGGAATTGCTTATGAAGATATGACAATTCTTTGTAAGGGAAGTAGCTGTAGTGCCGGTAAAGTAAACTGTAATGAACAATCCGGCGGAATACATTTTTATCCGTCAATCCGTTTTGGAGTTCAGATAGGTTTCAAAATATATAATTCGAAAAAATAGACATTTTTAATTAATCAAACTGCTTATTTCAAAAAACCAGAACTTATTTATTCCGCAAAATTCCCGAATTAGGAATTCTTAAAACTCACGGAATCCGATTATCTCCCGAACCTCTTTGACTGTTGCAGCACCGCTCGTATGAGCTTTTTCCTTTCCCATTTTAACTACCTTGCGGATATAATCTTCATTGGCTGATATCTCTTTCACTTTTTCGCGAAACGGTTCAGTGAAATTAATAATATCTTCGGCAAGTTGTTTTTTCATATCACCGTAACGGATGGTGCATTTATTGTACTGGTCGTCAAAATATTCCACAGTTTCGGGTAGCGACACTGCTTTCATAATTGCGAAGAGGTTTGCAATCGGCTCGGGTTTTGTCTGGTTCATCTCTGTCGGGCCGCTGTCGGTTACGGCTCTCATAACCTTTTTGCGGATTGATTTGGGGTCTTCGGCAAGGAAAATAGCATTTCCTTCACCTTCCGATTTACCCATTTTACCTGAACCGTCCAGCCCGGGTATTTTTACAAGTTGTTCGCCGAAATTATATGCTTCGGGTTCCGGGAAAAAGTCAACATTATAAAGGCGGTTGAATCTTCTCGCAAAGGTACGTGTCATCTCAAGGTGCTGTTCCTGGTCTTTCCCGACAGGAACTTTATGTGAACGGTGTATCAGAATATCGGCTGCCATCAGACAGGGATAAGTCAAAAGTCCGGCATTAACATTATCCGGTTGTTTGCGGGCTTTGTCCTTAAATGTCGTAACCCTTTCCAGTTCACCTTTATAGGCGTTCATATTCAAAAGAAGATAGAGCTCGGCTGTTTCTGGTAAATCACTCTGAATATACAGTGTAGCTATCTCAGGGTCTATTCCGGCAGCAAGATATTCAATCAAAACCTGACGTACATTTCCATGCAGGTCGGCAGGAGTTGGATGAGTTGTTAGCGAATGGTAGTCGGCAATGAAAAAATAGCATTCATTTTCGTGCTGCATTTTTACAAAATTCTTCAGTGCACCGAAATAATTCCCGAGGTGCAGATTTCCAGTTGGTCTGATACCGCTTAATACAATTGACATATACTTTCTTCTTAATAAATGTTAGTGTCAGAAATCGGGGTGCAAATATCACAAAAAAACAGACCTGTGATACTAAATTTTTATTTCATCGTCATTTTTATTGAAAAAATGATACTCAAGGAAATGATACGATTTATCGGGTTTCATTTTTATCCACCTTTTAAATTTGAAATACCACTTAACCTGCTGCGAGAAAAGTCCCTTTGTGAGGTATGCATAAATATACGGATGAAGAATCAGTTTCAGCCCTTTTTCATTTTGATCCTGAATAAGATATCTGACATTATTTTCAATTTCGTCAACAAACAGCATACTTGGTTTTATCTCGCCGGTTCCGTCACATACAGGGCATTTCTCCAAAATTTTAACATTCATCTCGGGTCTCACACGCTGTCTTGTGATCTGAACGAGTCCGAATTTACTTGGAGGCAGTATTGTATGCTTGGCACGGTCTTTTGCCATCTCTTCTTTCAGAGTCTGGAACAGTTTTCTGCGGTTGGCAGCCTGACGCATATCTATGAAATCAACGACAATTATCCCGCCCATATCCCTTAGTCGCAACTGTCGTGCAAGTTCTTTAGCAGCTTCAATATTTACCGACAGGGCATTTTCTTCCTGATTCTGATCTTTGTTAACCCTGTGTCCGCTGTTTATGTCAATGACGTGCATTGCCTCGGTATGCTCAATAATAAGATAGATACCGCTTCTGATAGTCACAGTTCGCCCGAAGGAATTTTTTATATATTTATCAATTCCGAAATGCTCAAAGATAGGTGCTTTCCCTTTATAGAGTTTTACGATGTTTGCTTTATCGGGAGCTATTGACTTGATGTATGTTTTCGTATCTTCATAAAGGACCTGGTCATTGATATAGATATTGTTAAACGACTCGCTTAAAATGTCCCTGAGTATTACTGATGTTCTGTCAAGTTCGCTGACTATCTTTTTGGGAGGAGTTGCCTGCTTTAGTCTCTTTACCGAGTTTTCCCATTTTTCCACCAGACTTTTGAGGTCGTTATCAAGTTCGGCCACCTTTTTATGCTCTGCCACCGTACGTATAATCACGCCGTAGTTTTCAGGTCTGATACTTAAAATCAAACGTTTAAGTCGGTTTCTTTCTTCTGCACTTTTAATTTTTTGTGATATTGATATTCTTGTGGAAAACGGAACGAGTACAAGAAATCTTCCGGCAAAAGACAACTCGGATGAAACCCGCGGGCCTTTTGTGGAAATAGGTTCTTTAGCAACCTGAACAACAATCGGTTGCCCCGAAGTTAGTACCTCGGTTATCTTCCCTGTTTTTTCAATGTCCTTTTCGGGTTTGATTTTTGAAGGAGAACTCAACCTGCCCTGCAATGCAAGGCGTGTCATTTTGTTTAGTGTTTTTATTTGCGGACCAAGGTCAAGATAGTGCAGAAAAGCATCTTTTTCATACCCTACATCTATAAATGCCGCATTAAGTCCGGGCATAATCTTCTTAACCTTTCCGAGGTAAACATCGCCAACCGCATAATTCGTGTCACTATATTCCTTGTGTAATTCAACAAGTGCCTTATCCTCAAGCAGAGCGATATCTACTTCGGATTTGCCTGAATTAATAAAAAGCTCTTTATTCACATTTTATTTCTTAAAATAGATCAATTCATCAGTTTAATTACCAATGAGGTTGTCGGAAGGGCAGAAAGTAAAATTTGGAGGTAGTTAAATTTAAAAAAAGCAAGCATAACGCCTTTTGGCGTTATGCATTTCAGATTAAATTATTTCTTTTTGTGTCTGTTTTTCCGCAAGCGCTTTTTCCGCTTGTGCGTTGCCATCTTGTGGCGTTTTCTTTTTTTACCGCTTGGCATATTCCTTTATTTTAGATTACTTAACTTTATTTTTTACGTCTGTTACAAAAGTTTTTGCTGGTTTAAATGCCGGAATATTGTGAGCAGGTATAATAATTGTTGTGTTTTTTGAAATATTTCTGCCGGTTTTTTCAGCCCTTTTCTTGACTACAAAACTACCGAAACCTCTTAAATATACATTTTCTCCATTTACAAGTGAGTCTTTTACAGCTTCCATAAATGCCTCAACAGTATGCTGTACAGTTACTTTCTCAATTCCTGTTTTGTTAGCGATATCCGCTACGATTTCTGCTTTTGTCATGATCTATATATTTTATTAATTATTAAATGATTACATTTCTACAGGGCTGCAAATATATAATTTTTTTTTTAATGCAAGAATTTTTATTTTATTTTTAACTTACTGTTTTTAAATTTGTTCCCGAACAGGATGAAAAGGAGAGGTTGTTTCTAATTACAACTTATTTTTTCGGTTTTTGTTAAAAAATGTTGGGTTTTTATAACCGGATTATCCGATTTTATTGTATTTTTGTATAAACTAAAATTATAAAAAAATGGCTGGAGTAAACAAAGTAATATTAATCGGAAACCTGGGCAAAGACCCGGAAATTATCACTTTTGACAATGGTGTTAAAAAGGCCGCTTTCTCACTGGCTACAACTGAAACTTATAAAAATAAAGAAGGAAATCGTGTTGACCAGACTGAATGGCATAACATTGTTATGTGGAGATGGCTGGCAGAGATTGCCGAGAAATATCTTCATAAGGGTGATCCTGTTTATATAGAAGGTAAAATCAGAACACGCTCTTATGAAATTGACGGTGTGAAAAAATATGTGACGGAAATTGTTGCAGATAATATGACCATGCTCGGAAAACGTGGTGATTCGCAGGGAGCATCACAACAGAATCCGGTGGAGACCGAACAGGCACCAAAAACAACGGATACTGAAACGCTTGATCCTCCCGAGGATGATCTGCCATTCTGATTTTTTTGGTTGTTTTTACATTTTATTATATTTGCAGCCGATTTGTAAAATTAAACTTTTGAATTTTGGAAGACCCTGATAGTGATCCTCATCTGTATTCCTTTAAGATTCTTCTGTCTGTTTTAAGCGGAAACATGTCGGCCGGTTTGGTAATTGGCATTGGCATTGTTTTCCTGTTGTTGTTTTTTTCGGCAATGATTTCCGGATCTGAAATTGCATTTTTCTCATTCAGTCCGGCAAACCTGAAACAGATCAGAGAGAATGAGACAGGAACAAATAAGATAATTCTGTCGCTGCTTGATATTCCAAAACGGCTGCTTGCAACAATACTAATCTCTAACAATTTTGTCAATGTCGGTATAGTTATTCTCAGCTCCTATCTCATTAGTGAAATTTTTAACTTTACGGATTTTCCGGTTCTCGGTTTTATTATTGAGGTGGTAGTGATAACAACTTTTATTTTGCTTTTCGGCGAGATAATACCAAAGATATTTGCTGCTCAAAAACCCGTTCTATTTGCTACGGTTATGGCAAAACCTTTACGTTTCCTGGCCAAACTGTTTTACCCGCTCAGTATCCTGCTTGTTAAATTCACCTCTGTTATTGATAAGAGAATAGAAAGAAAAGGTGTTGACGTTTCTATGAGCGACCTCTCGGACGCCATTGATATCACTGCCGATGAGAATATGGATGAGGAGGATACGAAGATACTGAAGGGTATAGTCCGTTTTACTGATATTGACGTTAAGGAGATAATGAAATCACGGGTGGATGTGACGGCTTTGGATGCGGAAACATCTTTTAAGGAGGTTCTGAAGACAATCATTGATTCGGGATATTCCAGAATACCTGTTTTTGAGGAAACTTTTGATAATGTGAAAGGCGTATTATATATCAAGGACCTGCTTCCGCATCTCGACGAAAAGGATGATTATAACTGGCCGGCTTTACTTCGTAAACCTTTCTTTGTCCCTGAAAATAAGAAAATCAATGACCTGCTGAAAGAGTTTCAGGATAAAAAGATACATCTTGCAATTGTCGTTGATGAATACGGCGGAACCTCCGGTATTGTGACTATGGAGGATATACTTGAGGAGATTGTCGGTGAAATTGCAGATGAATTTGATGCCCCTGAAGATGAGGTTGATTATGAAAAAATTGACGATTCCACTTATCTGTTTGAAGGAAAAACAAGCATTAACGATTTTTGTAAAATCGTGGGAATTGATGATGATATCTTTGATGAAGTAAAAGGGGAGTCGGATTCACTTGCAGGACTTATTCTGGAACTTGAAGGCGAAATTCCTGAAAAAGGAAGCAATACTACTTTCAAAAATTTCGTTTTTGAAGTTTATACGGTTGATGAACGCAGGATAAAGAAAATTAAGGTTACGATAAATGAAATTGAAGAGGATGAGGAGGATTAATAAATTCATATTCCCGGTTTTGATAGTTATGCTGACCTCCTGTGGCAGTGATTATTACCCCAAGCCGAGAGGTTATATGCGCATTGACCTGCCTGAGAAAGAGTATGTGAAATTCGACACAACCTATCCGTTTACTTTTGAGTATCCGGTATATTCCCGGTTTGTTCCCGATACCGATGCCAATGCCGAACCTTACTGGTTTAATCTTGACTTCCCCCGGTTTAAAGGCCGGTTAAATGTCAGTTATAAACCGGTCAATAATAACATAGTAAAATACCTTGAGGATACCCGCACGCTGGTTATGAAACATATCCCGAAGGCAACGGCTATTGACAGCAAACAGTTTATTGATGAAAAAAATCATATTTACGGACTAACATACACCATTTCGGGAACTGAAGCTGCTTCACCTTTTCAGTTTTATTTAACTGACAGCACCAGGAATTTTATTCGCGGGGCACTCTATTTCAACACTATTCCCAATAACGACTCTCTCGCCCCTGTAATTGATTTCCTGAAACAGGATATAATTCATATGATTGAGACGTTCAGGTGGAAGCCGGAGTGATTATTTTGTGTAAAGTACTTTCTTTGTCTCCTGATACTCTCCGCTGATTATATTTATCAAATATAAACCTTCGGGAATATTTCCCGGAACCCAGATTGTTGTTTGCTCACCGGTTCCTTTAGTTGTGAGATTTTCAGTGAATACTTTTTTCCCTTTTATGTCGAATATCTCCAATGTTCCGGGAAGGTTACATTTAATCGTCAGTTGTCCGGAGAATGGATTGGGATAAACGGCAATTGAACTTCCGGTCTTTTCTTGTTCACCAATACCAACAAAATAATCCATTTTATAACTCATACACAATGCTGATTTTCCGTTTATTTCCGACTGCCAGATTACGGTATGTTCGGCAAATTCCCCGATTCTTTCGCCGATGAAGAAATCAGGATTATAATCCCTGCGATTATTATTTGTCAAATTTTCATAATAGCCGCTCTCCGCATAACCGGAGTAAATATCTTCATCATCACCTTCACCTGCCGAAAAAATTATACTTCCCGCATAAAATTTCTCATTTCCGAGTATAAGAAGAAAAGAAGAGGGGTGGTGCATTTGTTCGAAACCCGATAAAGGTATTGAAGTTACACTTGTATAATATCCGTAATAAATCTGACCGTTATTTTCCCAGAATATGTTATAGGGATGTACAGGACTTGAATACATCTGTACTGATAAATTGTAATTATTTCCTTCTAACATTAAAGTGTCCGGTGTCAACCATTGTCCCCCGTAAAATTGTGAGTAATAAACGGATGAATTGTTTCCGTCAACTTTTCTATACACAACGGCACTATTGAAAACCGGTTCGTGACAGTTACCCGTATCAATGGTTATGATATTGTCAAAAACCAAAGTGTCGGCAACAGGTGATAAATAACTGAACATAACATCACCGCCTTTTATCCAGCAAACCGGCCTGTCAGTATAATAAACGTTTGATACCGACATATCTTCCTCGTCTTCCAAGGTGTTTGTAAGTATGAAGGGTTCGCCGAAGGTACCGTCCCCGAAAAATTGCACACCGAAAATATTAAAATTACCGGCAGAGTTTGATTCATATAAAAGATAAACTCCGTTTTCAACAACAATGCACGGATTTCGGAATTCAATATTATCATCGGCAAAAACAGGTTGTTCGGGTAAAGACTCCGTAATATTTTTTATCCAGATTTCCGTTTTGCTGTTTTCATCCCATTTTTTTTCAAAGAAAAGATAGGCAGTCCCGTATCCGTTATCAAAAACAAACATTTCCGGATTTGAGTTGTAACTGACCGTATCGGTAAGGATAACAGGTTCCGACCAGTTTTGACTAAAAACGGTTAATCCGCTCGCCAATAAAAACAATAATTGTAAAAAAGATTTCATAGTTTCGGATTTTAAATTCGAAGACACAAAAATAGATAATTTGGGAGCGAAAAGCAAGAAATTCCAGAACAAAAAAAAGGCTGACCATTGGCCAGCCTTTTTTTTAATAATAAAAAATATTAATAAATATCCCAAAATAGTTTTGTTGACATAAAATCACCGCCGATTGCTTGCGCAGCATCATAATAATTATCAGCGTTTAGAGTTTGTTCATTAACAGGATAAGTAAATCTTTTCGGAACTTGACCATCATCCGATTCGGGTGATTCCGGAATATTCATTGTTGGAGCGTCAAGTCTTCTCCATATTGTCCAACCTAAAAATCCCCTGGTATAAGATGCAATCCAGAACTGAGTTGCAATTATCTCTTTCCAGTCCCCCGAAGCAGTAGTATAGGCAACTTCAGGCTGTGCGAGATAATCATCAGCCTCACTACTTGTTCCACCCCACTCAAGAATAGAGTTTGTTATACCGGCATTATAGTGAGATTCTGCGTCACCACCGACATTCCAGCCTCTTTCAACAGCCTCGGCAAGATAAAACTCAACCTCAGTATAACTTAAAAGTTTAACCGGAAATTCGGGAACCTGAATTTTTGCACTAATATGAGAATAGTTGGAATAAGAATTACTATAACCATATATTCCACCAGTGTATTCCGGTTGTCCGGTAATAGTATCAAAATAATCGTCTCTGCGAGGATCATTTAAACTATTCATAATATCAACAATAGTATTAGCAGGGACAAAATCTTTTCTGCCGCTTAATACCAGGTCTTCATAGAGAGGGTTTGTGTTAGGTGTTGCTCCTAAGTAAATTAATTGGCAATCATCATTTGATGATGTAAATACATTTGGAGCAGCCTCTACAGCATAAACTTCTGCCTCATCATTATTTACATCTGCAAGATGAATGGCAAATTTTAGTTTCAAAGAATTTGCAAATTTTTTCCATGCAGCCACATTACCGTCGTAGTAGAGGTCGGCAGAACCAAAACTTCCGTATGATTCATCCAAACCATTAATAGCTTCATCAATCTTATTTATCAGGTCGGTATAGATTGTGGCGGCATCGTCATATTTAGGTGTAATGGTTGCCTCAATATCAAGAGCTTCCGTATAAGGTACGTTTCCAAACATATCAACTAATCTCTGATATGAATAAGCATTAAGAATATTTATGATTAAAAGTTTGTTATTCTTAATCACCATTTCTTCATCCGTTAATGGTTTTTCTAATGAAATGAGCCTTGTGGCTTCTTTCAAATCAGCTAAAATATCACGGTAAAAGATACGGAAAGCATTATCAGGGATAGTCCTGTTAATAATGTCGTAATTAGCTTCATCAATATATGTTGTTTCCGTCCAGTATTGAGCAAACAATTTCCAAACGTTAACATTAACATTGGTACTTGCTATTTGGTCGGCAAGTGCAACCTGAGCGTTGGAAAATAAAGTAACACCCGGAACTTCGGTAGGATGCTTTTCGTCAGTGTTCATATCCTCAAAGTTCTTTGTACAGGATACTGCCAACGCTGCCAGTACTACAAAGATTATATATATTTTTTTCATAATTAATATAATTTTAATGATTAAAACTGTAGATTTACACTAAATCCGAAATTTCTTGTTGTCGGCATAACACCAGACTGCCAACCCTGTATATTACCGGCACCCTGGCTGGCTTCAGGATCTGCATGCGGAAGATTTTTAGAAATAATCCATACATTAGATCCGACAAGGCTAAATGACACACCGCTAAATACTTTGCTTTTTGACAAAACTTTAGCAGGAAGGCTGTATGTAAGAACAACTTCTCTAAGTTTAACATAAGATGCATCATAAACAAATGCAGCATTAGGATTTTTCGACCATCCGAATACACGGTAATCGTTACCTGCTACTCTCGTAGTATTTGTTGCAGTGTTTGAAACTGTGTAGCTTCCATCGTCATTAAAAGTTACATCACCGGTAACACCTTCGAGAATCAATCCTCCTCCGTCATCAAGTGAGTTTCTTACAGGATTTCCCAAATCGTTAGTATAATCCGTTTCTTCATATAGTCCGGTTCCTCTGCCGTAATACTGGTCGAGCGAGAATACGCTACCACCCTGTTGCCAGTCAATCAGAAAACTGAAAGACCAGTTTTTATATGAAAATCTGTTATTTAAACCGGTCAAAAAGTCCGGATTAACATTTCCAATAATTACGTCAGAAGTCGGGGTCTTAAGATAATATCCGTTATCACCTACTACTTTATTCCCGTTTGCATCATAAATAAAATCAGTTCCCTGAATTGTTCCGTAAGGCTCTCCGACACGTGCATTTATTGTAACACCACCCTGAAGTCTTGCAAGCTGCAAATTGTCAACTCCTTCAGCTAATGAAATTACCGTATTTACATTACGCGACCAGTTAAGAGTAACATCCCACCTAAAATCGTCGTTTTTAACAGGTGTTCCGTAAAGTTGTAATTCAACACCTTTGTTTTCCATTTCTCCTGCATTGAAAAACTTTGTTGAATAACCTGTAGCCGTAGAAACGGCAACCGGCATAATCTGGTCAACAGTATTTGTTTTATAGAATGCAAGATCAAAACCTAACCTCTTCTGGAAAAAGGTCATAGCCAAACCGGCTTCAATACTCTTTGATCTTTCGGGTTTAAGTTCATTATTATTCTTTGTGCTGGGTAAAGAAAATAATGCATTACCACTAAAACTTGTAAACTGTGTGTATGTATCTTTAACACTTGCAAACGGAGCATCGCTACCTACCTCGGCATAATTAAGTCTTACTTTTCCGAAAGAAAGCCAGTTTGCATCAAGCAACTCGGAAAAGACAAAACTACCTGAGACAGAAGGATAGAAGTAAGCATTATTATCAAGTGGCAGAGTAGATGACTGGTCTCTTCTTAATGTAGCATCAAGGAACAACATCCTTTTGTAACCGAGTGAAACGCTTCCGAATACACCATTAACGCCTACTTCTGAAAGAAGTTCATCGGGGGCAAGCATCGGGTTGACGCTATTTCCTAATGAATAGAGGTTTGGAACAATCAGTCCGCCGTTTGTAGAAGCAAAAACCTGATCGATCTTTGTTCTTCTGATATTTGTACCCAACAAAGCTTTCAAATTGATGGTTTCTGAAAGGTCTTTTTCAAAAGTTCCCATAATATCCATATTGGTCTCTATGAAATTTCTTTGAAATCTTGCATAACCGGATCTGACATCAGGACGTTCGACACCAAATTCACCTGAAACAGAACCAATAGCTTTTCTTTCTTCTATTAACTGACCGTACTGGTCAATAGAAAATCTTCCCATAACACTAAAATATTCATTAATTTTCCAGTCGGCTTTCACAAAACCTACAATACGGTTCCTGTCGTCAGTTTCGTAATTTTCATACCGTTGCCAATAAAAATTATCCCAGTATATTGGGTCGGGATTGTTGTATGCAAGCCTGTTCCATGTAACATTTCTGCCTGTAAGGTCATATAGCTCTTTTTGCTCCTGAACATCAACGTTCATTTGCCACCACTGACGGAAGCTGGAAAGGATATTATCGCTATATCCTGTATGGTTACGACCTTTGCCTTTGGTGTTTGTATAATTGGCACTTGCACTTACGGTTAAGTTTTTGAGGATGTCATAACTTCCGTTAAAATTTACATTATTCCTGTCGAGGCTACTGTTTGGCATAATACCATTCTTATGAAGATTAGTATAACCCAAACGAAAAGTTGAGTTCTCCGAACCACCGGTAACATCAACACTATTTGTTAAAGAGAGTGAATTGTTGAAGAATGTAATCGGACCATTTTCGGCAGCTTGCCAAGGTCTTTTTTTACCATAATATGGAGATTCGGGGACAAATGCATCATAGTGATAAACCATAAGATTAGGATCAAATCTCTCTCCCATTGAAGCATCTTCCGTAAAAGGTACTACCAGGTCGTCAACACCGTCGCCGTCAACGTCGAACTCCTCCAGCCCCGGATGACTGCCACCACTATAGTATGGTCCATATCCGGCACCATAATTTGTCTGGTATTTTGGGAAAGTACTTTTATCAATAATTCCGACCGTAATATTTGAGTTAATACTTACACCGAGATTTTTCTTCCCTTCTGAAGATTTAACACCTTTTTTTGTCGTTATTAATATAACACCGTTTGCAGCACGTGATCCGTAAAGAGCTGTTGCCGCCGCACCTTTTAATATGTTAACACTCTCAATGTCATTCGGATTTATGTCAGAGGCGGCATTTCCATAGTCATATCCGCTTCTTCCGGTTGTCTGTCCGCTATTATTCATTATTGAATTGTCAATCGGAATACCGTCAACAACAAATAATGCCTGATTGTTTCCGGTGATAGAGGTTGATCCTCTAATTATGACATTGTTTGAACCACCCATGTTGGTGTTGTTTTTAATTTGGACACCGGAAACCTTACCGGATAAAGTTGAAACAAAGTTATCGGTTTTAACCTTATTGACTTCGTCTCCACTTACCTCTTGCGTTGCATATCCAAGAGATTTTTTATCCCGTGAAATTCCAAGGGCAGTAACAACAACTCCTTCAAGATTCATAACATCAGGCTCCATTACAACATCAATAGTCGTTTTGTCACCGATTTCAATCTCCTGAGTTGCCATACCGATATAACTAAATACCAAAGTATTTACATTATCCGGTACTTCCAAATTATAAGTTCCGTCAAGACTTGTAATTGTACCGATTGTTGTACCTTTTGCAACAACCTGAACTCCGGGAATAGACTGTCCGTCTTCCGAACCTGTAACTTTCCCCGTAATTACTTTGCCTTGCGCTAGTACTAATTGCATCCCTATGAATAGAAACGCAAGTAAAAGGGTAAACTTTCTCATAACAAAATAATTTTAGTTAGCAAATAATTTATTTATTAATATAATAACAAAATTGTTAATAAAAATAATTATCCATTTACTGTAAAAATATTGAAAGCACAGTAAATTTTAGAAAAAATTGCGCCGAAAATACATATTACGGCTAACATGTGCAAGTGAAATAAAATAATTAATTAACAAAAAATTATTAATATCTTTTAATTTTATTTTATAAGTATAAGTATATCAAGAAAATACAATGTTATTTATATTTCTGTCTATATAAAAATTATTTACTATATATTTATATCCGATACATTTTTATTACTTAACCACATCTTTCTTGGTGCTGTTCATATAAAAAATCATGTAAGTTATTATGCCAAATAACGTTATATACTCAGGTATATAGCCATAGCCTGATAATTTTAAAACAAAAATAGTAATAATTGTAATAGAAATATAAATAACAAACCCCGTCCTCTTTAATTTCCATATTAATAATGCACTCCAAAAAGTTATCCCGAAAATAACTACGCCTAAAAGAGATAATATCAAAACTTTTGTTTTGCTGAAACTTTCGTCGGGCATATAATCATTTAAAACTTCCGTAACCCACTTATACTTAATTGATAACGCAATAGTAAACAATTCAAGTACTCCGGAATATGTCAAAATCACAATAGATAACAGCGACAATAAAAATGACTTTGAATTTTCCGTTTTAGTTGCTTGGTTCTCCTTATTCATAATGATTCCAAATTACAAAAGTTTTAAAAATCAGGTCATTTGCCTGAGATTTGTGCTGTATGCAAGTATAAAAGCTCCCGTAACCATCACCGGAAAGAGCGAAAACCGGTATCCCGGAATTGTGACTAATGGCAGGATAATCAGGAAAATCTGGGCGGCTGTGTAAAAATGGAAACCGGCTTTTTTTAACTTCCACATCAAAATTGCACCCATAAGCGAAATTGAATATAAGAAAAAACCAATGGTAAAATAGCTTTTCTTTGCCGACAATAACAATTCTACTCCGGGAAAGTCGGAGTAAACATCCTCAATAATCCTCATAACTTCATCGTATGACAAAGATACAAAAAGAAATGATACTGCGCTCATACCACTTCCTATAAATGTAAGAATAAGCAGAACGGTTATCAATACCGGTCTTTCGGTTTTTTTGTTTTCATCTGTCTCCATAACCTCTATCCATTATCACCTGTCAAATTGAATACAAAGAAAAAGAAAAAAGCCGCTCAAATGAGCAGCTTCTTCAAATTATTTTCACAATATTATTCAAGTTCGCCGATTTCTTTTTCAACCTCCTGAAGTATTTCACAGGATTTCACTAAATCCTTCATCGCATTGTGATCACTGTGTAGCGGGCGGTCAATATCAAGGAAATCCACATGCCGGCGGACAACTTCTTTTGCTTTTGTAACACCTTTCCCAAATTTATACTCTCTGAAATCAAGAGCCTGGGAGGCAGCCATAAATTCAATACCAAGAACTCCGTAAGCATTGTCAAGTATCTGGAAATTTTTTATTGCAGTGTTCATTCCCATCGAAACGAAGTCTTCCTGGTCGGCAGCAGCAGGAATGGATTGTATTGATGCCGGAGTGGAAAGTATCTTCTGCTCGACTATTTGCATATCGGCGGTATATTGCGAAAGCATTAATCCTGAGAACATTCCCGCACCTTTGGTAAGAAACGGCGGAAGCCCAACGCTGAGAGCAGGATTGTTAAGCCTGTTCATTCTGCGTTCCGACATAACCGAAACCATTGTGATAGCAATTCCGGCCATATCCATAGGCAACGAAACGGGTGTCCCCTGGAAGTTAGCTCCTGACAACTGCAGGTTTTCTTCCGGGAAAAATATCGGGTTATCGCCGACACCGTTAAGCTCAATTTCGACCTGCGAACGTGCATAATCCAGCGCATCGCGCGCAGCACCGATAACCTGCGGTGTTGAGCGCATCGAGTAGGCATCCTGCACCTTATGCGGAATTCTTCCTTCTTTCAGGTCGCCTCCGCTGACAAGCCTGTTGATGTTTTCCGCACTTCTGACAGCTCCTTTAAACCCTCTTACCTCATGCAGTTTCTTCGTATATGGCCCCATATTGGCTTTCAGTGCTTCGAGCGACATAGCGGCAGCAATTTCGGCCTGTTTCAGCCAGTTGTATGCATCATATAAGAACAAAGCACTCATAGCGGTCAAGACATTTGAGCCGTTAATAATTCCAAGTCCGTCTCTTGCCATAAGTCCGGGGATTTCAATACCGGCTTTTTCCATCGCCTCTTTTCCCGTCATTAGTTCGCCTTTGTAAAAGGCTTTTCCTTCACCCATCATCAGCAGTGCAATTTGCGACATAGGAGCGAGGTCGCCGGAAGCTCCGACAGAGCCTTTACGACAGACATAAGGTGTAACACCTTTGTTCAGCATCTCAACAAGTGTAAGAGTTATTACCGGACGTATCCCCGAATTACCGTGTGCATGAACATTTATTCTGCCAAGCATAGCACCTCTTACATAATCAAGCGGCATAGCCTCACCAATACCTGCTGCATGATTGTAAATAAGGTATTTTTGAAACTCCTTAACCTGGTCATCGTTAAGAACCACTTCCGAAAATTCGCCTATTCCGGTATTGACACCGTACATAATTTCATGCTTTTCGATTTTTTCTTCAAGCATAGCACGGCATTTTTCGATTTTTTTCAGAGCTTCGGGGTGAAGCTCAACTTTTTCGTTGTTACGGGCTACATTCACAACATCTTCTATTGTAAGTCCCGAACCTTTTACTATATATGTCATTTTTTTATATTTTAAATTGAAAACTATTTTATTCGGTATATTGCTAAATCCGTAAGAGTTTCTAAAAGAGGGCGGTACGGTTAATACAAATCTTAAATTTCAAAATCCAGCTTTTCATACTTATTGCTTTTTGTTTGAAGGGGGTAAAGATATATTTTTTCTCTGTCTAAACCCCGATTTGGAAAGATATTTTTTGCGGTTAAATCATAATTCCGGTAAAGATTGTCAAAAAGCAATATTTTTTACCGGGTTTTCAATTATTTTTATACTTTTGCCGCCCAAAAAAATTGACATACAACTATGAGACAAGAAATTGGAAACATTGAACAACTTTTGGAGACCATTAAGAGCGAAAATGCCGTACTGTTATATTTTTATAATGACGACTGTCCTCCCTGTCTGAGTTTGCGTCCAAAGGTAGAGGCATTGCTGGATAATTCATTTCCTGAAATGAAACTTGTTTTTGTCAATTCAAAGAGCCATCCTGAGATTCCGGCAAGCTACGGAGTTTTTGCAAATCCCACATTGATAATTTTCTTTGACGGCAAGGAGTTTAAACGTTTCAGCAAATATATCTCCACAAGCGAGTTGCATCAGGCAATTGAGAGGTATTATAATATTATTTTTGCATAAGAATCAGCAATTAAGAGTGCCTTTATTTTACAACAAACTTCCTTGACTGCGTTTTTTCATTACAATGGAGAACACAATAATAGACTCCTTGTGATAGTCTTTTATTGAAATCTGTTTTGCCATCCCATTTAACTGAATATTTTCCTGGAAAATAAATTTTATTTACGACAGTTTTAGTTAAGCTTCCTGTTTGGTTATAAATGGAAATTAGTACTTTTGAAGACTCCGTAACAATAAATTCTATATTAACTTCTTCAACAGCAGGATTTGGATAAATTAGCAGTGAACCTTTACTTTGTTGGATGAGAAATGAATTACCAGCTGAAGAAATCTCGCCAACATCCAGTTGATAAATGGTGGCATCTTCCCAACTCATTACCCATAAATACTCACCATCCCAGGCAAGATCACGAGGATTGGATGTCGGGGAATTCACTTCATATAAAACAGAACCATCAGCTGGATTCAGACAATAAAGTTTGTCCGTTGAAAAATCACCTGTCCACAAATGAAATCCATCCCATGTTAGTCCTATGCAATTATCCTCAGGTGAATTAATAGTAAATAGTATTTCTCCTGTTTCCGGATT
>CAYOZZ010000269.1:0-4195 GCA_964408535.1 uncultured Bacteroidales bacterium | reverse complement strand
ACGGTGTTTACATCATTATCCTGCTGAAAAACCTTTGAGCCGACAATATCAATAAGTGATACCGAATGGATTACCTCTTCCGAACTAATATTCAGAACATTATTTGCAGGATTGGGGAAAATTTTAATCAGGTTAACCCTGTTTTCGCCAACTCCGGTTATCTGAAGGACGGTTATGTAATTATTCTTTGTTTTTGTGTCGCTTCCAAATTCATTCGTGACGGTCAAAGATACATCGTAAACACCGGGTGTATTATATGTAACTTCAGGGTTTTGTTCCGTTGAAGTTTCCGGTGTTCCTCCATCGAAAGTCCATTCCCAGCTTGTAGGATTGTTTTCCGAGAGATCGGTAAACTGGACGCTGCTTCCTTCGTCAATCTGTGTCGGATTTGCAGAAAAGTCGGCAGCAGGAGGAAGATCACCACCTTCGCAGGTTATATTTGTAACCCATCCTGCCTCATTAACCGAATAGTCGGAATGAAACTGAAAAGTCAGTGCACCCTGATTGTTTGTTGCAATCACAGTTCCCGGTGAGTTACTGCCGCAATAAATCCCAATCTGGGGCGATTGTATATCTGTCCCGTCAAAGATTTTCAACCAGTCATATTCACAGTTTGACTGTGCTTCAACGCTAAAGGAGAGAAATTCAGCTTTAATTTTACTTCCTGAGTTACCCGGTAAAAAGGTCATTATAATATCTTCATCATCACTATAATTTGAATTGGGTCCACCCGTATCGTAAAAAACACCTTCACAGGTTGTTACAGTACCATCCTGCATATAATATTCCGAACTGACAGTGATATAATCCTCTTTTGTGATAGTCTGCGAATCGGTTCCATCTGAGATAGTGAGTGAGACATCGTAGGTTCCGTTAGTATTGTAAACTATTCCGGCAGGATTCTGCTCAGTGGATGTTGCCGGTGTTCCTCCTTCGAAAGTCCACTCCCAGCTTGTAATATTCCCGAACGACAAATCGGTAAAATCAACGCTACCTCCGGTTGAAATTACGGTATTGTTTGCCGAAAAATCAGGAATCAGGTTGCCCTGCTCAAGCTGAACATTCACCCAGGTAATCTCCCTGTTCTGCACCTGAACATTTTCAATTGTTTGCGGATAATATCCGAAAGCAGAATATGTGACATCATAAGTACCTTCATAAACAGGTCTGTAGTAATCACCCGTTGAAGTATATGAATAGAACCAGGAGCTGTCGGCATCATGGTTTTCAATAAAAATCTCAGCATACACCGGCTCCCCTGTGGCAGCATCGGTTACCGTTCCGCGAATACCGAAAAGTGCCTGTTCCATATAGTCCAGAAATGAACGATACTGGTAATCCCAGAAATCGGGAAGTTGTGATGCCGGAGGTAATTTTTCAGTAGATAACTCAATCGTTACTTCACGACATTGCTGAAAATAGTTCATATAGTCCTGACGTCCGCCGGTGATAGTGTACCAGGCATATCCGTTTGTTATACCATTATTAAGGTCGGTAAAATACCCGGATGTTGAATAAGCCTGCGCAGAGTCGGCCCACTCACGTCCCGTATATTGCCACCACTCATCATCGGGGGCAAGCTGTGACCACGTATCCCAGGGATAATTAAAAACCTCGGCACCACCGTGAAAATTGGCTGATAATACAAAATGATGACTTTCTGCAAACTCCATAAAGGCAACTGTTTCGGGTTGCCAGGCATTGCCGTCGGGGTGTGGACCTGCTTCGGGGTCAGGATAGTTTCTGTTGAGGTCAATATTATTACCGTTATATCTTTGCGCTCCGTTAACGGTATTGTTTCCTCCGAGATAAGTTCCGTCAGGATTTGCAAGCGGATTTATATATATGTCAAGATTATTTACCAAATTATCAACCTGCGGGTCGGAACCGTAATTCGACAGGAGATAATTGATATAACGAAGCATCAGAACATAACCCGTCGTTTCGTCTCCGTGCATTGTAGAAGTATAGAGAAATTGTGCTTCACCTTCATCCTGTCCCACATTATCCGATATTCTTGCAACCAGCAGTTCGCGCCCGTTAACGGTCTGCCCGATACTAAAGACCTGGCAGATACCGGGATAATCGGTCTGAAACTGATACATCATATCAACATAGGCCTCATAAGTCGGGTAAAAATCCCAGTCAAGAACTCCTTTGATATTAATATTGCTTTTCATATTGGGATTTGAAATATCTCCGGGATGAGGCAGAATTGTATAATCCGTACCTTTTTCCAAAAACTTTTCAAACTCATTTTTATTGGCATAAGCATAAACCTCATCAAATTTCACATTATCAATTGAAATAATTCTTGATAATGCACTGATATCTTTAACGGAAGTGGGTTTGAACTTGAAATAAACTTCACCTCTTTTTTTAAAAACACCTTCTGTAACACTCTCATTCTGAGCAACCAATACAGATGCAAACAGAAACACAATCACTGACAAATAAATCTTAAAAGCTTTCATTTTTTTAAATATAACAATACTTTTTATTGAACAAAGCTATGACAGTTTGTTATTGAAAATAGTTGCCTTGATACGGAAAATGGTTTTAATTATGAGCAGGATCAGGAATTAATATTTTACCAAATGATGCAAGAATTATTGTACTACATTTTCCCGGAATTCGCCAATAAGCGTATTCAGCTGGTTATAAACGGCTTTATTAGCCTTAACGAGAGGAAGTCTCAGATTGTTATTCAGAAGTCCGAGAATATCAAGTGCAGCCTTTATTCCGGCGGGATTTCCATCGGCAAAAAGCATATTGATAATATCAAGAATATCGTAATGGATTTTTCTGGCACTTTTCAATTTACCTTTCATTCCAAGTCTTACCATTTCTGAGAACTCGGCAGGAAATGCGTTTGCAACAACAGAGATAACGCCGTCGGCTCCCATTGCAAGCATAGGCAATGTCAGAGCATCATCGCCTGAAAGTACGACAAAATCTTCAGGTTTATCTTTAAGAATCTTCATAATCTGCTGCATATCACCTGACGCCTCCTTTATACCTTCAATATTATCTATCTCACTTGCAAGACGAAGGGTTGTTTCTGCCGAAATATTTACGCTTGTCCGGGATGGTACATTATAAAGGTAAACCGGGACAGGACTTGTGGCGGCAATGGTTTTAAAATGATAGAAAAGCCCCTTTTGCTGAGGTTTGTTATAATACGGAGCAACGGATAAAATAGCATCAATACCGTTAAAGTTTATTGACTTCAGATTATTCACAACCTGCTGAGTGTTATTCCCTCCAACACCAAGCATAATCGGAATCCTGTTATCAACAGTTTCAATTATGTAGTTTATTACGGCTACTCTCTCATCATTTGAGAGTGTAACTGCTTCCGATGTTGTTCCGAGAGCGAGAATAAACTCAACTCCTCCGTCAATAATATGATTCAAAACCTTCCCGAGAGAAGTAAAATCAATAGTGCCGTAGTTATGGAAGGGTGTAACGACAGCCACACCTGTTCCCCGAAATTTTAAGCTCATTTATTTACTTTTTAAAATGTTTAGATAATGAAGGATTTGATCAATATATTCATTAGAAAGGGTTTTTCGGTCATTCTTAATCATCAAATCATAATACTTTTGCATACTTTTACTGAATCTTCCGACTTTAAGTTTCGATTTCGATAAAGCAACAATATATTGAAGGACATAAACATCCTCAAGGGTCAAATCAATTATAATATCGAATTCTTTATTAATAAACTCCTTAATATAATCATTTCCGGGCGCTCCGTACCAATTCAGATCCTTTCTGTCGAAATAATACCCTGAATTGGCCGCTACACAATAATCGGGGATCGAATCCCTGTCAACATATCCGAGAGCCATAACCTGCCGGTATGGACTATTCAATTTACGTATCAGCAACTTCACCTTATTAAATACTGTCTGGTTGCTGACAAGATAAACAATACCTATAGTTCTCGAATCAGACAGATTTGTAAGTTTTTTATCACGCTCAAGACGGGAAATATTCCTGTCAAGTACAAAATTGCCTATTGTTTGTTTTATGCCTGATAAAAAATCCACCTCAATATTTTTTCAAATTTGTAAAAAGCAGCCAAAATTAAAAATAAATAGCGAAACATTGACATAATAATTACCAAATCATTAAAAAGTTTGCAGAATATACGCCGGGTTATAAAAAATATTTACTTTTGAAAAAATTA
>CAYOZZ010000268.1:0-4314 GCA_964408535.1 uncultured Bacteroidales bacterium | reverse complement strand
GTATCGGGTGAACCTGAACATTTCTCCCAACCTGCCGGCGGATTGTTGGGATTTGGAAAAATACCTTCAAATGACGGATTCGAAAAGTACTGACCAAAAACAACAAAATGGACAGAAAAAAGAGAGATTAGTAATAGTCTTATCATAAAGTTTCCATTAATAATATAATTAGCCTATAAACCAGAGTATCAACTGATATTTCAGTTACCGGTTGTTAAGAGATACGGGGTGAGCTTGCGCAACAATTAACTCATAGCTTTTTCAACAGATAACCGGCTGATACAACAAAATATTTTTTTAAATAACCATATATTGGTAAAAGTTACTGCCTGATAG
This sequence comes from uncultured Bacteroidales bacterium, assembly GCA_964408535.1. Lineage (GTDB taxonomy): Bacteria > Bacteroidota > Bacteroidia > Bacteroidales > JAADJA01 > JAADJA01. The sequence goes on along the minus strand of CAYOZZ010000268.1, from coordinate 3,978 downwards.
CCTGTTTCTATAGAAGACAAAAATAGTAATTAATCTGTTGCATTTGCATGATAAAAAAAATTGGTAAAAGAATAAAGGTTCATGAAGTTTTATTCACAAAAAAGTATCTTATCCGGCAGACATTTCCAATGCTTTTCGGATTTTTTTCATTTGTAAGCCGGAGTTGCAAAACGTGTTCACCGTCTGTAAGCCCGTAGGCAAGCGTATAATACCAGGGCAGGTGATAACGGGTGCTGTGCTTTGTAAAAAGGTCCTGTTTTTCCCATTCGCCTTTGTCAATCTTATACTCAATTACTCCGGCATCAGGACCTGCAGCAACAGCAATTCCCACAGCATTACCGTCAAATTCAAATTTTAATGTTTTCCCCGGATATCTTCCTGCCAGCATCGGCACTTTTACATAATCATGCCGTGTCCAGGCCGAATCTTGCGGTATCCAGTTTTCAACCTTTGTCCAGCCTTTTACACTCTTTACCGAAACCGCCGGAATCAAAACTCCGTTATCATAGCAAGCAGGGTCGAGGCGTGCAGGCAGCTGATAATCAGTAACCTTATCATCATCAGCCACAAAGCCGCTCCAGGCATCATTTAGAAAAGAGATCATCGAACGTGCATAAACTCCCTGCCCGAAAGGCGAAGGATGGAGATTCTTAAAATCATCTTTCCACGTAAACTCTCCCGCATCAATCCTGTCGGTTACCTCCTTGGCAAGATTAATAGCAGGGAGCTTGTAATATTTTGCCACCTTATCATGATTTTGGATAACCTGCGGCACCTCGTTTTTTCTGTACGTTTCTATTTTGCCGGGATCAACAAAGTACATAAAGACAATATCGGTCGAAGGGTCTGCATTTCTGATATGTCTTACTATTCCTTCCATTGATCGTATTTGCTCCTCGTTTGATCTGCCCTTTCCCCCGTCATTCACCGCAGCCTCGACAAATAACAGGTCAACAGGGCCGTTTTTCAGAATATCCCTTTCCAGACGGAAAGCGTCACAGGTAGAACCCATCGAAGGAATTCCGGCGGCAATGAAATCAAATTTTGTCCCTGGAAAACGCTTTTGAAGATATTCGCAGATACTGTCACGCCAGCCGGGATTATAGGTTATGGAACCGCCAAGAAAAGCAACCCTGCCCTTTTTATCCCTTTCAAATTTAATAACTGAATTTCGTATCCCATCCCGCAACTCGTGATAGGCAGCCGGATTAATTTCTGCTTTGGGTAATTCGGTATAATACTCAATAAAATCAGCACCAAAGCGCGGGCTTTCTATTTCAAAATGATGCCCCCACAACTGCTGTTTCCCTTCGGTGCAGGGTACAACCGTAGCAATTCCGCCCAGCCTGATGTACCTGTTTACCAAAACCATTGTATTCTCATCAACCGGCACAATACTGTCGTTCAGCCCTATCATATTTAACAGCGGAACCTTTGCTTTCGCGAGGGTATCCAGGTTATCAACAGGATTATCATTAAATGCTTTTGCTTCCTCATCAGTAACGAATCCGTACACTTTTTTCATAACCTCCCAGTCTTCCTGACTGCCCTTTCCGGCTCCGAAACCGCCGGGCCAGCTTTTCAGGTCACAAACAGGAGCTTCGGCATAAATGGCATTTACCCGGTCAGGATGTCTTTTTGCCCAATTGTAAACATAAAGCCCGCCACGGCTTACACCTTCGAGGCTTACTTTCGGACTAAAACCGTGCACACCGGTCAAATAATTATAAAATCTGTCCCAGACAGCCATTGCCCCCGGGCTTCCGAACATAGCGTTTGTATTTACAAAAACAACATAATAGCCCTCAGACAAAAGAATGCTGTCCATTTCGGTATGCCAGTCTGGGAAACGGGCCCGCCACACCCAGGGTTTTCCTTCGAGAGGCTTTTCAGGAACAACTATCTGGGCAGGCCGTCCGTAAAACTCAAAGCCATATTTATCAAAGCTTTTCCAAACCGACTTTTTGCCGGGAAATATCTGATTTATCAAAACTCCCTCTTTACCTGTCAGATGCTTATAAATAATCTTTGCCATTTCACCCGAAGCAACAGCATCAGGGTGAATTGCATCGGGAAAATGGTCACCCATTCCCAACATCGGAGTATAAAGGTCAATCAGGTGCAGATTGTGTTCCTTCGCCACCCTTTTAATCAATGGGTTAACTTCATTTCTGACAATAAGGCTGTCTATTATCATCCCTCCTTTAAAAACAGGAACTACTGCAGCGAGGTAAATAACAGGGTTTGAAGACAAAGTGTCAAACGAAAGAATAATTTTATTGTAATCAGCCGTAAAATCATCTTTAAACCTCCAGTTTTGCGATTTACTGTCATTTGTACCCAGCATAATTATCACAATATCAGGATTCCAGCGTAAGGCATCGTAAAACAACTTGGTCTGCATATAAGGGTAATTGCCTTTTTGCAACAGTGTCCTGCCTGAATAACCAAAGTTTCTGACAATATAATCGTCACCAAGCATCCTGCCAAGCTGAGGCGGCCAGGCATCCCTGATATTATCCTTTATGCCGGCACCATAGGTTATGCTGTTTCCAATACATGCAACTTTAACGGTTTGTCTGTCCTGGGACAAAAGACGAATGCTAAATATCAGGCTCAGAGTTATAGAAAGTATAATTATTTTTTTCATAATTCACAATATTTGAAAAACGGGATAAATTTAGAGTTTTTTTATATATTTTTACCGATGATATTAAAAATCAAATTTCAGAAACAGGATATTATGAAATCATTCACAATTAAAGAGATAAATGAAATAATAAACGGCGAGTTAATCGGAGATACCGATCATCTTATTGATGGCCCCGAGCAACTTGAAAAAGCAGGTAATAATCATATAACATTCATTGGAAACAGAAAATATGCGCGGTTGTGGGACAGCTCAAAAGCCTGTGCTGCAATTGTAGATGAAAAGATAAAAATAGAACCGGGAGAGAATCGTGCACTTATCAGAGTAAAGAATGCCGATCTTGCTATGGCCAAACTGCTTGAGGCATTCGATCCCGGCCACCCTCATTTTGACACTGACATTCATCCGTCGGCAGTTATTCACGAATCGGTTGTTATCGGTAAAGGATGCAAAATAGGAGCAGGATGTTATGTAGGGAAGGATGTCGTTCTCGGTGACGGTGTTGTTTTGTACCCGAATGTAACAATCTTCGATGAAACGACAATTGGCACGGGAACTGTTGTATGGTCGGGAACTGTGATTCGTGAGAGAAGTGAGATAGGTGCCTATTGCATCTTTCATACTAATGTAAGTATCGGTGCTGACGGCTTCGGATACCGGCCTGCCGAAGACGGAAGGGGGCTTGTGAAAATTCCTCAGATTGGCAATGTTATTATCGGCAATGGTGTTGAAATAGGTGCCAACTCCTGTGTTGACCGTGGAAAGTTCAGCTCGACAATAGTAGGTGACGGTTGCAAAATTGACAATCTCGTCCAGATAGCTCACAATTGCGTTTTGGGAAGATCGTGTATTATGGCCGGCAACAGCGGCCTGGCCGGTTCAGTCACTCTCGGCGACGGTGTAATTATCGGCGGGAGTGCATCAATAAAAGATCATACTACCATACATTCCGGAGCAGTTGTCGGAGCCGGTTCAGGTGTAATGAATGATGTTCCTGCCGGCAAAACAGTTCTCGGTTATCCTGCCGCCGACTCCAGAGAGACACTCAAACAATGGGTTGCTTTACGAAAGTTAGGAAAAGCCTGACGGCTTAATTTATAATCTGAACTTTTCGCGTCACAATATCGCTGCCGGTCTTAATAACCACAAAATAGATTCCTGCTTTCAACTCCGACGTATTCACCCGCACGGTGTTTACATCATTATCCTGCTGAAAAACCTTTGAGCCGACAATATCAATAAGTGATACCGAATGGATTACCTCTTCCGAACTAATATTCAGAACATTATTTGCAGGATTGGGGAAAATTTTAATCAGGTTAACCCTG
>CAYOZZ010000267.1:0-8663 GCA_964408535.1 uncultured Bacteroidales bacterium | reverse complement strand
TCTGTTTTCAAAAGGATTATCATTCAATAAAAAATAACTCCGCTTATAATCTTGTTTTACATACTTTTGCAGCCGGTTAAAAACAGGAAAAATGTCAAATTGTTTATATATTACTGCTACCGAGGCGCAGAGCGGGAAATCTGCCGTTGCTCTCGGTGTTATGGAGATGCTGCACCGCAGAATCGGACGTGTAGGTTTTTTCAGACCTATAATTAATGTAACTGCCGACAATGAACGTGATAACGACATTGAGCTTATCTCGTCATATTTTAATCTGAATATACCCTACGAAAAAATGTACGGGTATAAAATGTCGGAGGTAACCGAGCTGGCGGCACAGGATAAGGAAGATGAGATTATCGAAGGTATTTTGAGCAGATACAACGAACTGAAAGAGTATTGCGACTTTATTCTTGTTGAAGGTACCGACTTTTCGGAAGCTACTGCTGCAATTGAACTGGTTGTGAATGCAGCAATAATCAATAACCTCGGATGTCCGGTTCTTACTGTTGCAAATGCCTTTGGCAAGAATACGGATGAAATCATACAGTCAATAAATATTCTTACTGACTCTTTTACCGACAGAGGCTGCCGCGTTGTAGGAACAATTATCAACCGGACGGGAAAAGGTGTTGGAAAGAAGGTAATTAAAGCCCTGAAAAGCAAAAAACAGTTCAAGGAACAATTGATTTATTCAATTCCGGATGATGAGATACTTGGCAACCCCACTGTAAAAGAGGTAGCGGAAAACCTTAACGCCGGAATTCTTTGCGGCAAAGAACAATTAAACAGGAATGTTCGCAGTTTTACAGTTGCAGCAATGCATCTGCGTCATTTTCTTCCGAGAATAAAACCGGGAACTCTTATTATCACTCCCGGCGACAGGGCTGACATAATAATTGCCTCGCTCGGAGTTGTGGCTTCAAATACTATGAATAATATTTCGGGTATTGTTCTGACCGGCGGACTGAAACCCGACCCGTCGGTTATGAAACTTGTCAAAGGTTTTGCCTTAATGGTTCCGATAATCAGTGTCAGGGGTGATACATTTGTGACTGCGTCTGATGTTCAAAAAATTCATGCCAAACTTTCGGCAGATAACGAGCGCAAAATACACCGCGCTCTCGGACTGTTCGACAAACACGTAAATGCGCCGAAACTCGGAGATATCGTTGTAAAAACAAAGACAACAATTGTTACTCCCAAAATGTTTGAGTTCAGGATATTGCAGCAGGCGCGCCAAAACAGGAAACATATAGTGCTGCCCGAAGGCGAGGAAGAAAGGATACTAAAAGCGACCGAGATTTTATTGAGACGTAATGTCGTTGATATCACACTCCTCGGTGACGAAAAGCGTATCCGCGAAAAGATTTCCATTCTCGGTCTGAAAATGGATTCCATTAATATTATAGAACCTGAAAAATCGGACTACCTTGATGATTTTGTAAAAACATATTACGAAATAAGAAAGCATAAGGGCATTACAATGGAACATGCTTACGATACAATGTGTGATGTCAGTTACTTCGGGACAATGATGGTAAGGAAGGGAATAGCGGACGGGATGGTTTCGGGGGCGGTACACAGTACTGCTGCCACAATAAAACCTGCTTTTGAAATTATCAAGACAAAGCCCGGTTTTTCGATTGTCTCCAGTGTCTTCTTTATGTGTCTGAGAGACAAGGTTTTGGTTTATGGAGATTGTGCCGTCAATCCTGACCCGAATGCTGCCCAACTGGCCGAAATAGCTATCAGCTCGGCTATTACGGCAAAAACTTTCGGAGTGGAGCCGAGGGTTGCAATGCTTTCATATTCAACCGGAGAGTCGGGGAAAGGCGCTGATGTGGAGAAGGTTCGTGAGGCGGCAAGGATTGCAAAGGAAAAGGCTAAAAAAGAGTTCCCCGGACTGAAGATAGAGGGGCCTATTCAGTATGATGCGGCAGTTGACACGGCAGTTGCCAAAACAAAATTGCCGAAAAGTGATGTGGCTGGTAAAGCGACAGTCTTTATCTTTCCCGACCTTAATACCGGAAACAATACTTACAAGGCGGTTCAACGTTCGGCAGGAGCAGTGGCTGTCGGACCTGTAATGCAGGGGCTGAATAGTCCCGTAAACGACCTTAGCCGCGGTTGCCTTGTGACTGATATCGTGAATACGGTAGCCATAACGGCAATTCAGGCACAATCAGAGCATTGAACCCGAATTATGCAATAGCATAATCGAAAAAGTGATAATACACTGGTAAGTATGTTTATTTATTCGGCCGGTTTTAGCTTTTCAACCGTAAATTGATCATCCGTAAGTCCCTGGTCAAACTTAACATCTGACATTTTTATCTTTGTAGTATGATTTTTCTTGAGATCTGTCATCATAACCTCGGAAGCATACCAGTATTTCCCCGACTTTTTATAAATATAACTTGCCTCTTTGTACTTCCTGCCCGATTTATCATAATAAACCATTGTTTTCGGAAGAAAATTTGATTTATCAATAGTAAGAATGATTTTTGAATATTGTGATTTTTCCGATTTCGGAGTCAGTTCAAGTACATATTCACTGTCGGTATTATCTGTCAACCGAGCGGAAAACCTGTCGGGATAAGGCCTTGTATCCATATCTTCCGTTGAGAAGTCGGTACCGTTAAATGCCTGACTCTTTGCAAGCATTGATATTTTTTTCGGTTTCCCGAAAGCCGGCATATAAAGCCACATAATACCGTCGGGAAGAGAAAGTGTAGCGATTCCGGCCTGCGATTCGGGTTTTGTATAGCGATATATTTTCTTATCCCTGCCTTTTTGCATCATTTCAGCCTCCCTCACCTTTTCTTTTCCCGATTTATTAATCAATATAATCTCAATAGTTCCTGTTCTGTCCTTTGGTGCCGACAAAACAGCATCCATTTTTTTAAGGATGGAAGTACCGTCCTGCGAAAATGATTGGATTGCCGGAAAAAGAATGGCAAATATTACCGTTGTGATATTTATCTTCATAAGTTATTCCTCTTTTTATTATTCTTATTATTCAGGCTGCAAATTTACAACTTTCTTCTTTTGACGAGAATTAAAATAACAGGTAATAGCGTTAATGCCCCGAGGCTTGACCCGATCATACTGAATGCTATCAATAAACCGAAATATTGCAAGGGAACCATCTGAGAAAAAAGTAAGACGAGAAAACCTGCCGAAACGGAAATGGCGTTAATCAAAATTGCCTTTCCGCTAATCATTATCGAAGCTTCCAGGGCAACCTCAAGTTTTTTATGCTGTTCAATTATATGATTGAAGTGAGATATGATATGTATCGAGTAATCTATCCCGATACCAAGCGCAATACTTGCAACCAGAACCGTTCCTATATTAAGCGAAATGCCTGCAATTCCCATAAAACCGAAAAGTATTGTTATGGCTATTACAATCGGAATTATGGCATAAATACCGCTGGAAAAAGACCTCAGGATTAATCCGACAATAATAATTACAAAGATAATTGCAATTGAAAGGCTTCCGAGCTGACTTTTAACCAGACTGCTGTCCATAGTGACATCAATAAACGGCATTCCTGTTATTGCAATCCGGCAATTCTCCGTCGAGTTCTCTTTGATAAACTTCTCCATATAATCGCTGAAAGCTTTTTTCGACTGATTATCAGGCGAAAGGAATGTTGAAAGAATAATCCCTTCATCCAAATCATCCGATACGAATCGCTGCATATATTCATTACCGTCAAGCAGAAACCAGAGTTGCTCAACCATTGTTTTATCCTCCGGGATTTTTAAACCGTTGCCCAAAACATCGTTAATTTCCGCAATCAAATCCGCCACCGACTGGGTATTTTTAATATCCGGACTTTTTTTCATATAAGCCTCGGTTTTTAACATCATATTCAACACTTCGGGACTTTGCATATCTCCTTTGAAAAGAACGAAAACAGGTTTGGTTCCGCCAAACTTTTCGATCATTATCTCCTCGGCCATTCGTGTGGGGTTGCCCTTTTTAAAATACTCTTTTATATCCACACTTCTTTTGATTTTGAAAATACCTCCCACACTCAGTAAGATTAAAATGCTCCAGGCTAAGAGAACATATTTCGGATGTTTGAAAAGAATAATATTCAAAGGCGTAAGGATGTTTTTGGAGAGGATGGAATGCCTGGACTTTTCCGAAATAACCTTCTCCTTTTTGCTTGTGATTGAGAATGCGACAATGATTGCAGGAACAAAGAACAGCGACAGTAACAGGGTGAAGAAAGTACCGAGTGCCGTAAATATTCCAAAATCTTTAATCATTGTAAGGTATGCACCGAAAATAAAGGATACGAAACCGATCATTGTTGTTAACGCAGCAAGAATAACCGGAATGATAATAAAAGACACAGCTGTTATAACAGCCTTTTTTCTGTCTTTCTCCATACATTGATTTATTCTGTTTAAGACGTGGATCGTATAGGCACTTCCCACCGCAAGAAGGATTATCGGGATATTATTTGATATCATTGACATTTCGTAACCCGCCCAGCCCATAATTCCCAAAGTCCAGATTATGGCAATGACTGCTGTTAACAACGGTAATACGACCCCTCTAACCGACCGGAAACTGAGAAACAGAATAAAGGCTATCAGAAGAAATGCAACCGGCAGAAGTTTCATCAGGTCGGAAGTCATCATATCGGAGATGTAGGTTACCAGCATTGGCGAGCCGGTAAAGAAAACATTCCCGGACAGATTCATCGCCAGAACCTTCTTCTTAACTTCTCTTGCAACCGTTTGAGGATCAGCATCCTCGCTAAGTGTAAATATGACTAATGTTGCAGTTCCGTCATCCGATATTATCGTCCCGCGGTACATCTCTTTTGACATAACCCTGTCTCTCAATGCTTTTAGTTCGTCAGGAGTATCCGGTAAATCATATTCATCAATAAGGTCACCGATCTCAATCCCGAAATCGCCACCTTTAATGTCAATCATATTTGTCAGACTTGTGACGGCATTTATTCCGGCAATCTCTTTCAGCGTATCGGTAATTTCAACAATATTTTGTAAAACTCCCGTGTTAAAAATATCATCGGCTTCGAGAATGATTATTCCCATATTGTTCCCGCCGAACTGCTCTCCAATCTTTTTAAACAGAACTGCATGAGGGTCGTCATCAGGCAAGGAGCTGATGATGTCGGAATTGATTCTCAAATCTTTTATATGAAAACCCAAAACAACTGTCAGTACAAATACCGACAATATTATATACCATCTCAGCTTTATCGTTATCCGTGCAACTCTTTTCATATTTCAAATTTTCAACAAAATAACGGAAACATTACAACAATTACAAGCAAATTAACATCAATCTATTTCGGGTTTCTTTCTGCTTTTCTTTTTATCGGATTGTATTTTTTCACTGACCGGTCTTTTTTCTTTGGAAACTTTTGTGGGTTTTACGGGAATCCGTTTCTTTGGAAGTGTAAGTGCTTCGATTATTATTGAGAAGAATTTTTCAATTACATATTCATTTATTTTTAATATTTTTGCTACATATTCGATTCGGAATTATTTATATTCAACATAAAATCAAGCAAATGCCCTGTTTGAATAAATATCTAAGAATTTTCTGCCTTATTATAATAATGTTTTATTTGTGGAATAGTAAGGCTCTTGGTTCTGATGAGATGGCAAAAAGGGACAGCCTTAGAATTGAATATCAAAAGGCAGCAACAGATACGGCAAAAATCAGAATCTTATTCAAACTTGGTTACCGGTTTCTGAACGGTCCTTCCGATTCCTTGATTTTTTATTTTCGTAAAGCACTTGAAATTGCTGAAAAAAAACTGCAAAAATATGACGAGACCGGCATTCCTGAAAATTCCGAACCGGTAATAACATATAAAAAATTAGCTGTCAGGGCATTTATTGAAATCGGCATTGAGCATTTCTTTCAAAGCAATTATCCGCTGGCATTAGACAACTATTTTAAGGGACTGAAGCTATCCGAGGAAATTGATGATGTTGACCTGATTTCGGAATGTGCAAGTGAGATAGGCATAGTCTATAAAAATCAGGGCAAGTATGAAGAAGCTCTGAAGTTTGATAATATGGCTTTGAAATATGCGGAAATGGGAACCGACACTTCCTGGATTGCTTCCTGTTTAGTGAATAACGGTTCGATTTATTATCAGAAAGGTTATTATACAATTGCTCTGAAAAATTATTTGAAGGCTCTGAAAATATTCGAGTCTTTAGGTCATATGAGGAGAATTGAAGCTTGTTACCTGAATATCGGTAAAGTATATTATGAGCAAAACGACCTTGATAAGGCTATGACCTATTTCAGAAAGGCGCTTAATATTGCTGTTGAAGAGAATGAGAAAACAGGTGAGGCCGGTTGCTATATGAATATCGGAGCAATTTTTTCAGATAAAGAGCAGTACGATTCTGCCAGATATTATTTAAACAGGTCAATTGATTTGAACCGCGAACTTGGATATAAGCATGGTCTTGATGATTGCTACAGCTACATCGGCTTCACTTACAAAAAGGAGAACAGACCGGATGAAGCTATTGAAAGCTACAGAAAAGCTCTGAGAATATCACTTGAAGAACAAGACAGTCCGGGAATTGCCGAATCGCTCGGTAATATTGCAGAAATCTACTATTTACAAAAGCAATATTCAAAGGCTCTTGATAAAGCTTTGCAAGCTCTTGAAATTGCAAAAGAAACAGGAAATTTACCCGTAATGAAGAATGTTTACAAGGTAACTTCCCAAATATATGAAGCAATGGGTAATAAGGCTGTTGCATTAAAATATTTTAAACTATACTCAAATATTAAAGACTCGTTGTTCAATGACAGAAAGTATCGTGCAATAAGAGAACTTGAAACCAAATTTGAGACTGAGAAAAAAGAGCAACAACTGGAACTTCTGAAAGAAAAAAGCCGTGTTCAGGACTTGAAAATAACACAACGGAACAGAATGATACTTGCATTCTGGATTTTCTTTATTCTTTCAGCAGCAGCTATATATCTCTATTTCAGAAATAAACGATTAAAGTCGAAACACAAGAATATTGAATTGGAGCAAAAATTGCTCAGGTCTCAGATGAATCCGCACTTCATCTTTAATTCACTGATTGCTATTCAAAGTTTTATTTATAACAATGATGCTATCCTTGCGGGCGATTATCTTGCCAAGTTTGCCGACCTGGTGAGGAAAATACTCGAAACCTCCAGAATAGAATCCATAACTCTCGAAGATGAAATAAAAACAATTGAACTTTATCTCCAACTCCAGACTTTAAGATTTGAAGGAAAGTTTGATTATAAAATTGATGTTAAAAACGGTCTTGAACCAAAAAACATTAAACTGCCGCCGATGCTGGCCCAGCCATTTATCGAAAATGCTATTGAACATGGATTAAGATACAAGCAGGATAAGGGTTTTCTATATATCGGATTTGATAAAATCGGAAATCATCTTAAATTAACGGTTGAAGATAACGGAATTGGAAGAGAGAAAGCCAAAGAGATTGAAAAAGCCAGAAAACATAAGTCACTTGCAATGGCAATTATTAAAGAGAGGATAGATAATTTAAGCAAAAAATTCAATGAACGGTTTTTTTTAAAGGTGGAAGATCTGTATGACGAATCCGGTGAAGCTGCCGGAACAAGGATTGTATTTGAGATACCTTGTTTGTAGAGGAATGCTTAACAAAATAAAACGGATTAAAAATTCAGGTGTTTTTTTACTATCTTTGAAGTCGCAAAACTTCACAAAACAGTATGAAACGCATAACACATAACACATAACTCACAACGAAAATGATAAAAACAGTTGTCATAGATGACGAACCCAAAGCGAGGGAAACCATAATTAATATTCTTGGTTTGGGGCCTTCAAATGTCTCTGTTGTCGGAGAAGCCGAAGATGTCAAATCGGGTTATGAAATTATTACAAGATTAAATCCTGATGTTGTTTTGCTGGATATCAATTTACCTGATGGTACCGGTTTCGACCTTCTGAAAAAATTCGATAAAATACAATTTAAAATCATTTTTATTACCGCTCACGAGGAGTATGCCGTAAGAGCATTTAAATTCAGTGCACTTGATTACATCCTGAAACCGGTGACAGCCGGAGACCTTTTTCTTGCAATTGAGAAAGCAAGTGAAGCAATACAGAAGGAAGATACTGAATTAAAACTTTCGGCGTTTCTGGCAAATCTTAACAAGATTAAAAAAATTGTACTAAAAACTTCCGAAAGTATTCATATAATTAATATTAGAGAGATAATACGTTGTGAATCGGATATAAACTATACGACTTTTTATCTTCTCAACGGAGAAAAGCTGCTTGTTTCCAGACCTTTGAAAGAGTATTCCGAAATGCTGGAGCCAATGGGTTTCTACCGAACACATCAGTCGCACCTCGTCAATCTCGATCACATTTTAAGATATGATAAAACAGACGGAGGCCATCTTGTTTTGGTTGACGAGTCCATAGTTCCTGTTTCCACCCGCAAAAAGGATGAATTGTTTGAGCTTTTTGACAGGATGTAGATGGAGAAATAGCACATTCTAAATAATTACCTGCGAATAATAATTCAATCCCGGCGAATAATAATTTACCGCCTTAAATCCCATATCCTGATATTAACTTAGCACGGCTTTTAAGTAAA
>CAYOZZ010000266.1:0-12197 GCA_964408535.1 uncultured Bacteroidales bacterium | reverse complement strand
TTGATACTCAGGGACCTTGCGCTGAAACACGACCTTTACCTTTTTGCAGATGAGGTTTACAGAGAGTTTTGTTATGATGGAAAGGAGCATTTTTCGGTTATGCATCTTGAAGGCCTTGATAAGAATGTGGTTTTGATTGATTCTGTCTCCAAAAGATACAGTGCGTGCGGATTCCGTATAGGAGCGATGATATCGAAAAATAAGGAGTTGATGGCAACTGCTATGAAGTTTGCTCAGGCAAGGTTAAGTCCTCCGTCGTTTGGCCAGGTGGCAGCAGAAGCTGCAATAGACACTCCGGATGAGTATTTTGTTTCGGTTCTGGACGAATATCTGTCAAGAAGGGATGTTGTTGTTGAAGCTATTAACAATATGGAAGGAGCTTTCTGTCCCAACCCTTCGGGAGCTTTTTATGTCGTTGCAAAATTACCTATTGACGACTCCGACAGATTTTGCCAATGGCTGCTCGAAGATTTCAACTATAACGGGGAAACAGTTATGCTGGCTCCTGCAACGGGATTCTATGCCACGAAAGGACGGGGAGCGGACGAAGTAAGGATAAGTTATGTACTTAATGTTGACGACCTTAAAGGTTCGATGAGATGCCTTGAAGAGGCATTGAAAGTTTATCCCGGGAGAAAAGTGTAAAAATAGAAAGGGTCAGGTGATTATGCCTGACCCTTTAGTTTGTCTGTTATTTTGAACGTAGTCGAAAAATGTGTTTATTTTAATGTCAATCATACTTTTGCAACACATTCTTTTTCTTCGTTCAGGGCTATCTTTACCCTTTTTTTCTTCCACGCAATCAGAAACAAACCTATTGCATAGATAGCAATGTTAAAAATACCAACAGAGAAAATTCCTATTGAGAAGATCCCAATTGAGAAAATCCCGACTGCAAATGTTCCTGCCGCGAATACTCCGGTTGCAAACTGCCCGACTGCAAAATAACCGCTTGCAAAAGTTCCTGCCGACGACATTCCGCCGTAATAATGATTTAAAATTAATCCGGTGATAAATAAAACTGCTGCTACAATGATCCACCAATACTTTTTCATTTTTTTATAAATTTTAGTTTAACAATAAATTAATTGATGCAAAAGTATATGCAGGGCACAGCGTAGTAAAATAATAGATGCCGAATTGTAGAATAACGGGGATGGATTGTGAAATATCAAAACGTCAATATATCCTCATCCCGTTTCAAAGGAGGATGTACCCTTTCATAAGCCGGACATTCTTTAAATCTGTTGAATGGCGTTCTCAGGTTATCCATTTTGAATGTTACTCCGACACTTATAAAAGAATAATAATCAAAGTCCCCGTGCGCGATGTAACTGTCAAGGTTGTCATTTTGGGCCTGACGTATGGACAGGTCAATTGTAAAATCAAAACTGTCGGATATCCTTTGGTAAAATCCTGCTCCGAAGAAATAGACAAACTCGGGAACGCGTGATCCGCCGGTTGATTTTAATTCCAGGCCGTCATTATAGCTGTAAACCGAATTGCCAAACAAAAACTGTCCTGCACCAACAAAAGCCGTAATTCCAAAGTCAGGATTGTCGTAAGGGTTTATCAGGTTCATAATATTGACATTTGCCTGAATATTATACTCAAATATATTTGTTTCAAAAACATGTTCCGGCTTGTAATTGCTCTTAAAACCTCCAAACAGAAGTTGTCCCGAAACCCCAAACCTGTTTTTCATCAATTGCTTAGTCAGCTTAAACGCAACCGCAGGTTTACTCTCATACATCAGCTTATTAAAATATCCAATATCATATTGACTTAAGTCGCCGTAATAAGATGTGAAACCGGCACTGATATTTGCAGACCAGTCAAACCAAAAACTGTATTTGTGTGTGCATCCCCTTGATGGTTCAACGCTAAACAAACTGTTCGACAAAAGAAAAAGAAGTCCGGCAATCAGATTTTTTCCTGTTTTCATATCTTATTATCTTTTGATTTAATGTAATTTATTTTTTGCGGTATTTATCGTGTCATATTCTACACTATTTATTATAATACACATTATTTATCGTGTTTCCCCTATAATTAGATAAAAATTTATTGTAAAGGTTTAAGCGGAATAAAGAAGCAACACAAAATTTCTTATTGAATTGTATATAGGATATAAACCTTTATGGTTTTATATGTTTGTTTATGGCATATATAATATAATGTGCATAGCAACATCTCCATTTTAAAAGTATTACTCATACAGAATTCTACTGATGTCTCGGGGATTATTTTTGAATTCTCCGTATCATCCTGACAGAAAGCACATCACAATTATCACCTATGATTTTTGTAAATTATTGAATTAGCCGGCAAAACCAAAATTTAGTGTTAACCCTTATAAATCCGGAGTGTAACTAACAAATGGAAAAGTTAGAATAATCCAAGTTTAATGCAATTTAACTTTTAACCCTTCCTGAATTTTAATAATACTCTGAAACATTTGTTAATTGCTTAGTTGCTATGTTTTTAAATATGCTATCGGATAATTTGGGTTTAACAACTTAATACGGATTATATCCGACCTCCACCAATGATGTTTCTTTAAAAATCGTTCTAAATAAAATAATTTTTAAAAGATTTATTTGGAATCCATGATTTTTTTCTAATTTCGTCGGGTTGTAAAAACAATCAAATTCAGATAAACGCATGGCAAAAGTTAAAGGAGATATCATTGTTGACATTGAGAAGTGCAAAGGCTGCGAAGTATGTATTGACGCCTGTCCCACGCACACAATTGAAATGTCGGAGAAGGTTAACGGAAAGGGTTACCACTTTATGCAAAACGTACACGATGCCTGCACAGGCTGTACAAATTGTGCAATAGTTTGCCCTGACGGAGTAATAACCGTTTACAGAATTAAAGTTTAACACTAAAGAAAATATCATACGGATATGGGAAAAGAGCTTAGATTAATGAAAGGTAACGAGGCATTTGCCGAAGCGGTTATCCGTGCGGGTGCCGACGGGTATTTCGGTTATCCTATCACTCCCCAGTCGGAGGTTATGGAGTATCTTATGGCGGAGAAACCTTACGAGAGGACAGGAATGGTAGTTTTGCAGGCCGAAAGTGAGATAGCCTCAATAAATATGCTTTACGGTGGTGCAGCCTGCGGCAAGAAAGTGCTTACCTCCTCCTCAAGTCCCGGCATAAGTCTTATGCAGGAAGGAATTTCTTATCTTGCAGGTTCAGAGTTACCATGTATAATAATGGATGCTATGAGAGGCGGCCCCGGACTGGGAACAATTCAACCCGGACAGGCCGACTATTTCCAACTCACAAAAGGCGGCGGTCATGGCGACTACAATCTTATTGTCATTGCTCCGGCTTCGGTACAGGAGATGTATGACTTTGCCGACCTCAGCTTTGAGCTTGCATTCAAATACAGAACTCCTGTAATTGTTATGACTGACGGTGCTATCGGTCAGATGATGGAAAAAGTTTACATTGGCGACCAAAAACCGAGACTTACAGAAGAAGAAATAAGAGAAAAATATCCCTGGGCTACTCTCGGAAAAACACCTGACAGAGAGAGAAATATCATCACGTCCTTAGACCTTGACCCTTACAGACAGGAAAGGCATAACCTGAAACTTCAGAAAAAATTCAAGGAAATTGAAGAAAATGAAGTCAGATATGAAGAGATAAATTGTGAAGATGCCGATTATGTAATTGTCGCGTACGGCACCTCTGCAAGAATCAGCCAGAAAGCAATGGATATCGGTCGTGAGAAAGGATTAAAGATTGGGCTTTTCAGGCCGATTACACTCTGGCCTTTCCCGAAAAAAGAAATCAGGGAGATGTCGAAAAATGTTAAAGGGATACTGACGGTTGAGATGAGTGCCGGCCAGATGATAGAGGATGTAAGACTGAATGCAGTTGAAAACACACCGGTTGAGCATTACGGAAGAATGGGAGGTGTGATTCCTACACCGAATGAAATAGTTGAAGTAATTGAAAATACGTTTGTAAAAGGTTAATAATATGTCTGATACGATAACAAAAGAGCAAATTTTCAAGCCGGAAAATATTGTTTATAAGAAAACGAGTTTAATGACAGATAACGTGTTGAGTTATTGTCCGGGCTGCGGACACGGCACAACACACCGTATCTTAATGGAGGTAATTGATGAAATGGGTTTGCAGTCCGATACCATCGGAATTGCACCGGTAGGATGTTCGGTACTGGCTTATGAATTTATGAACGTGGATATGCAACAGGCAGCTCACGGAAGGGCTCCGGCTCTTGCCACTGCAATTAAGAGGCTACTGCCAAACAAAACGGTATTCTCTTATCAGGGCGATGGTGACCTTGCTGCAATCGGAACCGCCGAAACAATTCATGCCTGTAACCGCGGTGAAAATTTCACAACAATTTTTATTAACAATGGTATTTACGGGATGACGGGCGGACAGATGGCACCGACAACACTTGAAGGAATGAAATCTTCAACATCACCTTATGGCAGGGAGTGGCAGGCTATGGGACATCCTCTGAAAATTACGGAACTTGTTGCCCAGCTGCCGGGCACATACTATGTTACACGTCAGGCGGTTCATACTCCGGCGGCAGTCCGTAAAGCCAAAAAAGCCATCAGAAAGGCCATTGAGTTGCAACAGCAAAATGTCGGAATGACATTCGTTGAGGTGGTTTCAAACTGTAACTCAGGTTGGAAAATGACTCCTGTTAATGCAAATAAATGGATGGTTGACAATATGTTCCCGTTCTATCCGCTGGGAGACATTAAGGTTGACGGTAAATTGGTTAAAGAAGTTTAATATTTAAAAAGATAAAAACAGATATTATGACTGAAGAAATTATCATAGCAGGCTTTGGAGGACAAGGAGTGCTTTCAATGGGTAAAATTTTGGCTTATTCGGGAATTATGCAGGACCAGGAAGTAAGCTGGATGCCTTCTTACGGACCTGAGATGAGGGGTGGTACTGCAAATGTTACTGTTATTCTGAGTGATGAAAGAATTAGCTCGCCTATCCTGACGCATTTCGATACTGCTATTATTTTAAATCAGCAATCAATGGATAAATTTGAACAATCGGTAAAACCCGGCGGCCTGCTGATTTATGATCCGAACGGTATATCAAGACATCCCTCAAGGAATGATATTAACATTTACAAAGTTGAAGCAAGTAAAGAGGCTGCTGCTATGGGATTCAGGAAGATATTCAATATGATTGTCCTTGGCGGTTATTTGAAAGTTAAACCGATTGTGCAGATGGAAAATGTTATCAAAGGATTGAAAAAATCGCTTCCCGAAAGATATCACCATTTGATACCGGATAATGAAAAAGCTATTACGAGAGGAATGGAAATCGTTGAAGCCGTACATACCGTTTGACGGTTCTAAGAAATATTTTCGCAGCCCTTACATTCTTTTGTAAGGGCTTTTTTAATTTTTTAACATATTTGTTGATTTATGTCAAAATATTTTGTATTTTTATGAAGTTTTAAAAATTAAAATGATTAAGCTATGAGTTTAAATTATGTATGCCCCCATTGTAAAGGTTTTCTTAACCTCGAAGATTGCCTTATTTTCTCGGTTGAGACAAAGGAAAAGAATGCAGGATTGATATCGCTGCACCCTGAGCTTGGAAATTATGAATTCAAAAAACATCCCGGTTTTAATTTTAAGGCAGGGGATGAACTTGAGTTTTATTGTCCGGTATGCCATGCCCCTTTGGCCTCTGACAAGCACAAAAAGCTGGCGAAAATAATAATGATTGATGAGGACAATAATGAATATGAGGTTCTCTTCTCAAAGGTTGCAGGAGAGAAAAGCACCTATAAGATAGAGGGTGAAACGATGGAAATATTCGGCGATGATTCTGCCGAATATCTTGATTTCATTAATCTTTCAATGAATTTTTAACAACTATTATCAATAAATCTTAACAATTATGAGACGACACTATTCTTTTACGTTTATTTTTGCAATATCATTATTTCTTTCGGGCTGTTCAGGTAATGCCATAAAAATTTCCAAACCTTCTTCTGAGGAGACAGCTCAAATTAAACCAATAGGAGACAAAATATCAAAAGAACTTGTTACCACCTTACAAAAGGAACTTAAAACTGCCGTTCAGAAAGGGGGACTGAATGAAGCAATCAATGTCTGTAATATGAAAGCTGTACCCTTGACAAGAATTATAGCTGATGCAACTGACAGGGTTGTGCATATCAAAAGAACAAGTTACAAATTCAGGAATCCGGATAATGCTCCCGGTGAAGAGGAAAAAGCTGCTTTGGATTACTACAAAACATTGATAAAAGAACAAAAGGAGATTCCTGACTTTTACATACAGAAAATTAAAAAGGGAAAAGAAATTTATTACAATTATTATAAACCGATGAAAGTAAAGGCAATCTGCCTGAATTGTCATGGCCCGTCGGAAAAAATTAATCCGGAAACACTTCAGGAGATAAAAAAACTATATCCCGATGACAAGGCTGTAGAGTACAAAGAGGGTGATTTCAGGGGACTAATCAGGATTAGTATTGAATAGAAAGCAGCAGCAATACATTCAGGGGGAAACCTGACTAATTAAACTGATAAAAAAGAATAAAGCTCAAAACTTCGTTGTATTGCCCTCTGTTCCATTTATAGGTTTGTCCGTTTGAATGCGGACGAACTGCAAGAATAGAATTTGAATACCTCACATTAATCTTCATCTTTTTTGTCAGTGCATAAAAAAGGCCGAAATTAAAACTCAAATCAAACGGCTCAAAATCAGGGCCGTACTGCCCGTCAATCGTATTAACCTCTTCATAGCTGTTTATTAAAACACCAAGCGACAATCCAACCTCCAGCGAGGCCCTTTCAATAAAATCGTAACGGTAATGAACAGGGATTTCAATATATGAAAGCCTGAGAAGATAAGAGTCATAGCTTGTGGAGTCGGGATTTTTCCTGCTACCTTTCTGAATATAATCAAGCTCCATCTGTAGCGACGATTTTTCACCAAAATACCTGTTTACAAATCCACCGAGATAAAGTCCGGCTTTATTAGGTCCGCTAAGCCTGTCGCCCGAAATTTCGGTTCCCGAAACACCAAATAAAACACCACCATGAAAATCCTGTGAATATGAAACAGCCGAAAAAACCAATACGGTAAATATTGTAAAGATTGCTCTTTTCATAGATATAACTTTTTAAGTGGGGATAAAAATAGAAAATAATAAGATAAGACGCACAAGTTATTACAATATTTTTATTCCGGTATTCAAAATCTCATCTACATAAGGATTTCTGTTGACAAAATCGGACTTTTTAAAACCAGACGGAAAGTTTTTTAACTTTGCCAATTAATAAAATGTACAAATAATATTTATATGACAAATGGTCAGTTCAAAATACTTCTTGTTGATGACGAGAAGGATGTTCGTGAATTCCTGAGTTACAATCTATTAAAAGAGGGATACAAAGTAGAAACCGCAAAAAACGGAACTGAAGCAATTGCAACGGCTAAAAAATTTGAACCTCATCTTATTATCCTCGACGTGATGATGCCGGGTATGGACGGAATTGAGGCTTGCAACACTTTAAGAGAAGACAGTAGATTTAAAAACACAATTATTGTTTTCCTGACAGCCCGTGGTGAAGATTATTCTCAAATAGCAGGTTTTGATGCCGGTGCCGATGATTATATTACAAAGCCGATAAAGCCTAAAGTATTGATGAGCAGAGTAAAAGCGCTCCTCAGAAGACATAAACAGGAGGCTGAAACATCAGGAAGATCCGAATTCAAAAATTTCATCATTGACAAAGAGAGGTATGTTGTCATAATAGACGAAAAAGAAGTTAGTCTTCCGAGAAAAGAATTTGAATTGCTCGACCTGCTTACTTCAAAACCAAATAAGGTTTTTACCCGTCAGGAGATTTTTTCAAAGGTCTGGGGCGATTCAGTGATAGTCGGCGACAGAACTATTGATGTGCATATCAGAAAAATAAGGGAAAAACTTAAATTAGACAGCATAAAGACCGTTAAAGGAGTCGGTTACAAATTCGAATCGCAAAAATGGAAATAAAATCAAATCCGAAAAGTCTGGCACTTTACAGCACAGCAATAATAATTGTTTTTTTTTCAATTATTTATCTCTTATTCAGCTATCTGTTTTTTGAAATAAGGTTGCTTCCGCTTCTGTTAACCGACCTTATTCTTGCCACTTTTATCTATTTCCTTCTTAAATATGTTTTTAACCATTTTATTTACGACAAAATCCGTGTTATTTATAAAACCATTCACCGGAAAAAACTGATGAAAGGTGAAAAGACCGAGTATCTGAACAAGCCCGACATAATTGAAGATGTAAATACGGAAGTGGAAAACTGGGAAAAAGGTCATGAAGAAGAGATAACAAAATTCAAGGAGCTTGAAAAATACAGACGTGAATTTATAGGCAATGTTTCGCACGAACTGAAGACACCGATTTTCAATATACAGGGTTATATTCAGACTCTACTCGACGGGGGTTTGGATGATCCCAAAATAAACAAAACATTTCTGAAAAGAGCCGATAAAAGTGTAAACCGGATGATTGCCATTGTTGAAGACCTTGAAACTATCTCCGAGCTTGAATCATACGAATTAAAGATGGATTTTCAGGATTTCGACATAATTGAACTGACAAAAGATGTGATTGAATTCCTTGAAATGAAAGCAAAAAAGAAAGGGATAAAAATCTATTTCAGGGAAAAGTACGACAAACCGATTATTGTAAACGGCGACAGCCGGAAGATTAGGCAGGTGCTTATAAACCTGATTGACAATTCTGTAAAATACGGCAGGGAAAACGAAGGCAAAACAAAACTCAGCTTCTTTGATATGGATGAGAATATTCTTGTTGAGGTTTCCGATAACGGCCCGGGTATCCCTGAGAAAGACCTGCCGAGGGTATTCGAGCGTTTTTACAGAACCGATAAAGCACGCTCGCGAAAACAGGGCGGCACGGGACTCGGTCTTGCAATTGTCAAACATATTATGGAAGCTCACAACCAAACCGTTAATGTCAGAAGTCTTCCGGGAGTGGGCACAACTTTCGGATTTACTTTGAAAAAAGCCTGATACCGGTAATTGTACGATAATCACATTGCAGTTGCTCCGACTTTCCGTTTTTCAGATATTGTTAGAGTTATGCGTTATGGGTAATGAGTTATGGGTTTGTCCGTTGAGACCTGTAAGGTTTCTACACCCCCACAGGCTTGCAAAGCCTTACAAATCAGCGCAACTCCTAACTCCTAACTTATAACTCATTACCCTTTACCCTTTACCCATTACCCACAACTTACCCCGTAAGAACAATCAATTACTTTTGAAAAAATCATAAACAATTTTTCCTTTCGATTTTCCAATTGTCTCCTGAAGTTCCTTGAGAGAAGCTGATTTTATTTTCTTTACCGATTTGAATTTCCAGAGTAATTTTTGAGCATAAGAATATCCTATTCCGTCAATTTCGGTCAGTACGGATTTAACGGCATCCTTACTCCGTTTATTACGATGATGGGTAATACCAAAGCGGTGAGCCTCATCTCTCAGGTGCTGAATTATTTTCAGTGTTTCCGATTTTTTATCAAGATAGAGCGGCAGTGAATCTCCCGGATAATAAATCTCTTCGAGTCGTTTTGCTATTCCGATTATTGATATTTTCCCGCGGAGTTTCAATTTTTCAAGACTTTTCAAAGCAGCACTCAACTGTCCCTTTCCGCCGTCAACAATAATCAGTTGCGGCAGAGGTTTATCTTCATCAAGAAGTCTTTTGTACCGCCTGAAAATCACCTCTTCCATTGAAGCAAAATCATTTGGCCCGTCAACGGTTTTAATATTAAAACGGCGATAATCCTTTTTGCTCGGCTTCCCGTTTTTAAAACAAACCATCGCAGCCACCGGATAGTCACCCTGAATATTCGAGTTATCAAAACACTCTATATGCCTTGGCTCAACTTTCATACGGAGGTCTTTCATCATCCTGACCATTATCCGGTTTGTATGCCTTTCGGGATCAACCAATTCCAACTGTTTTTCCTTTTCAAGTTTAAAATATCCGGCATTCCTTTCCGACAATTCGAGAAGGTGTTTTTTGTCGCCGATTTTGGGAACAGTAAACTTTGTATCCGGCAGCGCAAGACCGGTCTTAAACGGAACGATTATCTCAGGAGCCTTGCTTTCAAAGCGCTCTCTAAAATCCACAATGGCAAGCGCAAGAAGCTCCTTATCTGTTTCGTCAAGTTTTTTCTTAAGTTCAACCGTGTGAGACTGAACGATAGCTCCGTTAACAACCCTGAAATAATTAACATACCCCGACTTTTCATCTGAAACGATTGAAAAGACATCAGCATTTTCAATTTTAGGATTAACTACAACCGATTTACTTTGATACCTTTCAAGGATTTCAATTTTCTCTTTCACAACCTGTGCTTTTTCAAACTCAAGGGCATCGGCATACCTTGTCATCAGCACCTTAAGCTGCCTGATAACGGAATGAATATTACCTTTTAATATTTCTTTTATTTCCGAAATAGCGTTATTGTAATCTTCCTCCGCCTGTAACCCTGCGCAAGGCCCTTTACAGTTTCCGATATGGTATTCGAGACAAACCCTGAACTTTTTCTTTTCGATATTTTCCTTTTTAAGATTGAGCCGGCAGGTACGCAGCTGATAAAGATTCCGGATAAGGTCAAGCAGGGTTTTCATCATTTTCACTGAGGCATAAGGGCCGAAGTAAGCGGAACCGTCCCTAAGAACATGCCGGGTTGAAAAAACCCGTGGAAAAGGTTCGTTTTTCACACAAATCCAGGGAAAGGTCTTATCATCTTTCAGCATCACATTATATCTCGGCTGATACTTTTTAATAAGGTTATTCTCCAAAAGCAAAGCATCAAGTTCGGTATCAACAACAATATGTTTTATATCTTCAATTTTACTGACAAGAACCCTTACTTTTCCAAGCTGCTCCTTCCCAAAATATGAAGATACCCGCTTTTTCAGATTTTTTGCCTTCCCAACGTAAATGACTTTTCCGTCCTTATTAAGGAACCGGTAAATCCCCGGGTTAGCGGGTAATGTTTTAATTATTTGTGTCAATATTTTGTTCCTGCTGCTTACCAAGGTAATACATTTTATGAAAAATAATTTTCAAAATTAAATAAGTTTTGTATCTTAGCGCACTTAATTTTTCAAAAACCCCCGGAATAAAATAATGTATATGTATAAGCTTTATGGCTAACAATTCACGCAATACAATAACTCTTTCAAGTTTAAATATAAAACCTGAAGAGCTAAAATTTGAAACACCTTCAGGAAAATACAGCGTAGTTTTTGAGCATT
This sequence comes from uncultured Bacteroidales bacterium, assembly GCA_964408535.1. Taxonomy (GTDB): domain Bacteria; phylum Bacteroidota; class Bacteroidia; order Bacteroidales; family JAADJA01; genus JAADJA01. The sequence goes on along the minus strand of CAYOZZ010000266.1, from coordinate 841 downwards.
TGGAAGATACCATTTTCAAAACTACTATCCGGGGGAATTATAATCTTGAAGGATTTAAAGGGCATATTGCGATTACGGAAAAAATACTTCAGGCTGTAAAACGCATTGCACCTGATAAAAAAGTGTATTTCATCGAAGACATCAGAGGTTTGAGATGGATAACAACGGAAGTAAGAAATGCCGGACTAAAAAAATATAAGGAATGGGACAATCATGGCGGCTCCTTTGTTATCGGGGCAAAAAAATCCGTTGTACTTGTTTCAAAAATTCTCCAGCGATCTAATGTCAGCACATATATCCACCTTTGTTCCTCACAACAGGAAGCTCTTAAACAAATAGAGGAAAAAAAACATAACAAAAATAATACAATAAAGAATGATACAATAGAAAAATTACCTGTTTCCGAATTTACAAAACTTTGGGAAAAAGAAAAAGAGTATTTTCATTTCGGAAATTATAACCTAAAAAAAATTCATAACACAAAATGGGTGTACGAATCACCAAACCGAAAGTTCAGATATAACTGTTCGGTTATTGAAGAAAATATTCTTTTAATGACTTTTGAAGGGTTTGCACAGGTTGAAGATATTGAGAATGTGTATAAAATTAATTATGACATAATAAAGACCTTTTCCTTTAATAAAGAGGACAATAAGTTTTTCAGCATTGGAGATTTCAGAAAAATGAGAGGTCTGACAATCAAAGCCAGGAAAGTAAGTACAAACAAGGAAGAAGATTTTCGTGAGTATTCGAATATTTTTGTTACGGTACCTTCTCAAATAATCGGTTTTTTATTAAAAATACATAAGAAGTTTTTCCCGTCTCAATATAAAAAATGGAA
>CAYOZZ010000265.1:0-8316 GCA_964408535.1 uncultured Bacteroidales bacterium | reverse complement strand
AAAACCAACTGACATTTAACATTACCGGAAACGGATATGATGATGTAATGAGTCTGGGTATGTTAAATGTTTCGACTAACGGATTTGACGGTGAGTTCGATGCCTATAAACTAATGGGAATAGAGGCGGCACCTCAAATATATACAATTTCGGGAGACACAAAATTTGCAGTCAATATATTCCCCGAAATAACTGAAAATAAGCAGTTAGATATGGGATTCAGATGCGGAGCAGACGGAAATTATGTTCTGAATGTAGAAGGGCTTGATGAATTTAATCCTGAAATTGATGTTTATCTTGAGGATAAAATGAGCGGTACATCATACGAAAGTTATATCAATCTTCGTGAAGAACCGGAATATGAATTCTTTGCAGAGGAAGGCCTTGACGAAAACCGCTTTGTATTACATTTTATGATGTCAGTAAACGGTTTTGAAAACGAGGCTGCAAACAGCGGAGTTAACATTTACTCCTTTAAAGAAAATATTTACATAAATTATCAGATGGACGCACAGGCAAGCGTAACTGTTTACAACCTTATGGGAAAGGAAGTAACTTCCTCAAACCTGATTCCAAACACTTTAAACACTCTTACTATTACCGGAGAAAAAGGCTATTATATTGCTAAGGTTATATCCGGCAACCGCGTTATAACGCGTAAAGTGTTTATTGATTGAAGCCGAATTGGGAGATAGGCTTCTCTTCGACTCCGGCGCCCCTGGCACCGGAGTTTTTTCTTTATCCGCCGAAGCCCATACGGGCGAAGGTGGATTTGACTGCCGAAGCCCATACGAGCGAAGGTGGATTTGACCATCAAGGCGCTTAAGTGAACGGATTGAATCGCACATAAAGAGAAAAAAATTAAAAAAAGCCATAATGTAAAATTAATTTAACATTTTTTATTAATTTTGTAAAATTAATTTAATGTTATGGCTCAGAAACGAATATTATTACTACCAAAAGCGGAAAGAATTCTCTCTGAGTTGGGGGAGAATATAAAGCTTGCCAGATTAAGGAGGAAGCTTAGTAGTGAACAAGTGGCGGAACGGGCAGATATTAGCCGTCCCACATTATCTTCTATTGAAAAAGGTGCTTCTGGTGTTAGTATTGGGTCATATCTGCGGGTTTTAATGGTATTGGGGCTTGAGAAAGACTTACTTCTTGTCGCTAAGGATGATATTCTTGGCAGAAAATTACAAGATGCAAACTTATTGATAAAAGAAAGAGCTCCTAAAATAAATAAGCCAAATGATGAAAAGTCAAAGTAACATTTACGTTTATGCAGACTGGCAAGAAATTAAAGGACCAAAACTCTTAGGAATTCTTCATTCCGAAATATTGAGAGGTAAAGAAATTTTTTCATTCGAATATAGTAATGAATGGTTGGAATCAGATACATCGCAATTATTAGACCCTGATTTACAGCTATTTAAAGGACTCCATTATTTAAATGATGAGAAAAAGCACAATTTCGGATTGTTTTTGGATTCTTCACCGGACAGGTGGGGACGAATGTTGATGAGAAGACGCGAAGCTGCATTGGCAAGAATTGAACAGAGACCGGAACGGCATCTATATGAATCCGATTACTTACTTGGTTTATTTGATGGAAGCAGAATGGGTGCATTACGTTTTAAAAAGAACCGACAAGGTCCGTTTTTAAATAACAATAAAGAAATGGCAATACCTCCCTGGACAACAATTAAGTTTCTTGAAAAAATAAGTTTAAGGTTAGAGGATGAAGATATAATTAATGACAGGAATTATATTAAATGGCTCAATATGCTTGTTGCTCCCGGCTCATCTCTTGGAGGAGCACGCCCAAAAGCAAATATTATTGACGCTCATAATAATTTGTGGATTGCAAAATTCCCCAGCAGAAATGATTTGACAAATACGGGCGGTTGGGAAATTGTCACTTATCACCTGGCACAAAATGCCGGTATTATTATGTCCGAATCGAAGGCACAAAGATTTTCTACTAAGCATCATACATTTTTAACAAAACGATTTGATCGCACAAATAAAGGTGAAAGAATACATTTTGCATCTGCAATGACTCTGCTTGGATATATTGACGGACAAGACTATAAAGACGGTATAAGCTATTTGGATATTGTTGAATTTATTTCAACCAGGGGAGGAAACCCTGAGATTGATTTGGAACAGCTATGGAGAAGAATCGTTTTTAATATTTGTGTTTCAAATGTTGATGATCATTTAAGAAATCACGGTTTTATTCTTACACGGAAAGGTTGGATTCTTTCACCGGCCTATGATATAAATCCGGAAGAAAACGGCACAGGTCTTAAATTAAATATTTCGGAGAATGATAATTCACTAAATTTAGATTTGGCAATGAGTGTTTCAGGGTATTTTAGATTATCGGAAGCAAAAGCCCGGAATATCTTAAATGAAGTAAAAAACAGTGTGAGAACATGGAAAAAAGTTGCTCAGAGATATGGTATCTCAAAAGCAGAGCAAGAGCTAAAAGCAAAAGCCTTCTCCCGGTCAATCTAAAAGTCCAGACTCAGACTGAAATAAAAAACGGCTGGTAGAACTTCAAGGTCTTCAACACCCCAGGCAACATCGGCACGCAGGAAGTAACCGAGCAAGCGAGTTCGTAACCCTCCGCCAAACCCGCCTACAATCGGGTCTTTCTGCACACGAACAGTTATTCTCATCGGATTCTGCTCAATAATTTTTGTATATAGGAAATTCTCATCCGAATAGGGATGCAGACCCGTCCAGGCAGTACCGACATCACCAAAACCGACAATCTGGAAGTTATTCAGAAAATCGGATTTTATCGGACGGTTTGCCAGATATCTGAATATTGGAAAACGCAACTCGGTATTGAATACTGCAAAACTGTTTCCGTTTCTTATATTCTGATTAAAACCGCGCATATTTGTTGCAAGGGTCTGATATGCGTAATTCTGTGAATAATCAACAGGTGTGGTTAAGTTAAATTTCGGGAAAAGCCAGTTATCAACACCACCCATATAGTAAATGAGTTTATTATTCCCGAAAGATGTACTAATTGCAAACCTGTTTGCCCAGATTAAAGTACGGTGAATCTTTTGATAATTCCTGAAATCGAAGCCCAAAACCACAAGATTATTGGCCTGTTTATCAACTAACTGGTAGTACTCACCAAATATTTTATACCGGGTACCCTGATATAAATTCAGTCCCAGATTTTTCGTATTGTCAAAAACAAATTCACCCTTTATTCCTGCCCAGTTTCTGTATTGGTTCGGCCTCGACAGATTGAGCACATCGGTTGACATATAAACACCCATATCATTTCTGTACGACAGAGTTCCCTTAATGGCGGCAACTCTGCTGAATGGCCAGGAAACTTTATAAAACAATTCGTGAGAATATATCCTGAACACCTCCCAACCGTTATAATTCTCAAAAGAGTTCCTGTGAAAAACAATTTCCCTGTCCAGCCTTTTTTTCAAATTGGCATAACTGAACAGGTATTCATTATTGACAAGATTCAGATTCAATCGAACACCACCGGTAATCCTGTAATCCTCCATCAAATCCATAACTCCAATCTTTAAAAGAGCATTGAATCCCGGGTTAAGATATATTGGAGATGTCCCCCCCGAAAACGGCTGATACATCTGATTAAGATATGAGAAGTCAACCTGCGTAACTATCTGGCTAAGAAAATATTCAACATTATAATTCAATCTTTTTGCCGGCTCTTCCTGGTCGCCGAGATGCTGTCCTGGTAGTGCAACCTTTATATTTCCACCGGTATAATCCGTTGTATCTTCAACTGCATATCCCTGTTTGTCAAATTTATAGTTATTAATATCAAATCCCCCGGAAGCGGTATCATTTTTCTGAACGTCATTCATTGCCTCGCTCAGCTTAACAGTATAAAACCCATGTCTTTTCTTCTTTCCGGGCATAACTTTCCCTTGCTCTCCGGTTGTAGTCCTTTCACCCGAGATATTTACAAGCTGATCCATATACACGGTATTCTTAAGACTAACCGGTTTTAAATCTTCGGGAGGCATCTGGTCGAGTATCTGCATCCGGTACTTCCTGTCCTTATAAATTATCTGTCCATATTTATATATCCCGGGAATTACATCCTGATCAATTATATTTCTTGAATAATCGGTTATGGGAAAGTACCTTGTAAAATGACGATAGTGTGTTGTGGTATCAACAAAACTGATGGTGCTGTCGAACTCTCCGATATATCTGTTATAAATACCGTTTTCATCACTCAGGAAAGTAATGTAACCCCTGTCGTATTCCATCGCCTTAATTTCATTGGCCAGCGGGGTTTTTGTCACCCTGCGCAGGATATTACTTTTTTTGTTAAGATCATAGAGGAACAAATCATAACGTTTCTGAAATTTACCCGGTTTATATTTTTTTTCAAAACGGAGGGTGTCATTATTCCGGTTTGAACTCCAGATTATCTCAGTCGAATTTTTAATAAACCTCGGATAAAGATCATCATAATAATCCTTTGTTATCTGTTTGAATGAGTTTGAAGCAATATTATAAACAAAAATATCCGAATTGCCCCTCTGAACAGCCGACATCACAACGTCGCTTCCTTCATCGGAATAAGAAAAGTCAAGCACCTTTTCAAACTGATAAAGGATAACACTCTCCATCTTTTTCTCACCGGGATAGTAAAAATAGAGCCATGTTTCGCCCTTACGCTCCACAATTATTGACAAGACGCTGCTCATAGGATGCCAGGCGAGTAAAGGATAAGAGTAGTCAATCTTTTCATCAAGCCTGTATCCGCCCTTCATTATCTTTTTTACCTTTCCGGTTTGAAGGTCTTTCAGAAAAACCTTGTACTGACCGGACTGATTTGTTGTGAAAGCCGCATATTTGCCGTCAGGACTGAGACGTAACCTGTCGTATGTCGTATTTGACCTGACCTTTTTAAGCAATGATTCTTCGGGAATGTCTTCAGATGTATCAGTCAAAGAGTAACGTGCTTTATAATAAGCAGTTGCTTCATTAACCAAATCGGAAAACGATTTCCCCAAAACATACAAAAAACCGCTTTCGAGTCTCCGGCTGACCTTTGCCATATAAATTATGTTGGAGATAGTGCTGCTTCCGTATTTTTCCGAAATAAAATTCCAGAAAGAATGTCCTGCAATTGTGGCCTGTTCACCTGTCAGTTGATTAAACCTTGCAAATTCACCGGTCAGAATGCCATCTTTTACACGATTATCAATTTCAGTATTCCAATCTTCCGAAATATACGAAACAAGCCCGTTCATATACCAATCCGGAAAGGGAAAAAGAGAAGTATTCTTGATTTGAGCTCCGACCGTACTACCGTAAAGTAACTGATTGACAATAACCTGTGCAAGCCCTGATTTTATCTGCCGGTCAAAATCCTTATGGTTTCCGTCAAAGTATAGCAAAATTTTCTTCCCGATGATCTGTGTTACCCCGCCGGTATTATACGATTCATCTTCAATAAGCCCAATGTTACTCTGTTTTAAATCACTGTAGTTATTAAAGATGATGAATTGCATCTTGTCATCAATACCAGTATCAAGGCGGTCTTCTATCTCCGTCAGATTTTCTTTAACAAATTTTGCAGTATAAATAGCCAGTTCCTTACCACCAAGATAAAAATAGATATCGTAATTTTCAAATTTATAATATGTCCACAAAAACTCTTTGTACTGAACCCTGTTTTTTCCGAAAGTCATCTGCGAGCCGTTGTAAAACTGTGAATAAGAACCGGAAGGAATGATAAAGAAAAGGGATATAAGGAACAAAACCCCTGTAAAAAAAACACCCTTCTTTTTATTGTATTTCTTATCCATACACATTCAAAAAATATAGCCTGCTAAAATAACAAGATTTTTTGATTCCTATTATACGGGAATTAAGAAAGTTTTGATTCCCTATTTAATCCAGCTTCAAAACAGCCATAAAAGCCTGCTGTGGAACTTCCACATTTCCTACCTGACGCATACGCTTCTTACCCTTTTTCTGCTTTTCCAAAAGTTTCCGTTTCCGTGTAATGTCTCCGCCGTAGCATTTAGCCGTAACATCTTTTCTGACTGCCTTTACAGTCTCCCGCGCTATTATTTTTGTGCCTATTGCCGCCTGTATTGCAATATCGAATTGCTGTCTGGGAATAAGCTCTTTTAGTTTCTCACACATCCTGCGACCGAAGCTGTAAGCATGATCAACATGAATAAGTGTTGAGAGGGCATCCACCTTTTCTCCGTTCAGTAAAATATCAAGTTTTATGAGTTTTGCAGGTTTAAAGCCGGTCTGGTAATAATCGAAAGAGGCATAACCTTTTGATATGCTTTTCAGTCTGTCGTAAAAATCAAAGACGATCTCACTCAAAGGCATCTCAAAAGTTATCTCAACACGGTCGGTACCGATATAAACCTGATTAGTGAGAGTACCCCTCTTATCAATACAAAGCTTCATAATCGAGCCGATATATTCGGATTTTGTAATTATCTGGGCTTTTATATAAGGTTCTTCGATATGATCAATATATTTTTGTTCAGGCATTCCGGATGGATTATGCACCTCAACTTTTTCACCCTTTGACTTATAGACTATGAACGATACGTTTGGAACAGTCGTTATGACATCCATATCAAACTCACGGTCAAGTCGCTCCTGAACAATCTCCATATGTAACAGCCCGAGGAATCCACAGCGGAAGCCAAATCCGAGAGCAGCCGAAGACTCAGGCACAAAAGTCAGTGAAGCGTCATTAAGCTGCAGTTTTTCGAGTGATGCCCTCAAATCTTCATAATCATCGGCATCAACAGGATAAATCCCTGCAAAGACCATTGGTTTTACATCTTCAAATCCCTCAATAGCATTCTCAGTCGGATTTGAAACATGGGTAATAGTATCTCCCACCTTTACCTCCTTAGAGGTTTTAATACCGGAGATTATATACCCGACATCACCTGCTCTAAGCTCTTTCCGGGGTTGCATTTCCAGTTTCAAAACTCCGATTTCGTCGGCATTATATTCTTTACCGGTGTTTACAAACTTAACAAAATCGCCTTTCCTTAAAGTACCGTTCATTATCCTGAAATAGGCAATTATTCCGCGATAAGAATTAAAAACAGAATCGAAGATCAATGCCTGTAAAGGCTCATCCGGGTTGCCACTGGGTGCAGGCACCTTTTCGACTATTTCTTCCAAAATTCGGTCAACACCGTAACCTGTCTTTCCGCTGGCTTCAATAATATCATCCCTGCTGCAACCAAGCAAATCAACAATCTGATCCTTAACCTCTTCCGGCATGGCAGCTTCGAGATCCATTTTATTCAATACCGGAATTATTTCGAGATCGTTTTCTATAGCAAGATAAAGATTTGAAATTGTCTGAGCCTGAATGCCTTGTGTAGCGTCAACTATCAGTAACGCACCCTCACAAGCTGCTATTGACCGGGAAACCTCATAAGAAAAGTCAACATGACCCGGAGTATCTATCAGGTTTAAAATATATTTTTCGCCATTATGTTCATATTCCATCTGAATGGCGTGACTTTTAATGGTAATTCCCCTTTCGCGTTCCAGTTCCATATCATCAAGCACCTGAGCCTGAAGATCACGTTCCGTAACCGTTCCGGTAAATTCAAGCAAGCGGTCGGCAAGTGTGCTTTTGCCGTGATCAATGTGCGCTATTATGGAAAAATTTCTAATATTCTTCATCGGTGCAAAAATAAAGAATAATAGCGATTTGGCAACAGGAAAAATCAGAATGGTTTAAAAATAATCTATACTATGGGAATAACCGGCCTTATTTTCCAACTGTAATCACAATCTTTTTGAAAGTTGAATAACTCCCGGCATTTAACCTGACAAAATAAATTCCGCTGTGCAATCCCGAAGCGTCGAAAACAATTTCATAACTTCCCGGTTGTTTTTCACCTTTAAATAAACTCAGCACCTCCACTATACTTAAATTTAAAAAGCAGACAATTATAAAAATATCAGACGCCAGTGCTTCAATACTGCCCTCCGAACAATGGAAAAAAAGTGGAAAATAAGACTAAAAAAACTGACAATATTAAGGTTATTATTTTGATTTTGAATTTATTATACAAAAAACGCCTTAATACAAGGCAAAAAAGTAAAGAACAAAAGTACTAAAATGAAGTATTATGTAATAATCATAAGTTTATTTTTGCAAAAAAGAGATAGGATGTTTCAAATTTTTATCATAACATTTTTATTAGTATTAGTATCAATTCTGATACTTGGGTTTAACATTTTCTTTACAAAAAAGGGGAAATTCCCCGAAACACGTATCGG
>CAYOZZ010000264.1:0-24992 GCA_964408535.1 uncultured Bacteroidales bacterium | reverse complement strand
TGTAATTTTGCAGCGTCAACATTTTGATAAACGTTCTTTAAAATAATGAATCTATCTGTAATGGGATGCTTTTTGTGGTAATTCTGCGATTACTTGATTGCTATTAAAGAGAGCAATAAATGTAAAAAGCAAAGCAAATGACCTCAAAAACGCTCGTAGTGCAAAATCCAGCCAAATAATTTAATTACTAATTTTTAAAAATTACTATTATGAACTCATTAAAAAACAGAGTACAACTCATCGGAAACCTGGGGAAAGACCCGGAAGTAAAATCGTTTGACAACGGTAAAAAAGTTGCAAGGTTTACAATGGCAACATCAGACACCTATAAAAAGGAGGGTGGCGAAAAAGTTACCGAAACACAGTGGCACAACATCGTTGCCTGGAACGGCACTGCAACGATAGTCGAGAAGTACCTGAAAAAGGGGCACGAAGTTGCCATAGAAGGCAAACTGACTTCCCGCTCCTGGGATGACAAGGACGGCAACAAACATTATATTACCGAAGTTGTTGCAAATGAAGTGCTGCTCCTGAATAAGGAGAAGTAGGATTGCTTTAAACCCGCCCAATGCATTATACATTTTATAAATTAATGGATTAGGCGGGATAATTCCGGTTTAGTGTTAACCCTTCCGGAATTTGTATCCTTTGTTAATAGCTTGATTGCACTGTTTTTAAATATGCTGTTTCGGGTAAAGCGAAAAAAATGTCTCTTTTCCCTGCTCTCTCCGGGGGTTGGGGCAAAACGGGAAAAGAGACATTTTTTACAAAGAATACCCGGTAGCATTTTATATTAAGACAAGAGCTGTCCGGTTTACTTCTTCCCGTCTTCCTCTTTCGGAAGCCCGAGCAGTTCGGGTATTGAAGGGAATATCCGGTCGAACAGTTTCCCCTTGCTTCCGCTGAACTTGCTGTCAGGTAATTTTGAAGAAACGATAACATACCGGTTGACCGAGTCGGCTGCAAAAGCTTTTATTTCAACCGGCATAAAATTATTTCCTTCAATTTTCACCGAATATTCGGGTGTAGTGTTTGCGGGATTTACATCATCAATAAATTTAGAGCCTGTAACACGACTGATTTTTGAAAGATATGTCTTCATTTTTATCGAGTCGGCGGGCTGATTGTTTAACATCCATTTTCCGCCCTCATTATTCAAAGTATAACTGCCTTCAGGATAATTGAGAGTTATTTTCGTAATGTCGTCTTTATTAAGCATACTTAACGATTTATCCCTGTAACTCTCGACTTTGGCAGGAATGTTCATTTTAATAAATCCGTCAACCACATAGACATTATTTTCGTCGGCCGGCCTTACGCAGGTTGACATCTTACCTCTGTTTTGCCGGGTTTGTTGACCTTTTGGCTGGGTATATGAAAATTTACCGATATAAATATTTGCCACCTCGTCACCGTCTTCGTAAAGTTTCACGGATGTTCCCGTGGAGTCGGTTACTTCCAGTTCTTTCCATTTCGACTTATTTGTGGCAGCAACTCTTTCGGCCTTCATTTTAACAAGTTCCGAAAGTATCTGTTTTGCAGCATGTTTGCTTGGGGTATAGGTTTTTCCACCCGATTCAAGTTTCCAATCACTGCCGGTTTTTGTGAAAATTATATCATCACCGGCACCGATCTTAGGAGTAACGACTATTTTTGTAACTTTAGCCGTATCAATGGTAACAATCTCGCTTTTAAAGGTTCTGTCATCGTTTCCACCCAATGTTGAAATAAGATAGATAGCAATAACCGCTACCAGTAAAATCAGCAGTGTTTTCGTATTTAATATTTTCGACATCATAATACAAATTTTTTAAATTTCAACAAAACTATTAACCAAGATTTCCGGGTTCCATCCTTTTAACCCTGATACTTCTTTTGCGTTGCATTCTGAAAATTCCGTAGAGTAACACAAGGAATATCGGAAGCAGGAAGTTAAGCCATTTAAGGAATGCCTTTTTCCCCTCTTCAATCTGGTCGAGCGGTCGGGATGTAACACCCTTTGTTCTAAGCTCAATAAGTCCGGTATCGTCCGAAAGCCAGTCAATTGAATTTACCATCAGGTTAACATTATCTTCCGATACTCTTTTCTGGTTTTGTCCTTCGCCGTTGACAGCAAACTCGCCGTCGCTAAACAGAACTATTGAGGAGTTGTTGTTGCCTGCCAGTTTTCCCTGCAACGTAACCCCGACTGGAATATTCGACATCGGGAAGTCGGTATCTTTCCATTTTTTATTAATATCGAAATATAGCGGAGCCGATTGTGTACCCGATTTTTCGGATGTCATGGCAATAGGTGTAAAAACATTTGCAGTGTCGCCCGTATATTTAATTGAGCTTGCAAAGGGCATTATAACCTGTTCAAGACCCGATGTTATGGGATGATCGGCAAATGTAACGATGAGCGGAAGGTAAGGGAATTTAACATTTGTGGTAAAGCTGAAAGCACCCGTCCGTTGCTGAACGCCGATACTACCGCAACTTGCATCTACAACGAAATCCGGCTCGACAACCAGGCCTTTGTCTGCCAGCCATTTTTCAAGACCTGTGCTCAAAACCGAGCCTTGTGCCGTTTGCAAATTAGCCTCAACCCTGTCCATAGCAATATACAGATTTCCGCCGCCTGCAAGATATTTGTCAAGTTTTGCCAGTGCACTTTCAGGAATGCTATCCTTGGGTGCAACGATAGCAATAGTCTTGTATTTTTGTAGATTAACGGCCGAATCGCTGAGGTTTACAGGTTCAACGGTATAAAGAACCTCAAGGAGTTTGACTGCCTGCGGCATTGAGCTTATCGAAGGAGAACCATATCCCTGTACCAGTCCGATAACAGGTTTGTTTTTAGCCGTCAGTTTTTTAATGCTCGACGAAAGATCGTATTCAAAGGCGGCACCCGGCTGAATAAAGGGCAGCACTTCGCTCTCTTCACCCTTTTGAATTACGGCTCCGAGAAATACCTTTTTCTGGGTTGCTTCGTCTTTTTCCCTCGTATTAATCATTACCGGTCTGACACCCGCCTGAAACGCCTTTTGTTCGATTTGCGGGTCTTTGTTTGGGTCAACAAATTCATAAACGACATTTCCTTTTGAGATATTTGCATATTCAACCAACAGGTCTTTAAAATCCCTTCTTACTACTGCGATATCGGGAGGAAGATCTTCGGTAAAATATGCGGTAACGGTAACCGGCTCATCCAGTGATTTCAGGATATTTTTAGTGGCCTGACTTAATGTGTAACGATTGTCGGATGTAAAGTCGAGCCTGAAGAAAAATTTGTCGGACAATACATTTATTACCAGAAGAATGGCAAAGACCAAAAGTATCTGTGTATTTATTGATTTCTTATTTTTCATCTCTCTAAAATTATAAGGTTAAACAGGTTACAGTCTTTTCTTTTCAATATTTGCCTCGGTCATAATCAGTCCCATAAATATAATTGACAGGAAATAAACAAGGTCTTTCGAGTCAATCACACCTCTTGACATTGAGTCGAAATGAGTTGAAACGCTGAGATAATTCAGCACTTCGCCAATCATTCCGCTGAAATTTCCGGCAAGCATTGAAAAAATTATCTGGAAAAATATTCCGATAAACAATGCCAGCAGATAACTGACTATCTGATTGTTAGAAACGCTGCTTGTAAAAATTCCGATGGCAATATAAACGCCGCTCATAAGTATCAGCCCGAGATAGCCCGACCAAACCGCACCATTATCAATTGAGCCGAGGTTGGCAACAGTGATATAGTAGGGTAATGTAAGAGCAAGGGCAATAAGTATTAGTATGAGGGTTGAGAGGAATTTTCCGACAACCACCTGCCAGTCGGTGACAGGCTTGGTAAGAAGCAACTCTATTGTTCCCGACCTGTTTTCTTCGGCAAAAAGTCTCATTGTGAGTGCCGGAATGAAGAAAAACAGTGTCCAGTAAGCAATACTGAAAAACGACTGGAGGCTTGCCTGCTTTACGTAAAACACATCGGCCCCGTAAAGCCAGGTGAAGAAACCGCTGAACCCGAGAAATGCGATCAGCATTATATAAGCAATGAGCGAATCGAAAAATGTCCTTAATTCCCGCCCGGCTATTGTCCAAATCTGTTTCATATTTCTGTGTATTTTGAATTAATACTTTATTTTTTCAATAACAATTTAGTTCATCGTGAGGTTTCTGAAGACATCTTCAAGTTTTGTCTCAACGAAACTCATTTCCGTCAATACCCACTTTTTATCAACGCAAAGTTTGAATATCTCTCTTCTTGACGAAAGTTCGGGTTTGCTTTGAATCTCAAATGTGTTTTCTTCATTAGGGATAAAGTCAACAGTTCCCACGGTACTTACTTCCTGCAAAGCTTTGAAAATCTCATTTTTGTCACCGTCTTCTATCTTAACCCTGAGGATTTCCTTTCCTTCGGATTGTTTTCGAAGCTCTTTTGCTGTTCCGTCGGCAACAATTTTTCCTTTGTTGATGATAAGAATTCTGTCGCAGGTAGCTTCCACTTCGGCCAGAATATGTGAGCTGAGAATGACAGTTTTTTCCCTGCCAATCTTTTTGATAAGCTCCCTTATCTCGACAATCTGGTTCGGGTCAAGGCCCGATGTAGGCTCATCGAGAATCAGTACCTCGGGATTATGAATGAGTGCCTGGGCCAACCCTACACGCTGCTTGTATCCCTTCGACAACTCATTTATCTTTTTATGCTTTTCGCCCTCAAGCCCGCAAAGATTGACCATCTCCAGTATCCTGTCATTGATTTTCGATTTGTCTATCTGTTGCAACTCGGCAACAAAACGCAGATAATCAATAACGGGCATATCCTCATATAAAGGATTGTTTTCAGGAAGATAGCCGATATTTTTCCTGATAGACTCGGGATCATCTTTAATTGAAAAATTTCCTACGAGAGCATTTCCGTCGTTGGGAGTGAGAAAGGTGGTGATGATTTTCATCGTGGTGGTTTTTCCGGCACCGTTAGGCCCCAGAAACCCAAGTATTTCACCGGTTTTCACTTTGAAAGAAATGTTGTCAACGGCTTTTTGTGCTCCGTATTTTTTTGTCAGATTTTCAACAACAATATCCATAGTTCCAGTTTTTAATAATTTTTTGATTTGCAAAAGAAATAATGAATCGTAACAATATCAATATAATGGGGTTACATTTAACAAAATTTAACAGAGGAGAGGGTGCCGGGAGGCGAAAAATGGTTTACGAATGTATGTGTGGGGAGGTTTAATACAGGTGTGGACGCTTGTTTATTTTGCGGGTGGTTCAAATGCAAGCGTGAACGCTTGCTCATTTCCGGGGTGGAAACTTGCTCATTTCCGGGGGTGGACGCTTGCTCAGATTAAGGGGAAAAATCAATAATTTTTTCTGTCGAGGTCTCTTTTTGAGTCTTTGGTTTTTAGCGACTCTCTCTTGTCGTATAGTTTTTTACCTTTTGCAAGGGCGATTTCAAGTTTTGCAAGACCTTTTTCATTAATAAACAGAACTGTCGGAATGATTGTAAGACCTTTCTCTCTTGTTTTATTTGCCAGTTTTTTCAGCTCACGTTTTGTAAGCAGCAGTTTTCGGTCACGTTTCGGGTCATGATTATAATGTGTACCGAATTTGTATTCGGCAATATGGATATTAACGATAAACAACTCATTACCTTTGAAAGTACAGTAACCTTCGGCAAGACTGACCTTTCCGGTACGTATTGATTTTATCTCGGTACCGGTCAGTTGAATGCCTGCAACGAACTTTTCAAGAATAAAATATTCGTGATAGGCCTTTCTGTTCTTTATTCTGATATTGCTTTCCATTACTTATCCGAAAAATAGGGTGGCAAAGGTATAAAAATTTAATACATTTGCCGTTTGTATCAATTTTAGATTATGAGAGTTGTAATTCAAAGAGTATCAAAAGCTTCCGTAACAATTGACGGAAAGGTTAAAAGCAGGATAGGAAAAGGAATGTTGATTCTTCTCGGTATTGAAAATGCCGATACACAGGAGGATATTGACCGGCTTGCCGGCAAAATTTCAAGGTTGAGGATATTTGATGATGATGACGGTGTAATGAATCTTCCGGTTACTGACATTAATGGTGAAATCATTGTTGTCAGCCAGTTTACACTGCACGCCAGCACAAGAAAGGGTAATCGTCCGTCGTACATAAAGGCTGCCAGACCGGATTTTGCAATTCCGATGTATGAAAAATTTATTGCAAAACTTGAAGAGGAGACGGGAAAGGCGGTTCAAACAGGAGAATTCGGAGCAATGATGGATGTGGAACTTGTGAATGACGGACCTGTGACAATTATTATTGATACGAAAAACAAGGAATAAAAAAATCCCAATTACCACTTTGTGCGATAATTGGGATCAAAAACAAGAGGTTATCAATTTACTTTTTGTCAGGTGTAGTCTCTTTAGATTTTTCAGTAGTTGTAGTACTTGCTTTTTTTGAACTTTTACCTTTTGTATCGCAATTTGACTTCGAACGTGAGCTTTTTGACGAGCAGTCGCTTTTTTTACCGTATTCGGAGCAACAACTGTGCTTCGCCGATTTTGCTTTCTTTGCCGGCGGATCGTCATAAACACTTGTGTCAGTATTTGAAGATGTTATTATTACAGATTCAACAGCATAAGAACCGAGAGTTAAAAATGCTACTATTCCGAAGGCATAAAATAATTTTTTCATTTCTTTTAATTTAAATTAAAGATTATCAGTTTATATTTACAGCGGCAAACTTACTCTCATTATGAGTTTAACTCTGTTAACGGGTTGTTAATTACTGTTAATTTTTTGTTAATTTTTATAATCGGGGGTTTTTTACATTAAATTTGAATTATGAACAAGAAGGTTCTCAGATTAATATTTGTATTGATTACAATCTCTTTGATTGCTGCACTGATTACCCAGCTTTTCTGGGTCAAGGTAACCTGGGAGCATGAAAACGACCAGTTCAATAACAGGGTTGAAGTAGCGCTAAAAACCGTTGTGAATCACCTTATGACTTCCGACCGGACTTTTTCCGTTGATTCCGCCGGTTCCGAATATCAGTTCATACAGGAGCATAAGGATTTATTTGCAGTAGTACAGCCCGAAGTTCTGGATTCGCTTATAACCACTGAATTTAGTTCGATATGGAAGAAAAAGGATTTTGTTTACGGTGTTTACCGCGAAAGTGACGATATGTTTGTTTTCGGAAACTATGAAGGCTATGAAAAGGAGCTTATCAACTCTCCCCATCAAATATCTTTAACCTGTATTTGTAAGTCGCAGGGATATTTACTGTCGGTTTACTATCCCCACCAAAAGGGTCTTGTATTCAGCGGGATGATAATCCTTCCCGTAATGTCGGGGTTGTTTTTACTTGTTCTGATTGTCAGTTTCTTTTATACAATATATTTTATCGTACGGCAAAAAAAGCTTTCGGAAATGAAAACCGATTTTGTCAATAATATGACCCATGAATTCAAGACTCCTATTTCGACTATTTCGGTTTCAAGCGAAATGCTGATAAAATCCGCCGTTTCAAAGAATCCTGAGAAAGTAAAGAAATATGCAAAGATTATTTTCGATGAAAATGTAAGATTGAAAAATCAGGTCGAAAGAGTCCTTCAGATTGCTTCAATTGATAAAGGAGAATATAATTTGAGGATGAATCCGATTGATTTACACAATATTATTGAAAGTTGTGTAAGTAATTTTGAAGTCGTAATTGCAGAAAAGAAAGGTAAAATATATACCGACCTGAAAGCTGATATGCATATTATTACAGCAGACAGGCACCATATGACAAATGTTATAAACAATCTTCTTGATAATGCAAACAAGTATTCGGAAGAGAAACCCGAAATACGGATTTCAACTGAAAATTCGGAAGGGAGAATAGAAATTTCAATTAAAGATAACGGGATGGGAATGTCGAAGGAGAGCCAGAAACATATTTTTAAGAAATTTCACAGAATTCAGACCGGTGATATTCATGATATTAAAGGATTCGGACTCGGATTGTATTATGTTTATACTGTTGTTGAAGCTATGGGAGGCTCGGTTTTTGTCGTTAGTGAACTCAATAAGGGAAGCGAATTTAAAATATCATTTCCCGTTTAACCGGATTTGGGAAAACGGAATAAACATTAATAAATAAACAATTTACAAGGGGTATTGTTTTATAATTGTAATCCTGACACTATGGAAAAATATAACAAAATCTTACTCGTTGAAGATGATCCGAACCTGAGTGTTGTAATTCAGGACTATCTCGAAATGCTGGGCTATGATACGGTTTTATGTAAAGACGGGGAAGAGGGATTGAAAGAGTATAAAAAAAACTCTTTTAATCTTATTATCCTTGATGTGATGATGCCCAAGAAGGACGGATTCAGTGTTGCAGAGGAGATAAGAAAGAGCGACGAATATACTCCCATAATCTTTTTGACGGCAAAAACCCTGAAAGAAGACCGCGTAAAAGGATTTAAAATTGGTTGTGATGACTATATTTCAAAGCCATTCAATACCGAAGAACTGAGCCTGCGCATAAAAGCAATTTTAAAGCGCTGTTATATGCATACATCGCAGGAACCGGAAATCCCTGTAAGAATATTTAATATCGGCAGTTTTTCATTTGATCCGGAAAATCTTATTCTGAAAAGAGCAGATACCGAACAGACGCTAACAAGAAAGGAATCCGCCCTGCTTGCATTGTTATGCAAATATAAAAACAGGATATTGACCCGCGAAACGGCTATGAAATCAATATGGGGTGAGGATGATTATTTTGTGGGCAGAAGTATGGATGTGTTTATTGCAAAACTCAGGAAATATTTAAAATCCGACCCCGATATTTCGATTACAAACATTCACGGTACAGGTTTTAAACTGGAGGTGAAAGAGTAGGTGCCAACAATGAAATCCGCAACAATAAACCGAGGGTAGTGTTTTTGTAACCATGGTAAACAAATCTGCGCGCTTTTCAAATCAATTCGACTAAAAACCGGCTAAATCATCTTTAGAGTCCGAGACTCATACTTACCAGCTCGGCAATATCGTAATTTTTCATTCGCTCTTCCTGATTTTTATATTTGATACCATCCGTCATCATTGTCATACAGAAAGGGCAGGCTGTGCAAATGATATCGGCACCTGTTGCGATAGCTTCCTCCGTCCGTTCTATAAATATCTCTTTATCACCCTTTTCGGCCTCTTTGAACATTTGTCCTCCGCCTGCACCGCAACATAAAGCGCGGCTTTTATGGCGTTCCATCTCAACCTTAACGGAAGGTATGGCTTTCAGAACATCCCGCGGTGCATCATATTCGCCGTTTCCACGTCCAAGATAGCATGGGTCGTGAAATGTTATTTTTTTATCTTTAAAAACTCCCGTTTTAATGTTTATCTTTCCTTCGTTTATCATTTTTTGGAGGAATTGTGTATGGTGAATTACTTCATAATTACCTCCGAAGTCGGGATATTCATTTTTCAGTGTATTAAAATCATGAGGGTCGCAGGTAATAATCTTTTTCACTTCATAGCCGTTCATAACTTCAATATTCATCATAGCCTGCATCTGGAACAGCATTTCGTTTCCTGCCCTTCGGGCTACGTCGCCGCTGTCGGTCTCCTCGGTTCCCAAAACCGCGTAATCAATTTTCAGGTATGTCAGTATTTTGACAAATTCGCGGGTTACCTTTTTATATCTGTCGTCGAATGCACCTGCCGACCCAACCCAGAAAAGATATTCGGGTTTATGACCTTTGGCAAACTCATCTGCCATTACGGGAACTGTTATTTGTATCTTGTTCTCTGACATTTTTAATTTTTTAAAGTTTCGATTAAATTCTTAAAATCAACAAATTCGTTTATTAATTTATCAGCATCCAGCCTTTGAAGCAACTCAACAGCATGAGCAACTTTATGATATTTTCCCTTTGGGGTGTTTTTTGTAATTCTATAAAGCAAATCTGACGGATTCGGAATATCTTTTGCCGGTCTATCCGGAATATTTCTTATTTTCTCATTATAAAAAGAGTCCAGTACTTCAGGTTGAGAAAGAAACCAGGCTTCCATTTCCTGCACCATAAAGTAAACAAACTTTGAATCCCGGATAAGTTCGTTTTTTTCAATATCTTTATTCTTTTGGCTTTCCGGTTTGTCGAGGTCAATTAACAGAAAAGGTTTGCCCGGTCTGTAGTTCTTAAATTTTCTTATTGTTTGTGACTTACCTTCCCCCATAATTATTCTGGGCATTGAACCTTTTAATTTCCGTGAAAGTAACCTGTTGAATCCCTGTCTGAGAATCCCGTTACTTTCATCTTTTGCTCCTTCTATGATCAAAACTTTTTTCATTACCATCTGTTACCTCCTATATCACCATCACGCCACATTTTGCCAAGGTTGTATTTATCATACCAGTTTTGGAAATCCTTTTTTGAAAATGAATTTACCACCGTTGAATTATCATCATCCTTTTCAAAAACCCTGACATCTTCAGGCTCAAATGCATTTAAAATATTTTCGGAATGTGTGGCAATTAATATTGTTGATTCTTTTGCCGCCTCTTTTATAGCATTTGTAATATTTAACGACATATCTGGATGTAAACCGACCTCAGGTTCATCAATACAAATAAATTTTCCTCTATCGGGGTTATATAATATTGACAGTAAGCAAAGATATCTTAAAGTTCCATCCGATATATGAGTTACATGAACCGAACTGTCAAGATTACTTTCATCCAGCATTAATTCGAAATTACCTGAACCGAGAAAGTGAAAATCGAATCCTCTGAAGTTTTCATTCACATCATTTAATAATCCGACAATTTCTCTATACTCCTTCTTATGACTTATTTTAATTGTATTTAAAATTTGCGGAAGATTACCTCCTGTAGCAGACAACCGTTTACCACCGGTGGCTTTCATAGCTTTCCGCAGCGGGCTGTTTGGTGTAGTGTCAAAATAGCTGTAAACGGTAATATCACTGATTGCTTTTCGTAAAGCATTAAGTGCTGCATATCTTTCCGAATCATATATTCTTGAAAGTGAAAGCTCTTTAGGCTCAAAGTCATCATATTTAATGAAAGTGGTGTCAGGTTTATCGGAAGTTATTTTTTCGGCAAGTACTCCTTTCCCGTTGTATATATCCGAATATTTAAACCCTGTTGATGTTACAACTTTATCACTGACAAAATAGTTATTCAAACCGGGAGATTTAATAATTACAATTTTATATTTTACATCCTGACGGAAGTTAAAACCGTAATTTTTGATAACGTTTTTATCAAATGTCACTTCAATACCGAGAGAGTTTTGTAAATCTTCACTTTTATTACCTTTAAAAAAGATTTCATCTATTCCTCCCCATTCTTCAAGAATAAGTTCCTGAAGTCCTTTTCCTGCCACACCTTCTTTTAACAATCGTATAGCATTAAATAAATTTGATTTTCCCGAACCGTTGATTCCGATTAAAATATTTTGATCGCAGTTTAAATCAATTGTTGTTTCTTTAAAACTGTAAAAGTTCGTAAGTCTGATTGATTTTATCATATCATTAAAATGTTTCTTCTGATAAAACATTCATTTCCAATCCTTCGGCCCATAACATTCTGTCTTCAGGCGAAAACTGCCACGGAGCTCCGTTATTTTCAATATTTGTGAATATTGCATTCAATTCGCCGGGTGCCGCCGACTCTTCCATTACAAGATAACGTCTCAGATCAACAATTATGGACGGATGGTTAATATTTACCGGACACTCCTGTGCACAGGCGTTGCAGGTTGTGCAGGCCCAAAGTTCCTCGGGTGATATATAATCCGATATCAGAGCTTTGTTATCATCAAAGTTTTTATCTTTAACCAGTCCGGGACCCTTTTCCTTCATTCTTGCCCTGACATTCATAATTATCTTTCTCGGCGACAACAGTTTGCCAGTGATATTTGCCGGACAAACCGAAGTACATCTTCCGCATTCGGTACAGGTTAACGAATCGAGATAGTTTTTCCAGGTTATATCCTCAACATCCTTAACACCGAAACGTCCTACCTCCTCTTCCCCTTCAGGCGGGTCGGCGAAAGCGGCATCAGGATCCATCATCAGTTTAACCTCCTTCGTTATTTCGGGCATATTATACAGATAACCGAGCGGCTCAAGGCGCGAAAGAAAAACATTTGGTATTGACATGAAGACATGGAAGTGCTTTGAGTAAGGTAAAATATTGGCAAACAGGAAAATAAGCAGAATGTGAGTCCACCAGAAAAACTCATGCCAGAAATGTATTTTGTAAGAATCAAGGTTACTTCCGGCAAAAAAATGATTTGCCAAATAGCTGCTGACCGGGAAAACACCGTTATAGTGTTCGGGTTCCTGCAAAATGTAAAAGGTGTTCATTCCCATCAAAGATATCATAAGAAAGAAGATGATTGTAAGCGCAATATTGGCGTCATAGTGCGAAACATGTTTCATCTCAATACCGCTAAACCTTTTGATATGACCAAACAACCTGCGGGCAAGAAAAACAAGTATGGCGACGGCGATTATCAGCGCAAAAATATCTCCGAAGGCCATCATAAAATTATAGAACCAACCGAGGAAACTTAATGAACGTTCTGTCCCGAAAAGTCCGTCAATGACCATTTCGATACTGCCGAACAGAATGACCATAAAACCCCAGAATACCAAAGCATGCAAAAAGCCGACGACCGGGAATCTGAAAATTTTGGTTTGCCCGAAAGCCACTTTCAAAACAAGTTTTATACGCTTACCCCAGTCACCGACCGGAAAAGGTTTTGTAAGTCTGAAGTAAGAAAAAATCCTTGACATTGTCCACCCGAAAACCCCAAGGGTTATCAGTAAGGAGATTGCAAATAGTATCTGTTTTGTCATTATCATAAATTTTTAATGCATACGTATATTACATCCTTTACGACAGATGTTGTACCGCAAAATTAGTAAAAAATCAATTCTATTTCAAACTTTAATTATCTTTGCATTTATTAATCTTTTGACAAATATCAGGTAGAGATGCAAAATACTAAAGTTTACAAACCGAAGAATCATATCAGAATAGTAACGGCAGCCTCTCTTTTCGACGGGCACGATGCGGCTATTAATGTTATGCGTCGTATCATACAGGCTACGGGTGCCGAAGTTATTCACCTCGGACATAACCGCTCGGTGAAGGAAATTGTTGATTGTGCGCAGCAGGAAGATGTGCAGGCAATTGCAATTACTTCATACCAGGGCGGACACATTGAATTTCTGAAATATATGTATGACCTGTTGCAGGAAAAGGGCTGCGGACATATTAAAATTTTTGCCGGTGGCGGCGGGGTTATCCTGCCGGATGAGCAGGAAGAGCTTCATAATTACGGAATTACACGTATTTACTCACCCGATGACGGTCGTGAAATGGGGCTACAGGGAATGATAAACGACCTCCTCGAAAAAGCGGATTTCCCAACAGGTAAAGGAGTAAATGTCAGGATTGAAGATATTGAGAAAAGGGATATAAACTCAATTGCCCGTTTGATTTCCGCTGCTGAAAACGACAGGGACAGCGTTGAGGATATTCTCGACAAACTTGCCGAAAAACGTAACGAAAAAAAATCTCCGGTACTCGGAATAACCGGAACGGGAGGAGCCGGAAAATCATCTCTTGTTGATGAAATCGTCAGGAGATTTTTATTGAAATATCCAGGCAAGACAATTGCGATTATTTCGGTTGACCCGTCCAAACGAAAAACGGGGGGGGCATTGCTTGGCGACCGTATTCGAATGAACTCAATAAACAACGACAATGTTTATATGCGCTCACTTGCAACACGGCAATCGAATCTCTCAATGTCGAAATATGTGAAAGATGCCGAAACCATTGTTCAGGCAGCAGGTTTCGACCTGATAATTCTCGAAACGTCGGGTATCGGCCAGTCCGACACCACAATTGTTGACCATAGCGACATAACTCTTTACGTTATGACTCCCGATTACGGTGCAGCTACCCAACTGGAAAAAATTGATATGCTGGATTACGCCGACCTTATTGCTCTTAATAAATTTGATAAACGCGGCGGTCTTGATGCTTTACGCGATGTTAAAAAGCAATATCAAAGGAATCATCTTCTCTGGGATAAGAGTCTTGACGATATGCCCGTTTACGGTACTATCGCCTCACAATTCAACGATCCGGGTGTTAATCACCTGTTTAATGCACTTGTAGGAAAAATTGCCGAAAAGACCGGAATTGACTTCAAGGAGCACATAGAAGATGAGAATGAGGAAGTTCTTCCCGATAAGGTTTATATCATTCCGCCGAACCGTATCAGGTATCTTTCCGAAATTTCGGAAACAATCAGGAATTATAATAAGTGGGCTGAACAACAGGCGGATGTTGCCCAGCGGTTGTATGCGATTGACACGACTTTAAAATTGCTGAAAAAAGATGGTATGGATAACGGCCCCGCCGCCGAGGTTCTCAAAGAGCAGTACCGGAAAACCGAACTTGATCTTGACGGACACAACAGGAAACTATTGGAAACCTGGGAGGAAAAGGTTAAGTCGTATAAAGCGAAATTTTATGTTTTTAAAGTCAGGGATAAGGAGTTTAAGCTTACGACACATACCGAATCATTGTCGCACACGAAAATACCCAAGGTAACCCTGCCTAAATACAAAGCCTGGGGTGATATTCTGAAATGGAACTTACTTGAGAATGTTCCCGGTGAGTTTCCTTATGCCTCCGGTGTTTTTCCGTTCAAGCGTGAAGGAGAAGACCCCACAAGGATGTTCGCCGGTGAAGGCGGCCCGGAAAGAACCAACAAAAGATTCCACTACGTCTCACTCGGTATGCCTGCCAAAAGACTGTCAACGGCGTTTGATTCCGTAACACTTTACGGTGAAGACCCTGATTTGAGGCCTGATATTTACGGTAAAATCGGAAACTCCGGTGTTTCCGTATCCTGTCTTGATGATGCAAAGAAACTCTATTCCGGTTTTAATCTTGCCGACCCGAAAACTTCGGTGTCAATGACCATTAACGGTCCGGCACCTACGATGGTCGGATATTTTATGAATACTGCCATTGACCAGCAGTGTGAGATTTATATTAAACAAAACGGTCTCGAAAAAGAGGTTGAAGCCAAAATAGAGAAATTTTATAAGGAGAGGGGAACCGAACGTCCGAAATATCACGGTGAACTGCCCGAAGGAAACGACGGCCTTGGTCTGATGCTCCTCGGAGTAACGGGTGATATGGTTCTGCCGAAAGATGTTTACGAAAAAATTAAAGCAGAAACGATAAGTAAAGTGAGGGGTACTGTGCAGGCTGATATTCTGAAGGAAGACCAGGCACAAAACACCTGTATCTTCTCAACCGACTTTTCGCTGAAACTTATGGGTGATGTACAGGAATATTTCACAAAAAATAATGTAAGAAACTTTTATTCGGTTTCCATTTCCGGCTATCACATTGCAGAAGCGGGTGCAAATCCCATTACACAGCTTGCCCTTACCCTTTCAAACGGTTTTACTTATGTTGAATATTATTTATCGAGAGGAATGGATATAAACTCCTTTGCCCCGAACCTTTCATTTTTCTTCTCAAACGGTCTTGATCCCGAATATTCGGTAATGGGTCGCGTTGCACGGCTTATCTGGTCAAAGGCAATGAAGCTGAAATACGGTGGTAACGAGCGTTCGCAAAAGCTGAAATATCACATTCAGACATCCGGACGGTCACTTCACTCCCAGGAGATTGATTTTAACGACATACGAACCACATTACAGGCATTATATGCTATCTACGACAATTGTAACTCACTTCATACCAATGCTTACGATGAGGCTATTACAACACCGACCGAAGAATCGGTCAGGAGGGCAATGGCAATACAATTGATTATAAATCACGAACTTGGTCTTGCAAAAAATCAAAATCCGTTACAGGGTTCCTTCATAATTGAAGAATTGACAGACCTTGTTGAGGAGGCCGTTCTCGCCGAATTTGACAGGATTACCGAACGGGGAGGAGTGCTCGGTGCAATGGAGACAATGTATCAGCGAAGTAAAATCCAGGAAGAATCGCTCTATTATGAGGAGATGAAACATTCGGGTAAACTGCCGATTATGGGTGTCAATACATTCCTGTCGTCGAAAGGGTCCCCTACGGTTATTCCGGGTGAGGTCATCAGGGCAACGCCGGAGGAGAAAGAGGTTCAGTTGAAAACGGTTGAAAACCTGAAAAAAACATACAAAAAGGAGGCTGCAGAATGGCTTGCAAGATTGCAAAAAACAGCCTCAAATAATGAAAATGTATTTGAAACACTGATTGAAACAGTTAAATACACTTCCATCGGACAGGTTACAAACGCATTGTTTGATGTCGGTGGACAGTACAGGAGAAATATGTAATAAAACAGCCTGAAATTCTATAAGTTTAAAATAATGAAATTTTTTTGAATTACACATAAAAAATAATAAGTATCAGCATATTAAATCTACAATGGTAATATTATGATAAACAAAGACATACTGGTAATTTACCCCGAAACAAGGACAACGCAGGTTGCACTTTACAAAGGAACAAGTTTGCTGTTTCTGAAAAATATCAAGCATGATGTTCAAAAGCTCGAACAACTTAAAGAGCAGGGAATGGAGGCCCGTATGAAATATCGTACGGAGGCGGTGATGAGAGAGTTGACCGACAATGATGCCGATTTTGACGAAATTGAAATCGTGGTCGGACGCGGTGGTGTTCTTAAACCTTTGAATGCCGGTGTTTATGAGGTTAATGATAAAATGGTTCACGACCTGAAAACCGGTTCCGAAGGAATTCATCACACAAACCTTGGAGGGCTGATTGCTCACGAAGTGGCAAATAAAATCAACGCAAGGCCGATACTTACCGATCCCGTTTCCGTTGATGAAATGGATGATTTGGCAAGAGTTAGCGGGCACCCTTTGTTTGAACGTAAATCTATCTTTCATGCACTGAATCAAAAGTATTTTGCCCGTAGATATGCCAAAGCACACCACACCGATTATAATGAACTTAATCTGATAATAGCCACTATCGGTATGGGCGGAATCTCGGTTGCCGCTCACAGAAAAGGCAGGGTTGTGGATGTTAATAATGCCTACGACGGTGACGGACCTTTCTCCATAAAACGTACAGGTTCTTTACCTGTCGGCGATTTGGTTCATCTTTGTTACAGCGGCAAATATACCGAAGATGAGGTTATGGAGATGATTACACAGAAAGGAGGATATGCCGCTTATCTCGGAACGGGAAATATCAATAAAATCAATGAAATGATGGACAGCGGCGACGAAAAGGCACTTTTTATTTCGGATGCCTGCGCCTATCAGGTCTCAAAAGAGATAGCCTCTATGTGTGCTGTTCTTGAGCAACAGGTTGATGCAATAATCCTTACGGGAAACATTTTCCATAGCGACCGTTTCCTTTCCAATGTTCAGAAAAGAGTCGGCGGTATTGCCGATTTTACTCTCTATCCGAGTATCAATGATGTAGAGGCTCTTGCAGCTAACGGATTCCTTGTCCTTAAAGGAGAGCTGGAAGTTCAGAATTACGAATAACGTGAATTTTTCCGGTTGACCGGAAAATTTAGCGTGAATTTTTCCGGTCAACCGGAAAAATTATTACTTTTGCAATTGCAAACAGAATGTAAAATGTTTATAGAACGTCTTCTTTCGGGTTTACTAACAGACAAGCTTAAAACAACTGAAAAAGTTGTGATAATATATGGAGCCCGGCAATCGGGAAAGACAACACTTGCTAAGTATATTATTGATAAATTGGGTTTGAGAACTTTAAGTATAAATGCCGATTTGGAAAGGTATATTGATGTTTTGTCGTCGCGTGACCTGAAAAGATTAACATCGCTGGTTAGCGGTTACGAAATGCTATTTATTGATGAAGCACAAAGAATACCGGATATTGGTATTAATTTAAAAATACTTAAAGATGAAATTCCGTTATTAAAACTTTTGGTTACCGGCTCTTCTTCATTAACACTTGCTGATAGTATATCGGAACCATTGACGGGCAGAAAATGGACTTATAATCTGTATCCTCTTTCTTTACAGGAGCTTGCAGCAACTAAAAATAAGTTCGAATTGAGTGAGGAGCTCAATGATTTGTTGATTTTCGGCTCTTATCCCGAAGTTTATACCACCGTGAATAAAGCTGACAAAACCGAATTACTTTATGAAATATCAAGCTCATATTTATACAAAGATATTTTAGAGTTGTCGAATATTAAATACCCGAGAAAGATTAGGGATTTATTGCGTCTATTGGCTTTTCAGATAGGATCTGAAGTTTCGGTATTTGAGTTGAGTAAAAATTTGGGAATAAATAAAGAGACTGTAGATAATTATATTGATTTACTTGAGAAAGCATTTATTATTTTCAGAGTTTCCGGTTATAGTAAAAATCTTCGGAAAGAAGTCAGGAAGCAGGATAAATTCTATTTTTATGATTTGGGAATCAGAAATGCCGTTATTGACAACTTGAGTTACCCCGACCGGAGAAATGATATCGGGATGCTTTGGGAAAACTTCATTATTTCGGAACGTAAGAAATACTTACATTACAATCGTATCAATGCTACCGGATATTTTTGGAGAACATATACCGGGGCGGAACTTGATTATGTTGAAGAGTTTGATGGTAAATTAAATGCGTTTGAGATTAAATATTCAAAAAAAACAGTCAATCCGCCGAAAACCTGGACTGAAAATTATCCCGGCTCATCTTTTAAAGTGATTAATAAAGAAAATTATCTTGATTTTATTTTATAATTTTGGGTTTACCGTACATACTTTTATTAACAAAATCATGTTAACTATTAACGGTTTTTAACGGTTTACGGTTTTGAAACCTGACTATTTTTGTAACAAAAATTTGAATATTGGGTAAGAAGATTCATACGACTTTTATATTTATGCACAGGAGATTACTATACATAATACTTTTTGTCTTTGCAGTATATTTCACCTTTTTCTCAGGCAAAAAGAAAGAGGAAAATATTCCTGTATATATCCCTGACATCGAGACCGATAGCATTTTTATCAATATAAATAAAATTTATAATGAGCAAAAGGCTGCCGAATTGAACAGAAGGTTCGGAAGGTTGCATAAAAAAGGTGTTTTTAACGGTACTGTTCTTTATGCCGAAAACGGGGAGATTGTATATAAAGGTGCTTTCGGGTATGCCGATTTCAGGAAGAAAGAAAAACTGACCACACAATCGGCTTTTCAGCTTGCTTCCGTATCGAAGATGTTTACTGCTACGGCAATAATGATACTTCAGGAAGAGGGTGAACTTGAATATGACGATACGGTAACTAAATTCATTCCCGAACTTCCGTATCACGGTGTTACGATACGCAATCTGCTTAATCACAGGTCGGGATTGTCGAGGTATATGTCGCTGACCGATAAATACTGGGAAATAGATAAACCAGTCAACAATGAAGATGTGATAAAGCTCTTTGTCAAATACAAACCTGCACCATATTTCAAACCTGATAACGGTTTCCACTATTGCAATACAAATTATGCCCTGCTGGCTTCGGTGGTTGAGAGGATTACGGGAGAATCATTTGATGTTTTTGTTAAGGAGAGGATATTTGAACCTGCCGGCATGTCCCGTTCATTCGTTTATAGCAATAAAAACGATTCTGTAATCAGGTCTGCTGTTCCTGTCGGTGTTCAGGGTTACAGAAACGGTCGCAGAAGACTTGTTAAAGTCGGCGATTATTACCTGAACGGTGTTATGGGTGATAAAGGTGTTTATTCCACTGTTGAAGACCTTTACAAATTCAGCAAGGCACTGGACAATGAAACTCTTGTAAGTTCTGCAACTCTCAGGCAGGCTTTTACTCCCGGAAGTCCGAAATCGTGGCGAAGGAAAGATAATTACGGCTTCGGCTGGAGAATAAAAACCAAGGCCGACAGTACGGTTTATCATTTCGGATGGTGGAAGGGATTCCGTACATTTTTCATCAGGGATATGGCAAACGACAGGGTTATCATTTCATTGACAAACACGCATCATGGTGTTTCTTCGCAAGTGTTCTGGAGCATTATTGAAGATAAAAACCGGCCCGAAGAGATTGAAAATATTTATGCCGGTCTGATAAATTCCATTGAACCTGCCTTAAGCACTGAGAGTTTCACGAACTAATGGATTAGGCTGGATAACCCAGGTTTAATGCAATTTAACTTTTAATCCTTCCGGAATTTTAATAATACTCTGAATCCTTTGTTAATAGCTTAATTGCTCTGTTTTTAAATATGCGATTGCATAATTCGGATTGAAAAAATTAAGGGGAATTCTTCTGTATTAACCTGCATTTATACTAACGAGCAATTTGAGTCTCTGTTTCTGCTTGCTGTCGTCATCCTTAATTAGGGAGCAAATACGATACCGCTACCAGTTAATCACAGCCTTATTAAATATATCGGTAACGAGCATTTCAACAATGGAATCAATAAGTCCGTCCTGGACTGCTGTCAGATTTTGCGAGCTGGAGTAGTCGGCATATTTCGAAAAGGTGGTTTCAAAGCTTTTTGAATCGTCAAAAGTGTCGGTATATTTTACGAATATGGTAATTGTCAGCCTGTTAAGTGCTGCCTGGTCGTTTCCCTGAATGGCAACGGGACTGGTTTTGTAATCTTTAATATAACCTTCGAGGATAAGATCCCCGCCACGGTTTACAAGTGTCAGGTCTGTCTGAGATGTGAACCTGTCGCTAAGTTCGTCTGTCAGTTTCTGACTGAGCGAAGGAGCAACAAGAGAGGCATTGTTGGGAAAGTATTTAATGTTAATTGTTTTAATCTCAGGCGGAATTGAAGCTCCGGTAAATGAATAATTGACCTTGCATCCCTGAAACAAGACCATTGCAATGAGAACAAATACAGGCTGCCTGACCAATTGCCGGGTAAAGGTCATTTGTGAAAAAATTTTAATAAAATGACTGATATTCATAAAATCATTAACTTCCAAAATCAAGTAATATTATACTCTTTAATTTTTCTGTAAAGCGTGCGTTCGGATATACCCAGTTCATTGGCTGCTTTTTTCCGTTTACCGTGATGTTTTGCAAGCGCCTTTTTAATCAGGTCAATCTCTTTATCCTGAATGGAAAGCGATTCTTCAATCACTTCCGAATCCTGAATCGGTTCAACATACTGAGGTTCAGCAGGACGACTTATTTCAATATGATCGGCCCTGCCACCTATTTCATCAATATTTCGATTAAGTTTTTCAATCAGATGTGCTTCCTCCCGTTGTATATCCTGCGGCACTCTTTCATTTTTCAAAATACCTCCGACAACTGCCTTTAGCTCGTTTATATCTTTTTTCATATCGAACAGAACCTTATAAAGCAGGTCTCTTTCCGAAATTTCGCTGCTTCGTTCTTCTTCTTTCTTGTATAGAACGGGCAGGTCTCTTTTCCGTGTGACAGGCAGATACTTCAATAATCTTGCAGCATCAATATTTCTGTCCTTTTCAATAATTGAAATCTGCTCGGTTATATTTTTCAGTTGTCTTACGTTTCCGTCCCATCTGTAATTTATCAGTACATTTACAGCATCCTCACTTAACCTCAGTACCGGCATCCGGTATTTTTCGGCAAAATCGGCTGCAAACTTTCTGAATAACAGGTAAATATCTTCCTTTCTTTCGCGCAACGGCGGAATATAAATAGGTACGGTATTCAGCCTGTAAAAAAGGTCCTCCCTGAATTTACCGTTTTGAATAGCATTCTGGATATCAACATTTGTGGCTGCAACAACCCTGACGTCAGTTTTAATAACCTTTGATGAGCCGACTTTTAAAAACTCGCCCGTTTCTAGCACTCTAAGCAGACGAACCTGCGTTGACAGCGGCAGCTCTGCAACCTCGTCGAGGAAGATTGTGCCGCCGTTAGCAACCTCAAAGTATCCTTTTCTTGCTTCGTGCGCTCCCGTAAACGAACCTTTCTCATGACCGAAAAGTTCGGAATCAATCGTTCCTTCGGGAATAGCACCACAGTTAACGGCAATATATGAGCCATGTTTGCGGGCACTAAGCTGATGAATTATCTTCGGAAATACCTCCTTCCCTACACCGCTTTCGCCGGTTATCAATACGGTAAGGTCCGTGGGGGCCACCTGTGCAGCTATATCTATTGCCCTGTCAAGCAGAGGTGAATTTCCTATTATTCCGAATCGTTGCTTTATTGACTGAACTTCCATAATGCCAGTTTTTCCGGTTTTAAGTATGCAAAATTACTGTTTTTATCAATACACCGTTTTAAAAATTGTTAAACCCGGATTGAATAACAGTATATTCGACTCCGTTTCTGCCGAAGAATCGAAATAATTATTAGTACCGGACGCGGGTTAAAGCTATGTTACAGCAGATCGGAGTTAAACCTGTAGTCCTGCGGTTCATAAAACACGGATTTTATTATCAAATAAGTCTCCTAAATTATCATTTGCAGCTTCAGTCCATAAATAGCGCATAACGAGGTGTTTAGCATAAATAATATCGGTTTTAATTATTAATAAAAATTTCAATATTTTTTTCTTAACTATCTTTTAAATAAATCGGTTGTGGTTTATCCATTTAAGGTGATAGCGGAATAGAAAGTTTATGAGTTTTAATATAGAATTCAATACCTTTGCCGGCAAAATAATCTTAGATTTATTTAATGCAGTTCAAGTTAGAAAAAACAGATACCGGATCATCGGCAAGGGCAGGAATTATTACTACCGGCCACGGTCAAATCAAAACACCGATATTTATGCCCGTGGGGACAACCGGGGCGGTTAAAGCCGTTCACATTAAAGAGCTGAGTGAAGATACTAAAGCACAGATAATTCTCGGAAATACTTATCACCTGTACCTTAGACCCGGACTTGAGGTAATTGAAAATGCAGGCGGACTTCATAAATTCAACGGATGGGACAAACCCATTTTGACCGACAGTGGCGGCTATCAGGTATATTCGCTTGCCAATACAAGGAAACTCAGTAAGGAAGGTGTTTTGTTCAACTCTCATATTGACGGTTCAAAACATAATTTTACCCCCGAATATGTCATTGATATTCAAAGAACTATCGGAGCTGATATTGTGATGGCTTTTGATGAGTGTACGCCATATCCTTGTGATTACGATTATGCAAGAAAATCTCTCGACCTTACACATCAATGGTTAAAAAGGTGTGTCACACATTTTGACAATACCGAACCGAAGTACGGACACAGCCAGGCTCTGTTTCCAATTGTTCAGGGTAGTGTTTATAAGGATTTGAGAAAAGAATCGGCAGAGGTAATCGCAGGTTACGGTGCCGACGGAAATGCAATAGGCGGTCTTTCGGTAGGTGAGCCGCACGAGATGATGTATGAAATGACCGATCTGGTTTGCCGCATACTTCCCGAAGACAAACCGCGTTATCTGATGGGTGTCGGTACACCTTTGAATATTCTGGAAAGTATTGCTCTCGGAATTGATATGTTCGACTGTGTGATGCCTACGCGCAATGCAAGGCACGGACTTCTTTATACTAAAAACGGTATAATCAACATAAAAAATGAAAAGTGGAAGAATGATTTCACTCCGTTGGATGAAGAGGGAACATCTTTTGTTGACAGACAATATTCAAAGGCGTTTTTACGTCATATGCTCATTTCGCAGGAGGTACTTGCAGGAATGATTGCCAGTTTGCATAATCTTGCTTTCTACCTGTGGTTAGTCAATGAAGCAAGAGAAAATATACTGAAGGGTACTTTTACTGAATGGAAAAACAGAATGACACAACAGCTCGGAAGAAGGCTTTAAGTTTTAAAGGCAAGCATGGGGACTTGCAAATTAAACGGTGCAGGCGTGGACGCTTGCTTATTAAAAGGGATATTTGAATTTGAAAAAGATTGACATTTATATTATTAAGAAGTTTCTCGGCACTTTCTTTTTTGCCATATCACTTCTTATTGTCATAGTCATCATTTTTGATATTTCGGAAAAGATTGACGATTTCATTGAAAAAGAGGCTCCGCTTACCGAGATCATTTTTTCATATTATATGAATTTCATTCCTTTCTTCATCAATCTTTTCAGCTATCTTTTCACCTTTATTGCGGTTATCTTCTTCACCTCAAAAATGGCTGCCGACAGCGAAATAGTTGCAATTCTCGGAAGCGGGGTGAGCTTTTGGCGTTTTCTTCGTCCATACCTTATTGCAGCTACTGCTCTTGGCTTGATGTCGTTCTACCTTGCCAATTTCCTGATCCCGCATACCAATAAAACTATGATGGCTTTTGAAAAGAGGTATCTGAAAAATCCGTTCAGAAACAGGGATTACAATATGCACATGCAGATAAAGCCGGGTACGTTTGTTTATCTCGAAAGCTATAATAATGAGATAAATACGGGATATAAATTTTCGCTTGAGAAGTTTGAAAACAATAAACTCATTTACAAGTTAAATTCAAACCGGATTTTGTGGGACAGTGTTTCGGGTCTCTGGAAAATTAAGGATTATTACATAAGGACTTTCGACGGAATGGACGAAACACTGAGAAAGGGAAAGGAGCTGGATACGCTTATCAATCTCGACCCGCGTGAGTTCACTTTTATCCTTGACGACCTCAAAACGCTGAATTACTCCGAATTAAGGGCTTTTATCGAAAAGGAGAAGTTAAAAGGTTCGGAGAAAATTAAAGAGTACGAGGTTGAAAAACACAAAAGGATGGCCTTTCCGTTTGCAACTATTATTCTGACGATGATAGGAGTTTCGCTGTCGAGCAGGAAAGTAAGGGGTGGGATAGGTATGCATCTCGGACTGGGAATAGCATTGACTTTCGGGTTTATTCTGTTTCAACAGATATCAACTGTTTTTGCCACGCGCGGTGACCTTGACGCTGCCACGGCAGTGTGGATACCCAATATCATTTTCGGTATTCTTGCGATATTCCTGCTCAGGATTGCACCGAAATAGCCTG
>CAYOZZ010000263.1:0-9673 GCA_964408535.1 uncultured Bacteroidales bacterium | reverse complement strand
TATTCAATAACGATACGTTTTGAAGTAATTCCTTTATCAGTTTCAATTTGGAACAGGTAAACACCTGAATCAAACTGTGATGTGTTTAGTTGGGTAGTTTTATTTGTTACTTCTATATCGGCAATAACTTGTCCTGTAAAGTTGAAAACCTTAATATTATTGATTCTGTATTCAGAGTTGATATTAACTACATCTTTTGCAGGATTAGGGTAAATACTTATTGTTCCGGCAACGGTTTCGCTTATCGAAGTACAGCCGTCAACCACCAAAGTCTGAACTGCAGAATTTTCACAGTCGTTTTCATCAGTGTAGGTATAAGTTATTTCGTGACTTCCTACTCCTGCTGTTGCCGGGTCAAACATGCCGTTTGAAACGCCGGTGCCGCTGTATTCACCACCTGCCGGCATTCCTCCGGTCAGCTCAAAGGCCGGCCAGTTAAGACAAGCCGTATCAAAGGCATCAAGGGTAACTTCAGGATTGGCATTAATGGTGATGTAATCAGCCATCTCAATAGTGTTTTCGTTAGTGCCGTCTGAAACCGTAAGAGTTACATCCCAGCTTCCCGTAGTTGTGTAGTTTACTTCAGGATTTTGGTCTGTTGATATTGCAGGGTCGCCACCCTCGAATGTCCATTGCCAGGAAGTAACATTACCGACGGAAGCATCGGTAAAATGTACTGTACCTTCCTCACAAAATTCGGTATTATCAGCCGTGAAATTTGCAGCGAGTGTATTTTGCATACAATCCTCAATATAAGGATCAAAACAAGCGGCTGTGGGTGGCCAGCAAACATCGAAACTCATCTCTTTATCCGGACAAACAATACAATATGTCGGATAACCGAGGA
The DNA here is from genome assembly GCA_964408535.1 of uncultured Bacteroidales bacterium. Lineage (GTDB taxonomy): Bacteria > Bacteroidota > Bacteroidia > Bacteroidales > JAADJA01 > JAADJA01. The sequence goes on along the minus strand of CAYOZZ010000263.1, from coordinate 8,826 downwards.
AGTTTTGACCGGCTGTTACGACATCAATTGCTGCAGGTCCGCCTCCTTCGGTTCCGGCAGCATAAAGAGTAATATTGTGTTGCTGTTTGTAGGCATTAATAGCCGCATTATTGTCTGACGGGGAAAGACCAATCATTATAAGGTTTTCCTGTCCGCCTCCGTACGTTTCATATACCCCTTCAATTAATGAGGCATATGCTGCACAGCTACTTCAGGTGGTGAAAAACAGATCGAGGAAGACCGTCCTGCCCTGATCCAGCAGATCGTAAAGATTCCAGGTGTTTCCGTCGGAATCCGTTACCGTGAAGTCACCTACCTCACTCTTTGTCAGTACTGTTGTACTGATGTCCTCATCTGTCCGGCATTTGTATTGCGAAAAAGCAGAAAATGCGAACAGGATGACAACAAATGTTAATAATCCTTTTTTCATTTCAATAAGTTTTGTTAGACATTGTATTTATAAAATTCAATAACTGTATATATTGACAATCCCTTATTTAAAAAGGTTGTCCTGATAAAATTTTAATGTGAAACTAATTAACTACAGAATGCTCATTAACTGAAGAACCTTTTTCCGGTTATCCCTTTTTAATGACCATTTTGACAGATGATTTGAGAATGTTGTAAATCGCTCAATTTTTGATACTATTGTTAACTTTTCGGAAATATCCGATCTGTTTTTAAAAAGTGTTTTATAGTTTGTCAGTCCGGCCTTATCAAGTTGATTATTAACAGGACGGAGTATTTTATTATAAAACTCCATATAAAAAACTTCCCGTTGGTCAATATCCAGTCCCAGCGGAAGAATTTCCATTGTGTTTATATGAGGTACTGTCCAAACTGAAACCAAAAAGTTTCTTATACTGTCCTCAAGCTGAATTGTCTCCTTATGGCCAAGGTGAATTTTAATTCCGATATTTCTTGAAATGTTGGAGATATCAAGTGAAGTGACAATGCTTTGGATTTCTTTCGGCAACTTTGCCAGTTCTTCATTATAATATTTCATGGCACTTAGCTTTATTATACATAACGCAATAAATAGTCTGTCTATTATACCGTTATGACTTATTTTTTATTGCATAGTTGCCTGTAAGAAATGTTATTTTACCAGAATCGCCGTATTTGTTTTTTTAATAACCTCCCCCACAACAGCAGCCTGGGGATATTTTGAGTTGCGAAGTTCTTCGACCATTTTATCGGCATCATTTGCAGGAGCACATATTAAAAGTCCGCCGGATGTCTGGGCGTCCATAAGTAACATTTTACGGTTATAACTTACCGACTTTTCAAAATGACAACCGTCACCGGTAAATTCAAGATTACGGAATGCCGCTCCGGGTATAACACCCAAATCAATAAGGTCAATAACTTTATCAATTGACGGTACGCTTTCGGCATTTATTTGAATGGAAACATCGCTGCCCTGTGCCATTTTCAAAGCATGGCCGAGAAGTCCGAAGCCGGTGATATCAGTTGCACATTTTACCTGATATTTATTCATAATTTCGGCACCCTTATCGTTAAGAAGTTTCATCGTATCAATGGCTTTTTGATATGTTTCTTCTTCGGCAAGATCAATTTTTTTTGCGGAGATGACAGCACCCGTGCCGAGAGGTTTTGTAAGAATCAATATGTCTCCGGGCTTTGCTCCCGCATTGGTAATCACCTTATCGGGATGAACCGTTCCGGTTACTGCCAGACCGTATTTCGGAATGTCATCTTCAATGGTATGTCCTCCGACTATTATTCCACCTGCTTCCGTTACTTTGTCGTGACCGCCCCTTAAAATTTCTTTCAGTATTGTCATAGGCACATTAGCGGGGAAAAGAACCAGATTAAGAGCTGTCAGCACCTTTCCACCCATTGCATAAACATCGCTCAATGAGTTTGCCGCCGAAATTTGTCCGAAATCATAGGGATCGGAGCAGACGGGCGGGAAAAAGTCTGTTGTCTGCACAAGTGCAAGATCGTCACTGATTCTGTAAACACCCGCATCATCGTGCGTTTCAATATCAACAAGAAGATTGGGATCTGTAACCTTCGGCAGGTCGGCAAGGGCTTTTGCAAGTTCGGCAGCAGGCAGTTTTGCCGAGCAACCACCCTGATCTACCAGTTTGAGCAAATCGAAATTCTCAAAATCATTGTTTATATTGACACTTTTTAATTCCATTGTTTCTTCCGTTTTTCAATTATTGACAACTCATTATTACGTTGGGTTGCCAGTGCAAACATATAAAAGTTTTAGGTGCGATTTGGTAATAAAATTATTAACCGACAAGCTAAAAACTGACCACCTTCCCGGCATCAAGTGTTGCGTTTAGAATGTCGTAAGCATTTGAAACTCTGCCGACTGCAATATCTTTTGTTCTTTCGTAAAAGTCAAGACAGGTGCCGCATGCAAGCAGTTCGACACCGTTTTTTTCATACTCTTTTAAGACGGGTAAAACAGGTGAGTCGTTTAATACTAAAAATACTCCCGAATTCAGGAAAATTACTTTTTTCGGCATCCTTTCCATCTCTTTAAAAGTATCCAGAAAACCGCTTACCAGCATTTTCCCGAGTTCGTCGGAGCCTTCACCGATTTTATTTTTCGCAAATACCAATACAAAATCGTTTGCCACAGGCAGGGTAACTTCGCAATAGTTCTCAACTTCCACATCGTCAATATCCGCATCGGTTTTGTTTACCGTCAGCTCGGTGATATTTCCTTCTTTTTTTTGTGTAACGGGAATATCGTTGTCGTGTAAAAAATGGAGCACATTTGAAACCGAAGTATCGTTATCAATAATTACTTTAAGTGTTTCGTCTTTTTCAAGTTCCTGCAGTGCCTTTTTCGTTTTTATCAGCGGCATCGGGCAGGCAAGTCCTTTTACGTCTAATGTTCTCATAATGATTTAATTATATTTCAGATGTCATTTCCTTTCCTTTATCGGTAAGGAGTATATAAAATGTTTTTTTGTAAACCGTTCCTTCTTCAATCAGGATTCCGAGAATAACCTGAATGAATTTTTTTGTTGTGTTCAACAGGAGCCGGAACTCCTTTTCATTTATTCCCAGTTCCTTGTTTTTTAAATCCGACAGCAATATCTTTCTGCTCCTGTCAACAACGTTTTTATGAAGGTACTCGCCCTGGTAAAAGACAAGTTTATTTTGGCGGGCGAGGTACTTCAGCAACATTTTCAATCTCTCTTTTTTTATCTTTCTATGTAGTGCCATATTCTCAATTTTTTCGAAATCAGGCAAGTCAATTCCTGTTTCTTCGAGCACACTCTCCAGCCAGTCGAGTTGTTCCTGAGTTTTGTTGTCAATGGTTACCGTATGATCCGAAAGAGCAAAACTGTTTCCGACCCTTTTTACCAATCCCTCTTCCAGCATCTGCTCCATCAGCATATCAACATAGCTTTTTCCCGCATCATTCTTTGTAAATCCGAATTTTCCGTAAAATTCTTTTGTGTCGAACCCCTCCTCAAGAATCGGGTATTTTTGATGTTCTTCCTTTAAAATATTCAGAACTTTTTGATGATATTCTTTATGGATATCCTTATCAATAAGTATTGTTTTTTCAGAATGTTGAAACAGATAAACCGAGCCGTCGTTATTATTTTTACACTCGTCAACTATTTCATCTCCGGTTTTATTAAGTTTTCCGGCAATGAATTGAGCAAAAACGGGAGCATTTTCTTTTTTAAGTTCAATTTTGATCAGATTAAAAAGATTATCGCTGTTTATGGTTGCCTCAACAAGATTTTTCAGGTTTTCAATAAGAACCGGAGTTCTTTTGCGGTGGTGCAACGGAGTCGTATCAATCACCACACCTCCGCCAAGTGTCATATCGTTGGATGAATTTCTGATTATGAACCTGTCACCGTTTACCAGGATTGCAGGTTTTTCGAGATGTATCTGCACAATAGCCGTCTCACCAGCTTTCAGGACATCCTTGTCGAGAAGATGTATTTTGGCTCCGCATTCAAACGTTCCCGAATAGAAAAGAACCTTCGACCATATTCCGGGCTCATAGTTAATATCAAAGAGTGTGTAAGTGGCGTCAATCATTGTTGTTTCTTCTATCTGTTTGTCGCACAGAACCATACCGCGCTTATAGTCTTCCGATTTTAATCCGGCAAGATTAATGGCAGCCCTGTCGCCGCTGAAGACCTTTTCCGTCGGTTCACCATGCCGTTCTATATTTCTGACTTTCACTTTTTTGTTTTTACCGGGTAGCAGGAAAAGCTCTTTTCCGGTTTTTAGTTCCCCTTCGAGAACTGAACCCGTTACAACAAACCCGATTCCTTTCACATTAAAAATTCTGTCAATGTACATCCTGAAATAATCGGTGCTCTTTCGCTCCTCGATTTTTGGAATTATTTCGGTTATCTTTTCAATAAGTTTATCAAGACCTTCACCTGTAACCGACGAAACACCTACAATAGGTGCATTTTCAAAGCTTGTTCCTTCCAGAAATTCGGCGATTTCCATTTCAGCCAGTTCGGCCATTTCGTCATCAACAAGGTCAATTTTATTTAAAACCACAATGCCGTGCTTTACACCGAGCATATCAATTATTTGCAAATGTTCGGCCGTTTGCGGCATAACTCCGCTGTCGGCAGCCACAACAAGAAGGACAATGTCAATACCGAAGGCACCGGCGACCATTGTTTTTATAAAGTCTTTATGTCCCGGGACATCCACAATGCCCACAGCCTCGCCTGAAGGCAATGTGAGATGCGAAAAGCCGAGATTTATGGTGATTCCTCTCTCTTTCTCCTCTTTGTGGGTGTCACAGTCAATGTCCGTCAGGGCCTTAATCAGGGCTGTCTTTCCGTGGTCAACGTGACCTGCCGTTCCGAGTATCAGGTGTTTCATTTGTTTTTATTTTTGTTATTCTATCAACTTCATTGATAATTTTCGCCAGTTTTTCAATTTGTCCGGCTGGGATTGTCAGAAGGTCGAAATAGATATCACCCTTCCGCAAGATTCCGACAACCGGCGATTCATAATGCAGCAGTCCGTAATAGAGTGCCTCTGCATATTCCGATTTCTTTTTGTTCGATTTAAAATCACCGTCTATTCTGACCGCAAAGCTTTCAATTATTTCTCCGGGCAAAGCACCGCCGCCGCACTGCCCGCCACCTTTTACAACGGTTGATTTAATACCGTATTTTTGAAGTTCCGATTGTAATCGCTTTGCTTCGGTTTTAATCTCGTCCGGTTTTCTTGACATCATACCGAAAATAGTATTCTTCTTTATCAGAATTTTATCATCAAGATAGTATGATAATGCGGCCTCCATAAAGGCAAGAGTGGTTTTCCCGACCCTTAATGCTCTTACCATCGGTTCTTTTTTCAGGACGGAAATAAACTCTTTTTTCCCTGCAATAATTCCTGCCTGTGGTCCTCCGAGCAGTTTGTCGCCGCTAAAGCTTACAATATCAACCCCTGTTTCAATTGTTTTCCTGACATCCGGTTCGTCTCTGAAAATCTCAACCGATGTTTTTCTTAATAACCCGGAGCCCATATCATAAACAACCGGAATTTTTTTCTTTTTCCCCAAAGCTACCAGTTCCTGTAATTTTGCTTCGTGAGTAAATCCCTGAATCACATAATTTGAAGTGTGTGCTTTGAAAAGCATTGCCGTTTCATCTGTAATGGCATTTTCGTAATCCTGAATTTTTGTTTTATTGGTTGTACCCACTTCGACCATCTTACAATCGGAAGCGGCCATAATGTCGGGCAGCCTGAAAGAGCCGCCGATTTCAATAAGTTCACCCCGCGATACGATTACCTCTTTCTCTTTTGCAAAAGTCCGTAATATCAACATCAGTGCTGCCGCATTGTTGTTCACAACAAGAACATCTTCGGCACCTGTGAGATATGTCAGTAACCGAGTTACGTGTGAATTTCTTGAGCCTCTCTCACCCTTTTGAAGGTCGAATTCGAGATTGCTGTATCCTTTCAGTATCTCCGAGACCTCTGCAATAATATCATCACTGAAAGGTGCCCGTCCGAGATTTGTATGAACTACGACTCCGGTAGCATTCATCACATTACGGAGGCTTTTGGATGTAATATCTGTAATGGCCGAACGAATGTGCTCAATAATATCGGTTAAAGGAGGAACTTTGTTCTCCTTCACCGCTTTTTTTCTTACGGACTTTAATGTTTCCCTGATTGCATATTTAACGAGTGCTTCGTTATATTCATTTGCCATCTCTTTAATTTCAGACAATTGAAGTAGTTTGTCAACACCCGGAAGATTTCTTAATTCGTCCATTTTATTATTTTTATTTTATCTTCTTTGTCAATTGTAACCGACTGATATTATGTTAAATATGTTTTGCTGTAATTTGCTTCCGGTACTTACCGGAAACTATTCCAAAACGAACTGTTTTTTATTTTCTATACAAGTACTTCGTACCCTGTTACTTCCATTTCGTCCTTACAGGGTTTTAATTATAATGTTTAGATTGACAAAAGGGCTTTGAATTTGTCCGGCAGAATTGTGCCAAACCGCGAGGATTAAAAAGCAGAGAGGGCAGGAATCGAACCTGCCACAGCCGGTTTTATCCGTCTGCTACCGGTTTTGAAGACCGGGTGGGACACCAGTCCCGTCCTCTCTAAGAAAACCCCGTCACAAATATATTACTAATTTGTTATCCGGGGTCACTAACTTTAAAAAAATAAAAAATAACTACTAACCTAAAAACGAAATCTACTTAAGCAAAATCATTTTTTCAGTCTTTGCAAGATCCCCGGTGCTTATTTTGTAAAAATATAATCCGCTTTCAGCCTTGTTACCTTTTGTATCGGTACCGTTCCATACAACGGAATAATCACCGGAATTCAACTCTCCTTCAAATAAACGCTTTATTAACCGGCCTGCCGAATTAAAAACATCAATTCTGATATAACCGGGTTTATTTACGGAGTATTCTATTTTTGTTTCCGAACTAAAAGGATTCGGATAATTGCTTACGGAAAACAAATTAGCTATATTTTCTTTTAATGATGTAACAGGGTTGTAACCGAGAAAATGGTTAACCATTTCGCTGACAAGATAGGGTTTCAAATCCAATGAATCTCCTGAAGCAAGTGCCCCGAGAAGGATTGAGGAAGAAATTACTTTGTAATTATCCTGTTCGTTCAGAAATAATCTTCCATACCCGTCTTCGCTGCTAAACAACAGTTCGCTTCCGTTTGCTTCAAGCCTGTCGAGACTGAAATGGGGACTATGTCCTCCCAAATATCTGAATTCCAGTCCGTCTGAAAAGGTCTCCTGTCCGCCTTCAATACTGCTTACTTCCTGTTCATCACCATCATAAACATACGTCAATCCAAGATAATCAAAGAACGATGTTGTATTATAATCATAACCTATATTTACACTTTCAATATATAAATTTCCACCATTGTCTAAATAGTTCATCAGTTTTTCCCGGTCTGTTGCACTTACAAATCCGGGAGGTGTGAGGCCTCAACTCACACAGTAACACCCCATTGTCGCAAAGACAATGTCATAGTCATTAAGATTATCGGGTAAAGCCTTGCAGAAATAATAATCATATCCGGCCAAATCGAGTGCCCTTTTCAACACCGTTGAAGGCAGTACTACATCTCCCTGTTCAGGATCTGTCACGGTTTCAATTTCATTGTCGTTATCCCAAACCAAAATACTAAAATCAATATCCGGATTGATACGGACAAAGTGACTTTTTGAAATATTATTACCTGTAAATTCATCACCCTCGAAGGTTACAACTCCGTAAAATGCCGTATTGTAAGCTGCATTTGACGACCAGCTGAAGCTGTAAGATTTTGTTTCCTGTGACTGAATTTGCTCAGTATCGTCAAATGAGCCGATTAAATCACCGGTTTTGTAATTGAATAGTTTAACAGTGAAATTCGAAACAGGTTGAGTTCCCAGATTTTTAACCTGTACCTCCCATATCCCCGGCATTTGAAGATCAACCTGAACCGGGCCGGAAATATCTGCAACTGCCAGATCGGTATTTAAATTGGCATTTAATTTCATTTCAAAAATGTTCCACCAGTTCCAGTTAAAGGTTGTTGCACCATAAGTTCTGAATTTGAACTGCACATCCATTCCTTCATACTCGCTAATCTGAATGACAAGTTCTTCACCTGAGGTTACACCCCAGTTTCCGTTGCTCAATGCATAGCTCCAAATTATATCTTCCTGATTTCCGTAAATAACCGATATTTCAGCCATTTCATCAGAACCGGTAGAGTAAACATCCAAATATTGACTCACAATCAATTCATTTGTATTATCAATCAAATGGATAACCGGAGAGATACTTGAAAAATCAAAATTCTGGACTTCGGGAGACCAGTAAAACACCATCATTCCTCCATCAATACTCCAGTTTCCGTCGGAAGTCCAACCCTGATTTGTAAGAAAATCATCAGACCAGTAGGTTGTTTGTGCATCAACAGGCAACTTAAACAGTAGCACCATCAGCACAATAAAATAAAATCGTTTCATAAGGATTGAGTTTAATTACAACAAAATATATAGAAATATATATTCTTTGTTTTAATAGACAGTTTTGAATTGAAAAGGTTGTATAACCACGCCATAAATTCTCATCTTTTTTAAAATATATCAGGATAGTCGTATGAATTATTAAAAGAAGATTTTTAACTTTTTGGGAATTTCAAGCTTTGTTATTAATTATTCAAAATTCTAAATATGTAAGCCGAATGTGAGCTATTCCAAAATTAATTTTCTTGTTTCAATCAAAGATTTTCCTCTTAAACGAACAAAATAAACTCCCTTTTGCAGTCCTTTGACCGGTATGTGAAAAG
>CAYOZZ010000262.1:0-14352 GCA_964408535.1 uncultured Bacteroidales bacterium | reverse complement strand
CCAAATGTTGTACTGCTTATTCTTGTAGTAATGTTTTTTGTTTTGCTTTATGCTACCGAAAATATTGTTAAACTTACACTTCTTCCGCAATAAGAGTTTTCCTTTTGCAATCTACCGGTTCTAAGATATACCCACGAATTTCACGAATTTGCACTAATTAAGGTGTAGGGCAATGGTTAAGAAGCCCGTATGGGAATATGGTCAGGGTTAAGGTAGCCGGCGCACAATACCGGACTGTTCCGGATGGTCTTATCCTGAAACAGGTTAACAGAAAAAATGAGAAAGCATCCTAAAACCGACTATCCTTTCAATAGTCTCCCCCATGATTTATAGGGGCAATAATATATGGCGATACAGCGGTACAAATCAAAAACAAAAGTAGAAAATGATAATACCATTTTTCCCCATATATTTCTGGCTTAACCCCCAATCTGACTAATTTCATTTCGTTAATACATTTGTATCAATGATAACGGAATTTAGTTCCATAGCTCTGTATCAACTTTATTAAACGAGGATATGTTTTTATTGAATTCTAAATACTCTTCTTCAGACCAAGTTCCGGCCAGTTTATCAAGATCACTATGTGTGATTGATTTATCAGAAGCATTGGGCAAACCTAATGAGTTTTGTAACAATTTAATAATAATTGTCTTTAGGTCAGTCCCTTGTTTTTTTGCCTCAAGTTTTAATCTTTCAAAAACGGCGTTATCAATATTTTCAATAATAATACTTCTATTCATTTTATTGTTTAATGCTTACAAAGATATGAAAAATTATTTAAAGTTTTTTTCCGCTAACTTCTCTGCCTCAATCTGCAACATTTCGTCAAAAGTCATAAAATAGCTTTTGGCAATTGAATCTGTTTTTGCATAAAGGGTGCTATCGGATAAAATTAGTTCTTTCTTGTCTCTGATTGCTTTATGCTTTTCAAACAGTGCGGGATACTTTTTGTTAAAGGTGTAATCGGCCTCAAGTTGTATCATTTCATCAACCGTAATATCTTTTTTCTTTGCTTTTTCTTTTACCGATTCCAGCCATTTGGGAGAACTTTTGATTTTTTCCATATAGTAGTCCGACCCCTTATAAATCATAAAGTTTTCTTTGTCGTTAACCATAAATACATAATTGCCGTCTTCTTTAAGTTTTTCTCCGAGGGTCATTTTTTTCTCTTTGGCTTTTTCAATCACAACATCGAACCAATGGCTGTCATTACAAATATTTATTATCAGCGGATATAACTTGTCATATTTCGATGTTGGGGCATATAGGTTATAAACTTTATCAAGAAAAGTCCAGTCGAATTTATACAGAAAACGTTTTGTGACCATTAGTAATATAACATCCTGCTTTTCAACCTCTTCCTTTAGATTAAGGTCTGATGTTTCTGTTTTTTTGAAATAGGTATCCGGATAAACCAGTGCATTAAAATACCAGAAAGCTTCTTTTTTGAAAAGATGTTTTGGAATCTGTGTATTGAAAATATTCCAGTAATAACTGTCTGCAACGGTGAGAACCATCGGCCTTTCCTTTTCAGGGTTTTCCTCAAAGCTGTATGCCGGATATGCCAGCTTCTGCTTTTCGGGAAGTCGCCACAACAGATTAAGTGCAGTCGCCACATCATAATCGGGGCGTCTTGCATGCTGCTCAATTTCCAGACTGTCAATATAAACATCAGGCATATCAATCTGTCGCAGGTTTTCGATATATCCTATTAACGAATCGGCTGCAAACGACATTCCGTAAATACTCCAGTGTATGCCGTATTGCGGATAAATCGGGTATCCGGTATTGCCTTTCAGTTGATGGAAATATTTTTCAAAATCAATATACTTTATACCGTATTCATCAGCCTTTTTTAAATATGCTTCCGAATTGGTTGTTGATTTTCCCTCTTTAAAATACCTGTCGGGAATATATTCAGGGTAAACCGAAGCTTTTCCCGGTTCAAAAACCAAGATAAGGTCAATATTTTTTTCTTTTTTCAGATATTCCTGCAGAAATTTCAACTCTCTGATTTTTTTATCAATTATGTAATCACCAACATAATCACCACCGAAATATTCCCTGATATAATCATACTCAAAAAGCTGGTCGTCTTTTCCGATTACAACACCTTCGGCATGAGGAACTCTGTAAAAGCTAAAATCAATCTGGTTTGTCAGTCGTACCAAAAAATCGCGAAATCCGATATGGTCCTCAATGTAATTGTTGAACTTAGACTGAAATTCACCCGAATACCAGCTTTTCAGGGTTAATTCCGGTTTTTCGGCCAGAATAAAACTTCCGTCTAATTTTTTGATATTGACAAAAGGGTACTCCTTTTGAATACCGGGCAAAACCAGCATCGCAAGCATAAGAATAACCAATATTTTCTCAACCGTTTTCATCAAAATCTGAAATAAATAAACGGATTAAAACCCGATGAAGTAATATAACCGAGACTTATTATAAAAAGCATCACCGAAATCATAAAAAAGATTATGAGTGTTCCGCTTTTTTTGTTTTTTTCGAATAATTTCATCTGCCATTTTTCAACTTTACGGAAACCTCCGTAAAAGGAGAAGAAAACAGCCGCCGACATTATAAACCAAAACTTTTTATCGAAATAAATTCCGTCGAAACCGAAATCCATATTGAACATATTATGCAGATAATCGCCTGCCTGCCCCATATTTTCGACCCTGAAAAGTACCCAGCCAATAAGAGTTATAAAGAATGTTATGACAATACTCGGCACTTTGCCTATTTTATCATAAAATTTCAATAGGAACAGTTTATCCATAACAAGAAACAATCCGTGAAATGCTCCCCAGATAACATAGTTCCAGGCTGCACCGTGCCACAAACCGGAAATCAGAAAGACGACCCAAAGATTGAAATAGAGCCGCATTGTCGAGACACGGTTTCCTCCGAGCGGGATGTACAGGTAGTCGCGCATCCATCTGCCGAGAGTTATGTGCCAGCGTCTCCAGAACTCTGTTATATTTCGGCTGATGTAAGGATTGTTAAAGTTTTCCGGAAAGTCAAAACCAATCATCCTGCCGATTCCTATTGCCATATCCGAATATCCCGAAAAATCGAAATAAATCTGAAAAGCGTATGCAACAATCCCTATCCAGGCTGTGGCAGTATTAAATTCAACCTGCTCAAGTCCGAAGATAAGGTCAACCTGTTCTCCGAGAACATTTGCTATCAGAACTTTTTTTGCCAGCCCGACTGTAAACCTGAAAAAGCCCGTAAGGCGGTTATTATTGTTTTCGTTCCAGCTGCGGTCTTCAATTTGGTTTGCAATTTCGTTAAAACGTACGATCGGTCCGGCAATAAGCTGTGGAAACATCAAAATATAAAGAGCGAAATCGGCCGGTTTTTTTAATGGGTGATACACTCCGCGGTAAACATCAACGGCGTAGGTCATTTTTTGAAATGTAAAAAATGAAATACCGATAGGTAGTGCCACGGCAGTCCATTTAATTTGCTCAACTCCTATTGCGGCAAATAGCTCATTGATATTTTCAACAAAAAAGTTGGCATATTTAAAGTAAGCCAGCAACCCGACATTCAGCATTACCGAAACAGCCGTCAGCAGTTTCTTTTTCCTGCCTGATGATTTGTTCATCTCTTTAACAAGATAAAAATCAATGATTATCGAACCGAGAACGATGAATATAAAATCAGGGGCACCCCAGGCATAAAAAATAATACTGGCAAGAAGAGCAAAGGGGTTTTTCAGCCTTTTTCCGACAATAAAATAGATTATCAAAAATGCAGGTAAAAAATACAAAAGGAATATGCTGCTGCTGAATACCATAAATTACTTCAACGAAGTGTTATACCAATTATTTGAACGGCTGCAAAAGTATTGTTCTTTTCGGTTTTAAACAAATGATGCTATATTTTCTCATCACAACGCCAGGCTTTCCCTGAAAATTTCAATTCCATTTACATATTTTGAACTTTTCGTCATTCTGAACGGAAACCGGTTTGTTACCAGGCTTGCTTTTTTATCATCTTCGTAACTGTATTTTAGTTCGACTATTACCGAGTTCCTGTCTCTTTCCATTCTTGAAAAAGAGTTAAAGGTACGGTCAACGTGAATGTATTTCAATTGATGGTCAATAGTTGAACGAAACAATTTATCAAACGATTGAAAGTATCTCCTCGAATATCTGTTTATCAGTGTCGGTTCAACAGTATAAAGTTCTTCTTTCACCCATCCGGGTAATTCCGTGTTATCGAAGACTTTTTTAAGGGTATTGCGATTAAAACTTTTGTCAAGTGCGAAACCTGTGAGTGGAAAAGAGAGTTTGGTACCGGTAGCTCCCGATTTAAGTTTAAACTCCAGAACCGGTTTTTCTATTTTACCGAAAAGTTCACCGTACCACCTGATTCTGATTTTTTTTCTTGTACTTTTCCCTACAACGTTATCGAAGAAAAATGTCAGCTTGGGTGTGTCGAGATAGATATTGTTGATAAACCTTTGATGATAGATTTCGGTAAATCGTGCAGGGTTATGCCGGATAATTGTTTCGGCCCTTTCGGGAGAAAAGTTTTCCAAAAAAAACTTCCGCTCGTACCTGCTGTTTTTAACCGTTGCCTCCCCTGACATTTTTCAGCAATTAATATGTCTTGTTATCAATAAATGAAATGGAAACCGAATCGTTAAGCTTTTGCAGTTCCTGTTTACACGATTGTAATTTTTCGGTTTTGTCAATATCAACAAGGAATGAGGCTTCGATAAGATTTTTATTTTCGTCAAAACGTTTCAACTCGGCAGCTTTGAAATACTTTTTAATAATTGCTGTTATATCGTTGAGTTGAATATCAACCGGAACATCGCTTGAGATATTTAAAAACAGGTTTTGTTTTGTGTTTTTTCCGCGAAGCAGATATCTGACCCAAAGTATTATCATCATTACGACAAAAGCGGCAACAACAATAAATCGCTGATTTGCGCCGAGTCCCAATCCGATTGAGATGGCGAAAAACAGATAAGCAAGTTCTTCAGGCTCCTTGATTGCTGCCCTGAAACGTACTATTGACAATGCACCTACCAAACCGAGAGATAAGGCAAGTGACGATTTGACTATTGAAATAATAAGCATTGTCGTAAAGGATATCATCAGAAAATTATAGGCAAACATTTTCCGGTTCGACAAGCTGTTGGCACATTTTGAATATGTGTACTCAAGAATTATTGATAATACGACAATCAATAACGAGTTTATGAGAAAATCGTTCAGAGATATCTGTGCACTCTCGGTTATCATAAACTTCTGAAACAAACTCCATTTATCCTGCATAATAATCTGTTTAAATTAAAAACGGCAAAATTATACTAAAACGCATAAACTTTGCTAAAACCACATAAATTAGTTTATTTTTTATAAAAAATATCGGCAACTTTTTTCTTTGTACCGTTTACCAATGTATCATTTAATATCAATTGCGACTCTTCTTCTATTAAGTGTAATTTATTGTTACTGTGATGTTTTAACGAATGAGTTATGATTGTTGCAGCTCCGAATTCAGGCTTTTTTCTGAATGCTGTCAAAGCATAATTACAATCGTAAACCGAAGAATTAAAGACCTCAACAACTGACATATCTTTTGACGCAATTCCGATGTTACAATTTGAGATATCGGTATTTTTAACCGTAAGATGTGAATTTTCACCGCCGCTGATTCCTTTATCGTTGGCTCCCGAAATAACCAAAGAGTCAATCACTATTTCACTTCCCGAAAAATCAATGGCATCATTCAAAACATTTGTAAAGGTTATTTCTGAAGCTTTTCCGGTACAGAAATCGGAATCGAAAGCATCTGAAAATATATTGTCGAACCTGCAATTTGTCACATAAAAATCAGACCTAACAATGTTGAGGGCATCTTCGCAATTGTTATTTATAACTACTGTGTTTGAAATATTAACATCCGATTCATAGAAAGTTACGGCACCGGTCAACATCCAGCCTTTATAGTTCAGGGTGTTCAGATTATCAAAAACAGTGTAATTGATTTTCGAGCGTTTATCAGCCTGTAATACCGTAAATCCGTTGGCTGTGCCGTCTGACGAAGTTATTGTTATCCTGTTATCTTTTGTTCCGTTCAAAAAAACGGGTGAATATGAGATTAGGAAAGCGTTGTCGGTAAAATCAATCTTTGTTCCCGGCTCAAAAAGCACTTTGTATCCTTTTGGAATAATAACCGGCTCCTTTATATTCTGTTCTCCTGTAAAAATGATTTTATTCCCTTCAATTTTAAGGTATGATGAATTTTCATTAACCTGATTGTTTTTAAAAAGCTCCTGCCGCGGTGACCATGCTTTGGGATAGGGCCACGGATAAACAGGGCTTGTATATATTTCATCTTTGTTCTCAATCATATAAAACAGGAATGCGGCATTAGTATCTGTAGGGACAATTAGTTTTTCTCCCGTGAGAATATAGGAAGGTACGGTAATTTTTGGATTAGTACTAAAGAAAGAGGTCATCCTTTTCCGGTTTTTTCCGGTACCAAGCGGAATAATTGTTTTATTATAAAAATTGATAATCTCAATATAAGCAGTATCTGCCGAAACATAGGATGTATATGTTTTAATATAATGATTCGGTGGTATCACAGTTTGGGTCGTGTCAATCCGGGTATCATCAAGCACACTTTTTTTGAAAACTTTTTCGTACGGCTCCGTGCTTTTTAATTTTACTTTCAGCTTGTCAAGTGAGTTTCTTATGTCTGCAGCGTCTTTCAAAAGTAATATAGTATCAAATTCGTAACCTTTGAACTCTTTTGCAATTTCCGAATTGTAGAGTTTAATTTCCTTTTGATATTTTTTTAGGAGTTTTTTTATAAAAGACTCCTCTGAATATTTTTCAAGATAGTGTAAATATCTCTCATTAAATACCGAATCGGTAAAAACGAAAAAAGGAAACCGTTCACTATTACTTTTTATCTTTTTTTCATCAAATAAACCTAAGGCCGGTACTTTATAAGTATCATAAGGGCCTTCACCGCCATAGCAATCAAATATTATCGGTTCCAGCACGGATAAAACCGGATCATAGTAATAACGTCGGTTATGCCAGGCAATAGCGTGATAACTTTTGGTAATATCAAGAAGAGCATAATATTTTGCAAGTTGATCAATATTGAACAGTTTTGAAACATGGGTTTTAAAATAAGAATACTGCCAGACCAGATTTTGTGCAATTAAGTATTCACGTTTTAATGTTTGATTTTTCATTGTCCGGTTCACTTTAAACGGAAGTATCCCGGCTGCGGCATAAACGGGCATTTGTTTAAAACCGGCATCTGTCCGGCTTATTCGAATATTTTCCCAAAAACCATCTTCGTCAAGTTTTAATATAGGGCCTTCCCTTCTGTTCCTCGATTCCACAAGCTGCTTGTCGAAGTGTTCCTCATAAGCATAAATACCCAGGCTTTTATTGTTAAGATAAACAGGTATAAAGCCATATCTCGTAGTTAGCAAATCTTCATCATCAAACAGTTTATGAGCCAGCCATTCGTTGACATAATACCTCGCTGAAGGAGTCTGTATTGAGAATGTTCTCATTCCTTTCCAAGAATATTTTTTACTCAGTTTTATCCGGAATGACCATTTTATACCCTCAAGGTGGTCGAGCCAGTCACCTTTTAGCCTGACTTTTGCTTTCATCATATTATCACCAAAGAACAAAATAGCCCTCACCCAATCATCATCCGTAGTTTCAAGAACACCGTTTTTAAAAGCTCTGTTTCTGACCTCATTTAATTTTAACATATCAACACTGTCAATAAACAGTCTTAACGGTTCGTCAAACGTAAACTCCGGATAATCAATAGTTCTTTTTCTTAGTATCGTATAATCGTCAATATAAACAGGTTTTTTAGTTTGGTTCCAGAAATAAATTTTCATATACCTGCCTCTCATTTTTTCCGGTATCTGAAATTTAATTGCATAATGCCTCCAGCCTGCCGAGTCGGTTTCACAAGATTTTTTTACAGGTTTATAAAAGTAATTAGAGTTTTCATCTGTTGCAACCAAAATTGCACCCTTGTCACCATCAGGGATATATTCCCAGGCATCAATAAAATAGAAATCGCCGGGAACAGGATTTCTTATTGTGTCCGAAAAACCGAATTCACGGTCAAGCTTTAACGAATATTTTCCCGACCTGGCATATTCGTCACTTCGTAAATGACCGTCTTTAAATACTATCGTCGAATCGGTTGCAGAGATAAAGAGTTTTCCGTTCACTTTTTCCATATCGCAAACCCATGGAACGTTGTATTCAGCTATGGGTCCTTCATAACTTTGCTTACATCCCGGTGATAAAATCACTGCTAATAAGCCTGTTATCAGAAGAATAATATTTAAAAATCTATGTATCATATCGGCTGCGAAATTAATGATTTAAATAAAAAAATAAACCTTTTAAATTGTGATTGCATTAATTATTATACATTTGCACGATTTTTTGAAATTAATGTTATAGTATAATGGCTGATAACCTTGTAATAGTCGAGTCGCCTGCCAAGGCAAAAACAATTGAGAAGTTTCTCGGAAAGGATTTCGTCGTGAAGTCAAGTTTCGGACATATCCGTGACCTTTCGCCGAAAGATTTGAGTGTTGATATTGAACATGAGTTCAAACCTCAATATGAAATCCCTGCCGATAAGAAAAAAACGGTAACCGAGCTTAAGAAGCTTGCAAAAAAAGCTAAGACTGTCTGGCTTGCAACTGACGAAGACCGCGAGGGAGAAGCTATTTCGTGGCACCTTGCGGAGGCACTTGGCCTGAGTGAAGATAAAACAAAAAGAATTGTGTTTCATGAAATTACGAAACCTGCTATTCTTGAAGCGGTTGAGAATCCTCGTGGAATAGATTATCATCTCGTTGATGCCCAGCAGGCCCGCCGTGTACTCGACAGGCTTGTCGGTTTTGAGTTGTCACCTGTTCTGTGGAAAAAGGTTAAACCTGCACTATCAGCCGGAAGGGTTCAGTCGGTTGCCGTGCGCCTTATAGTCGAAAGAGAGGAGGAAATAAAGAATTTCAAACCTGAATCTTCTTACAAGGTAACCGCCGTTTTTGATATTAATAAAGATGGTGGCGTTTCAAATGTTGAGGCTGAACTTCAGAATCGGTTTAAAACAAAAGAGGAGGCTATTGATTTTCTGAAAAAGTGTATTCCGGCAGAATTTACAATTGAATCGGTCGAGAAAAAACCTGCAAAAAAATCACCTGCACCTCCATTCACAACATCAACACTGCAACAGGAGGCAAGCCGTAAGCTCGGATTTTCGGTTTCAAAGACAATGGTAATTGCCCAACAACTTTATGAATCGGGAAAAATTACATATATGAGAACCGACTCGGTTAACCTTTCCAATCTCGCCATCGGGATGGCTAAAAAGGTTATTTCCGGAACTTACGGTGAAGATTATGTTAAGACAAGAAAGTATAAAACGAAATCAAAATCGGCACAGGAAGCACACGAAGCTATCAGACCTACATATCTTGAAAATCAGACTATTTCGGGAGACAATTCGCAACAGAGACTTTACGAATTGATTTGGAAAAGGACAATCGCTTCGCAAATGAGCGACGCCCAATTGGAGAAGACAACTATTAAAATCGGTGTTTCAACTACTGATGAAAAATTTATTGCAAGAGGTGAGGTCATTAAATTCGACGGATTTCTGAAAGTTTATATGGAATCAACTGACGATGACGATTCGGCAGAGGATACAAAAGGGCTTCTTCCTCCGGTTAAAGTCGGTGAAAAGCTTACCGCAAAAGAGATTGACGCTATTCAGCGATTTACACAATCTCCACCGAGATATACGGAAGCCAGCCTTGTGAAAAAACTTGAGGAGCTTGGAATCGGAAGACCTTCTACTTACGCCCCGACAATTTCGACTATTCAGAAAAGGGGATATGTTGAAAAAGCAGATAAACAGGGAACCGAACGTAAGTATGATTTTATCTCTTTGTCAAACGGAAAAATAAAGGAAGAGGTTAAAAAGGAGAAAACAGGCTACGAAAAGGCAAAATTATTCCCGACGGATATCGGAACGATTGTAAATAATTTCCTGGTTCAGTATTTTGACAAGGTGCTGGATTATAATTTTACAGCTCGCGTTGAGAAAGAATTTGATGAGATTGCCGAGGGAAAAAAGGCGTGGAATGAGATGATTAAGGAGTTTTACAAGCCGTTTCATGATAATGTTGAGGAAACACTCGAAAAATCCAAAAAACAAAGCGGTGAGCGGCTTCTCGGTAAGGATCCCGAAACCGGGAAAAATGTCTTTGCCAAAATCGGCAGATATGGTCCTATCGTACAAATCGGTGAATCGAATGATGAAGAAAAACCGAAGTTTGCCGGACTTAAAAAGGGAAGAAGTATCGAAGATGTTACTCTTGAGGAGGCACTTGATATGTTTAAACTGCCACGTACAATAGGTAAATATGAGGATGAGGATATGGTTGTGGCAATCGGCAGATTCGGTCCTTATGTTAGGCATGCAGGTAAATTCTATGCTCTTGGTAAAACGGACGATCCGGTTACGGTAACTCCTGAAAGAGCTGTTGAGATAATTGAGGCTAAACGTAAAGCCGACAGGGAGAAAACAATTAAGGAATTTAAAGAAGACCCGTCCTTGAAAGTCCTGAACGGCAGGTACGGAGCCTATATTACTAAAGATAAGAAAAATTACAGAATTCCGAAAAGTAAAGACCCGAAAGAACTTACTCTTGAGGAATGTCTCGAAATTATCGAAAAGGCACCTAAGAAAGCAGCCGGAGGTAAAAGAAAGAAGAAGTAAATTAAATATTAACAGATTAAATTAGTTATTATGAAAAAACAAATTCTTTTAATTGTTATGGGGTTATTTGCTTTAACCCTTAATGCACAAAAAATTATGGAGAAGGGCGATATTATGCTGAATGCCGGAATCGGAGGCTTCTCCAATCATGGACTTATCCCTTCCATTAATGCCAGTCTTGAAATCGGTGTTATTCCTACCGGTGATATTGGTATTGTTACTTTCGGAGGTATCGCTGCATACCAGTTAGGACTGGATACATACTATGCTTATGGGTATATAGATGAAGCTTATACCTATTCAGTATTTGTGGTTGGCGGTAGAGCATCCTGGCACCTTCAAACTTTTGAAAGCGACAAATGGGATGTTTATGCCGGTGCAGGATTGGGAATAGAGATGCGATCGGGATATGAGGTTTACGGTATTAATTATGACGGCTGGGTAGGTCCTTACGGTGAAGGTTATGTCGGTGGAAGAATGATGTTTAACGAATCCTTCGGACTTTTCGGAGAAGTAGGATACGGGACATTATCAGCTATTAAATTCGGTGTTACTTTCGGATTTTAGGCTCTTACGATAAGAGAATCAAATTTTTAACCCGAATTATGCAATAGCATATTTAAAAATAGTGCAACTAAGCTATTAACAAAGGATTCAGAATGTTTTTAATATTCCGGGAGAGTTAAAAGTTAAATTGCATTAAACCTGGATTATTCTGACTAATCCATTAGTTAGTTAACCTAAAGGCATAAGGCGGGTTGAACAGGTATTTTATACCCTGTCCAAAAGATTTGTAACGGAAATCAGGGTAAATAAATTATTGTATCCAAACCGGATGCAAAAGAAACACACAGTAGTAAAAAAACGGAGCCTGTGAACACAGACTCCGCCAAACCCAAAAGAATCGAATTATGAAAAAATTAATCAACTATAATGTATGGAGGTAATATAGTTGAAATTTTAACTTCCCTGAAATTAATCAGGTTATGCAAAAATACATCAAAAATGATTTTTCCGGTTACGAATTTTCATTTTTAACATTTTTTTAACATTCTACTTTACGATGAACTTTCCACTTTCCGGGTTTTTGCCGTCAGAAATCCTATAGATATATAAACCCGGCTCAAAAGCTTTTCTATTAATTGTAAATTTCCGGACTCCTTTTTTCAGTGAAACACTTTCCAAAAATGGTATCTCCAGTCCGTCAATGCTGAAAAATGATATTGAAATATTACTACTCTTATGCAAATAAAAACTCAAAACGGATTCATTAATTACCGGATTGGGACTTATTTGGGCATTAAACGGTTTAATTGTTTTCCTTGTTTTATCAATTCCCGTTGAAAGCGGATTAAATGTCACACCGTCAATCCAAAGCTCAAATCCATAATCCCAGGTGTCGGCATGTATCTCAACATAGCTTATCTCCTCCAGTGAAATACTCCCGTAAGCAGTCCTGTCCCAGGGCCATACTCCTGCCAGCGGCATTCTTACCTCTTTCCATTGTCCGATTGACGGATTCAGTATTGTCCCTGCCGATGCAGAATAGTTAAAATAGCCTCCGCAGTTATTTCCAAGGACGACATTACAAAACTGAAATCCGTATTGGGAATTATTCAGCGATTTTATCCAGAAGACAAGTGTATCCTGATCGGTGAGGCTCCATAAGGGAATTGAGTCTCCGGCAGGCCGGTACATAACCCCGATATCCCAGCCGTTTCCTGTGATTACGTGAACCGAGGCTTCACCTTCCACTTTTTCATCATAATCCCACTCTGTAATAGTTGGGATGGTATCTCCGTAACCCCAGCAGGCTTCAGGATAAGCATACCAGACTGCATCGGGTTCAGCCATATCATGCGGAAAGTCATACTGGAACAACGGGTCTTCACCGGGCAGGAATGGCTGCCATAAAACTTCACCGTAAGCCGGATCGTCATTATAATCAAATATTTTGCAGGCTATAATTTCGGTATCATTAATATTATAGCTGTTGTCATAGGCCCGGATATCGTCGGTCGATCTGTTCTCAAAATAATAATCAGTTGTATTATGAAAATAGTTGTAGATCAATGTGTCATTTTGTGCTTCACCTGCAATGTAGATTCCGCCTCTGTTATTGGTAAAATCATTTGACACTACGACTGTCTGCTCTGTTTTATCCAGGGATATGGCCAACTTATTCCCCTCTATAACGTTACCTACAATTGTATAATTTTCGGAATATTGATTTTGATATGGGGGAATGGGGTCACCTTCCCAAAGTTCAATACCCGTGGGATTGGATTTTATACTATTACTTTCAAATAAATTATTAAAACCCCTGTCAACAGCTATTCCCGCATACTGATTTCCTTCAATATCGTTGAACCTTACAACAGTATTGTACGAATAGCCGAGCCATAATCCGTAATGGCTGTAATTACAAATATTATACTCAAAAAAATTCCCATCGGCAAAGGTCGCCTCAATAGCATTGTGCGGTGAATACGAACAGTCGTTATAGCCGAAATAGTTATTGTTGGGAATTTGTGAATACTCGAACTGTCCGAGGAAAATACCGTCACCTGAAAATGTAAAATCATTGTTGGCAACATAGTTATTATTTGAAACTATAAGCAAAATTGCAGCACAGTCACTCGGATTGGTATAAGGTCTGTTCACGTGTGAGCAGTTGTTGTTCTGAATGTTGCATGTATCGGTAAAGTACATTCTGATACCGAAGGATGTATTCCATGAGAGGTCATTATTGCTTACAATTATACTGTCGCAATGATAGAGAGCAATTCCGTCATTCTGGTATTTCATATTGTTATCATATATCTGGGCTGCATCGGTCTGATACATCATAACGCCGCCGCCGAGAGCCTGCTGGTAATCGGTCCATATACTTATCCACCCCGCCGAGTCAACCTTATTCCACGAAAAATCGTTGCCATTGATCTGAATATGATCGGAATTTGTTATATAAACAGCATAATAATAATGACTTACTGCATCAAAATTTCGTATATTGATATATGATGAATTGTTTATTTTTATCATATATCCCTGATAATCAGTTCCGTCAACGGTAACGCCTTCACCGTCAATGATTATGTTCTCCTTACCGTTAATCTGAATCAGTCCGTCATTGCCGGTATCGGGAATAGTGTAGTTTCCGGGATTAATTACAATCCACGAGTTGCTTTCGATTTGCATATTATCTTCAAGGTCAACATAAGTTTGTGCTATGGCTGAATTTAAAAGCACACAACAGGAAAGCATAGCTGATAAAACGAAGATTTTTTTCATCTTATTAAGTTTTTAGATAGCCCTGCGAAGATAATAAAAAAAGCCGGCAAAACATAATCTGCCGGCTTTTATGTTTATGTTATTTTAAAAAAGTTATTTCACAATGTGACTGCATTTACCTGCGTTGGCCTCCCACTTTCCTGTTTTATCAACAGATTCGACCTGTCCGTTCATATCGAAGTCTCCGGACAGATAACCTGAAGTACCAAGTTGAGGTTCCCAGACATCATCTTT
>CAYOZZ010000261.1:0-7357 GCA_964408535.1 uncultured Bacteroidales bacterium | reverse complement strand
ATATCCTCTTTGGCAGAAAATGAGGCATTCATAGCCCATCCGACCATTCTGGCCGAACCTTTTGAGCCGAGGTATGCCGCAATTGCCCCGTACGACGTAACCCTGCCGTACGGGATTAAACGGGCAACTTCATATACCTTTTGAAAAAATGATTCCCCTGACTTCGACATAATCCGGTCTATCCGATAGCTGCTGCGAGAGCAATAGAATAGAATTTTATCTTTTCCGAATCTGCCCTCGACGTGAGTACGATTGGTACTTTTGCTCCCATAATGACTGCTGCTGCAGTCGCTCCTCCAAGGAAGTTCAGTGATTTGTAAAGGAAGTTGGCCCCGTTGATATCGGGTGCCACGATAATATCCACATCACCTGCCACATCGCTTTGGATATGCTTTACTTCGGCAGCCTTTTTCGAGATGGCATTGTCGAGTGCCAGAGGTCCGTCAATAATACAGCCGGTTATCTGCTTCCGCTTGTTCATCATCGAAAGGGTTGCGGCATGCATTGTTGACTCCATTCTTTGATTTACCGTCTCAACCGCCCCGACAACGGCAACCTTGGGATTTGGCTCACCGAGAAGATGAAAAACTTCAACGGCATTGTTAATGATTGCTATTTTGTCCTCAAAAGTCGGTGCCACATTCATTGCTGCATCGGTAATCCCAAGCAGTTTGTGGTAATAAGGTGTTTCAAAAATTGCGACATGGCTGAGTATCGCACCTTTTCTCAATCCATGCTCCTTGTTTAAAACCGCTTTAAGGAGAACGCCCGTACTTACAAGCCCTTTCATCAGGATATCGGCATAACCGTCACGAATGAGCTGGGAGGCGTGCAAAGAGGCTTCAAATTTATCCTCAATATCTATTATTTCGTGCCTGCTGATGTCATAACCTATATCCTTTGATATTTCTTCGATTTTCGATTTTATGCCGACCAGTACGGGTTCAACAATATCGTAGCCTTCGGCATTCTTCAATGCTTCGAGTACATCATAATCTCCCGCTGCTGCAACGGCAATTTTTCTTTTTCTCTTGGCTTTCGCCATATCAACCAATTCCGAAACTTTCTGTATCATTTTATATATTTTTTCGTTAGTTTATTAATTATCAGTCTGATATCAAAATATTTAATTCTTTGTCAGACAGATTTTCAACATTTTGTTGCGGCAAAAGTATAAATTGTTAACAAATTAACAATATATTTTTTACTCGGAGTAAAAATTTATCATCTTTATTATGGCATCGTTGCAAACCGGGCAGAATTTATGACCTTTAAAGGAGTTCATCAAGCAATCGTAAGCGGGTCTGTAAACACCCTTTGCCGCATATCCGCCACCTTCAAAAACACCCAATTTGTCATAGAATTTCTTTTTGCCTGGAGTGGGAACAGGTGTTTTTTTATCAAGCATATTCTTCCATTTTACGTCAAAATTAACGAGAGTAGTAAGATTCGGTTCCCAGGGTTCGACATCAACCGGATAAAACTCGCTGTATGCAACCGAAGATGTATAATACTCATCACCGAGACCGGCAAAACCGTGTCCGAATTCATGAACGAATATTTTTCCAGCTTTTTTATTGCTGTTAACACTGATTGAATAGTAGTTGAAGATAGCACCCCCACCGTATTTCCCCGAGTTTACAAGGATGTAAATCTGGTCGTAGGGCGCATTGGCAGCAAGGTCGCGCACACTTTTGTCATCAAGGGTCATACAGTAGCGCTCGCTGTCGAATGTATAAAACGAAGTGCTCAGCAAAGTTTTTGACCGGATGGAATCGGCAGGAATGTCACTTCCGCTTTCCGGTGACGGAGCCAGAATTCCACGGATATTGAACCTCTCTTTGTAATCCGAATAAGGTTCGTATGAAAAGAGGCTGTCGGCAAAATTTTTACAGTCATTTATGAAAAGACCCATTTCTTCCTTTGTATATCCTTCGGGAAGAATAACAATATCAACTTTTTTGTCGGGAGCACCCGAAATGTGAACATCAAAAGAGGGATATTCAAGTCTGCGTTCAGGCGAAACGAAATAGTCGCCGGTGTGATAAATATATGAGAACTTCCGCTCGAAGATTCCCTTTCTGTTACGGCTGTATAAAACAATTTCCGCATCTTTTTTCGGCAACGGCATCACAACGGTTTCCGACAACGACCGCATTGTTTTTTTAGCTTCGTCTGTTGTCTGCCACTCACCGAAAAGAGTTCCGTAGCCTCGTGAATATATCAGAGAGTCCGTTTCAAGGTCGAAAAGTTTGAAAAAATACTTACCGTAATTGAAAGTGTCAATCAGGTTTGTATGCGACCCGCCCCAGTACGGTTCGATTTTCAGCTCGTCAAAGGAGTAAAACTCATTAACCGAATCGCCCGTATGATAATAATCGAGGCGAAGGGTTTTGTTAAAGAATATTGAATCGAATTGTGCCGAAAGAGAGCCGTTTGTAAAAAGGAGCAGAAGGATGAACAGATTTTTCATAATAAAAGTGTTTCCTGCAAAATTACTGATTGTTTCAATAACCGGATTGTGTTTTCCGTTTAAAAAATTAAATGACAGGCATTATTTTACAAATATTGCCTGCGTTTAGTCCCTGACAGACAGGTTAATGAAGGGTTTTGAGCAGACTCAGTTGTCAATAAAAAACTTTTCACTGAAATTTATGAGGTAAAGTTTTTCCGTTGCACGTGTAAAAGCCGTATAAAGCCATCTGTAAAACTCCTTGTTAATCATCTCATCCGTCACATATCCCTGATCAATAAAAACTCTGGGCCATTGTCCGCCCTGTGTTTTATGGCAGGTAAGCGCATAACCGAATTTCACCTGCAAAGCATTAAAATAGGGATTTTTTTTAACTGCCTCTAACCTTTTCCTCCGCGAGGGAATATCCTCATAATCAGCCGTCACCTCATTGAAAAGTTTATTGCTCTCCTCTTTTGACAAAGCGGGACTTAATGAATCAATAGTATCCAGAATTATTTTGACCTGCAAATCTTTTTCCTCGGGATAATCGGTCATCCTTATTGTGACATCCGCAAACCTGAATCCGTAAAATTCCTCTTTTTTCTCAACGCGAAGTATTTCGATAATATCGCCGTTTGCTATGAATCCGGCTTTTGAGCCTTCATCTAACCAATAGTAATTGTTTTTGACAACCATCATCAGGTCGCCGGCTGATATTTCGTTTTCCCGGTAAAGAATCCGGTTTCTAATCTCCTTATTGAAGATATTTGCCCTTTTGTTGGACCGAGTGATAACTATCGTATCTTCCGTTTCATTTCCAGCAAAAGCATCGTTAAGAGCATCTTCAAGTTCAACACCCGAAATTCTTACAATATCTGAAAAACCGTTAAGAGTAATAAACGGCTGTTTCGATTCCTCATTAATCCGGTTTCTTATATTTGTGGCATTTGCCAGTATTCCCGATTCGAGCGACTGCCTCATAACTTCCGTAAGACCTGACGAGTAAACCGTAAGGCTGTAGGTTCTTTTCAGGTGCGGAATATCAAGTGCCGGGCTGATATCAAGCCCTACAGGCGGCAGTTGTGCAGTATCGCCAATGAGTATCAGTTTGCAGTTTTCGCCCTCATAAACATAGTTAATTAGGTCTTCGAGCAGACTTCTCGTTGAGAAAAAATTCATATCGCCCGAGCCTGTATCATCCGGTATCATTGAAGCTTCATCTACAATAAAGACCGTATTCTTGTGCAGGTTTTGCGACAGTGCCATACGCATTGTCCCGTCAGGCTGCATTGCAACACGGTAAATCTTTTTGTGAACGGTATAAGCTGTTTTTCCCGAATATTGCGAAAGTACTTTGGCCGCACGTCCTGTGGGCGCAAGCAAAACGGTTTTGAGGTTTATGATACTTAACTTTTTTATAAAAGTACTTACTACCGTGGTTTTTCCGGTGCCGGCATACCCTTTTAAAACAAAAAGGGATTTGTCGTCCCGTGCGGCAAGAAACCTGATGATTCGCGAAATAGCCATTTGCTGGCTTTCGGTCGGCTGATAAGGAAATCCTTTTATTATTATGTCATAAAATTCTTTGGGTCGCATAATAAAAAAGTTTAGAAAGGATAACCGATTCCAAGGTTCATATATGGATTGAACCATTTGTATGATCCGATAACAAAGCGTTTGCCGGAAGGCAGTGCCGGATCGGTAACTCTTTGGGCAAAATCGAATCGGAATACAAAATAGGAGAAGTCGAGCCTGACACCGACACCGACATCGGAAGCAAGTTGCCCGATAAAAGTGTTAATGTCGAATTTGCCACCCGGAAAAGTAGGGTCTTCTTTTAGCAGCCATATATTTCCCACATCGCAAAACAGTGCACCTTTAAGCTCTTTATATACCCCGAACCGGAACTCGAAATTTCCTTCAATCATTATATCACCGACTCTTTCGAGATTGGCACCTTCTGTAGTATAGGAACCCGGTCCGAGATATCTGAGCGGCCAGGCTCTAAGTCCGTTTGCACCGCCACCGTAAAAACCTTTTTCATACGGAACATCAACAGAGTTTCCGTAAGGTATTGCTATCCCGAAAAATGAACGGAATGCCAGTGTGTGATATTTGTTTTTGGCGAAATAGTATCTGAAATCAAGGTCAAACTTAACATATTGCGAATATCTTAATCCGAACATCGTCCTGTACCCTTCATCATTTTTCGGTACGTTAGCAAGAGACATAATCCCGTTGAGTAAGTTTCCCGCAATCTCACCGTTACCTCTGAAATAATAAAAATTCCTCAATTCGCCCAGTCTTTGGGTATTAATGATATAGCTGTATTTCATTGCAAATATAAGGTGATTTGTATATTGATTCTTAACCCTTTCAGACTCATTGGCGAGGATTGAGTCGAACTCCGGAGTCGTGTTTACCTTAATAACATTGATATCAATAGGAAACAGGATATGTTTTGAAAATTGTGACCCGGGCCACTGATAACCGAATGAAGTATTACTGATTATGCGCAGGTAATCCTGCTGGTCCTGAAAAGTATAACCTGCATTCACCGTTGTTGTCGGTCTGAAATAACGGGAAAAGCGTTCCTGACGTATTGGTGCCAGGAATTTAGGGATTGAAAGTGTAGCATCAATACCGTATTCAATTGTGTTGAAAAGATAGAGGTAGCTGTTTTGAAGTTCCTTGGGTATCCCAAGTTGCCTTGCTTCAAGTGCAAGTTTAAACCTGATTGTAAAAACCTCTCCGCCTCTGAAAAGATTTTTGTTTTTATACGAAAGAAATCCGCCAAGCCCGAGATCGCCCCCTGAGTTTGTTCCCTGCCCTTCGATGGAGTAGGAGTGAAGCGGGCTTCTTGTCAGACGGATATTGCAGTCAAGGTAATTTTTATCCGGATCTAAAAGGTTTGAATCCGGCTTTACTTCATTAAAATTAATATTTACATATTTATAAATCTGAAGCTCATTTAGCTTTTGAAATGTGCGTTTTGCATCCAACAGATTATACTTCTTTCCGTTTTCGAGATACACCGAATTTGCTACAAATCCCGGTTTAATTTTTAAGGGTGGATGGTACAAAAAATTATAGTACAGTGTTTGGAAATGTTTTTTCCTGACTTTTTTTAGTTTTAAAGTATCATATATCAGAGTGTCAGCTGAAACGGAGTTAAAATCAGGATATATATTAATATTGTTTACATAATAAATTTTGTGCTTTACTTCAACAGGCTTTCCGCCGGGTTTATCTGGTTGTAAAATAATATTTTTAATCAATACTTTTATATTTGCCTTTCTGCTTTTTAAGGCTGTATCAACTTCATAAGAAATATAATCTTTTGTAAATGTGAAATATCCGTTTTCGTTTAACTCTTCTGCAATTCTCGACCGCTCATTGTCCAGAGTATAAATATTGAAGATGTCACCGGGTTTGATAAGCGATTTGTCAATGGATTTTACAATTATTGATTTTATGGAATCATCACGTATATCATATTCGATTTTATTAATCCTGTAAGGTTCCGAAAGCGTTACCGAATAAATTACTTTGGCTTTTTTCGGTTTTATTTTAATAATTTCACCCTTTACTTCCGAATTGTAATAACCACGATTATTCAGATATTTTTTTATCTGCTCCTCGCTTTTATCTACAAGAGCTTTTTCAAGAATTTGCGGTGGTTCACCCCATTTATCCTTAATGTTATGAAGCATAAGTTTAAACTGGATCAGCCCGAAAAGTTTTTTGTTCGGTTTTTGCTGGAGGTAATACAGCAGGTCATCCGGTTCAATTTCTCTGTCCGGGTTCATAATGTGAACTTTCGTATTTGTAAGCAGGAAACTGTTATCTTCCACATCACGGGTAACACTGCACGAGTACAGCATTGCAATTGCAGCAAACGTCAAAATCTTTATGTAAACCTGAAATGTCTTCAACCGAAACAGATTTGAAATAACAGACAAATTTAACAGTAATTAAAAACAAACGGCAAAGTTGAAAATAAATTTCTTACCAATTAATTGTTAATAAATATTGAGGAGGTTAAAGATGTGATTATACAAAAAAAGCCCGGCAATTGCCAGGCTTAATCTTGTGGGAGTTACTGGATTCGAACCAGTGACCCTCCCGACTTGTTAGTCGAGGATGCTCTGAACAGAGGTGTTTATAATAATTGACGGGCTTAATTAAGCTTTCAATCATTGAATTTTATGAACCCTTTGTGCTTGGAATTGTGACTTCTGATTTTTTTATTAATGTCGTTAGTATGACCTTTAGAGCAGATGATATGGGAAAAGAATACTTTATTCACAATTAAGTAAAAAAAGCCCGGCAATTGCCAGGCATAATCTTGTGGGAGTTACTGGATTCGAACCAGTGACCCTCCCGACTTGTTAGTCGAGGATGCTCTGACCAGAGGTGTTTATAATAATTGACGGGCTTAATCAAGCTTTCAATTATTGAATTTTATGAACCCTCTGTGCTTGGAATTGTGACTTCTGATTTTTTTATTAATGTCGTTAGTATGACCTTTAGAGCAGATGATATGGGAAAATAATACTTTATTCACAATTAAGTAAAAAAAGCCCGGCAATTGCCAGGCTTAATCTTGTGGGAGTTACTGGATTCGAACCAGTGACCCCCTGCTTGTAAGGCAGGTGCTCTGAACCAACTGAGCTAAACTCCCTTTTACTTTCTTTCCGCTCCATTGACCCTCCCGACTTGTTAGTCGAGGATGTTCTGAACCAACCGAGCTAAACTCCTTGAATAAAGAACAATTTCTTTTGTAAATCGGGGTGCAAAGATATACCATTTTTTAAATTCTGCAATAAAAAATTAAAATTTGTTCAATATTTTCAGAATAATGATTTTTTTTTGTAAACTTGCATAGTTTTAACCCGCACT
>CAYOZZ010000260.1:0-13403 GCA_964408535.1 uncultured Bacteroidales bacterium | reverse complement strand
TTCAAGACCGGGACCGTGGCCTGCATTGGCTTTGTTAAGTCCGGTTTGAAGCGAGACGCAAGGCTTAACCGATGTTCCGACAGTTGAATTAAGATGATGTCCTTCGTCAACATAAACCGATTGTGTTTGCCAGTAGTGATTCATAGCTGCTTCGGTGTCGTCGGCTTCGAAGCTGGTTCCCTTGTTACCCTGGTTCGGCGGGTTACATCCGCCGTGGGTATGAATACCTATAGCCGTTGAATAAACACCGCTGACTCCGCTGCTCATTATTGCGCTTCCCGAATTTCCGCCTTCCGTATCCACAAGGTATTCCCAGTAAACGTCGTTTGAGCCGTTAAAATATTCACCGAGATTATCTCCAACATCGTACTGAAGGGTTTGACTGTCGGAGTTGTAATAACCTGTACAACCTGACGGAGTGTGATCGGTTCCGAACCCTCTGATTTGAATATTGGCCGGGTTCAGATTTTTTGAAAGATGGTAGTAAGCCCTTTGTGCTTCGGCAGGAGTCAGATTTGTGTTTGAGTTGGTACCGCAGTTGAAAATTCCCCAGTCGTCGCCGGCATCCGATTCCTCCCACACTCTGCTGGAGTAGATGATAGGGTACTGGTCTTCGATGGCACTGGGTACCAAAGTCCCGTCACATAGTGAGGGCGGGACATTAAACTGAATAACCTGCAAATCGTAGCTCGAAACATTAACGCAATGACCTGCCGTTAAATAAAAGCCGGCTGCCGTAATATAACCTGTACATCCGATAGGCAAAATTCTGCCGTCAACATAGGGGTAGGAGCTGCTAACCCTGTTATCGGCCCCGCAGAGGTCAACCGGCGGTTGATCGCCGTAAAATTCCCCGATGACCATTTCCGTTATTTTCAGAGTAACAGAGGTGTCTCCGGGAGCAACGTAGAGATAAACATCCACATCCCCGCCTGTAAAAAATGCGGTTTGACCTTTCCACTCCGATATTGATGAAGAGTTGAAATATTGACTGTCGCCATCCTGCTGCGATGTTATTTTGATATAGCTGTTTCTTTCGAGATTTATGCCGTCAAAACGCAGGCGGATCCATGGTGCGGATTCTCCGGCACTGACCGATTTTTTAATCACAAGATAATCTTTTTGTGGAAACGGAGCCGTATGTGCCGGAGTAGGATTGTAGTAAAAAAACTGACTGTATTCAGTCATCTGTTCTGTCAGTTTTTTCCCGTCGTGCGAGCCGAAATCAACGGAAAGCTGCTTCCGGTGCAAAGGAAGTTCGGCGGTTTGTGATTTTACCTGTCCGAGTGTGATGAATAAAACCAGTGATAATGCTATATGCCTTTTCATTTTCAATCCTCCGGTTTATTTATCCGATTTGAGTTTTCTGTTTTCCTCTTCAAGGGTTTTCACCCTTTTGTTAAGGTCAATTATGTAAAGGCTGAGTTCTTCAACCTTTTCGAGCAGTTTTTTCTGGATATCGCCAACCTCGTAACCTCCGTTTTCTTTTACCTCACGTGCCGATGGGATTCCCGGAAGGTGCTTGTTTTCATTTATACTTGCTTCTACCTCATCAATTGACGGAAGATTATAATCTTTTTCAAAAACATAATCGGGCCAGTAGTTAAAATCGTCAATAAGAATTTCTTCGCAGGCAATCTTGCCGTTTACTGAAAGTCTGTAACCGGAAGCGCCGGATGCCGAGCCTATAACCACGTTACCGCTCGGGTCAATAACAAGACGGTCAACGTTACCGTTTCTCAATCTCAACCTGCCTGCCGATTTGTTTGTGATGTAGAGGTCGTCGCCGAATGCCTGAAACCAGGCTTTTAGCGATGTTCCCTGGTAAAATGTCATCATGGGATTTGTTGACGATTGGAGGCGAAGCAGCTCTATCCCTCCCGAGATATGAGCCTTTACGGCAGGGTCAGCAGTTCCTATCCCCACATTTCCGGAGTTAAAATAGATATCCGAACCGTTTTGCAGCCAGAAATCATCATTTGCCCTTCCCAGTTTTTGCCAGGTAATGCTGTCGAAGTAGTAATATCCCGGATTATTATCGGTTTGATAGATTAAGAGTCCTTTTGCAGGGTCAGCAGGCCTTTCGGCAAGAGTCATCCGCGGCACCAGAAAACCGAGGCCGGTAGCCTGAACATCAAGCATTGCCGACGAATCGGGCAATGCGCCGTCCATATTTACCGCAACCTGCGAAAAGCCGGTTACGACCGATAGAATTAATGTAGCAAGAATTGTTGTAATTTTATATGTTTTCATCTGTTAAAGTTTTGTATTTCCTTTATTATCTGTTGTTTTGGTTTTGTCATAATTTTTGCCCTTCGACAAGCTCAGTGTGCAAAAATCCCGCCAAAACCATTTGTTATTTTTTATCTCCACGGGCTAACGCCCGTGGTTACCAACATTGAACTCCTATGGAGTTCTTCTTTTTTAATCATTCGCCTGTGTGTCTGTACGCTCCACTTAACAATATAACGCGTCCGGTGACAAGCGTCCACGCTTGTCTAAACTTAACCTAACCTAACACTATTTAATCATTGCCAAAAGTTCATTCAATTTATCTTTCAATATCTTTTTTGCTTCAGGGTCTTTTTCATTCTCAACGGCACTTTTCAGGTCGGGTATGGCATCGGTATATTCCGTATCTACGAGATAACCGGCAGCTTTCAACCTTATATTTTTCGATTTGTTTCTCAACAGACCTTTTGCCCACCGTATTGACGGTCTTGACCTAATTGAAGCCAGATTATCAATTGCACTAATCACAACAGATTCGTCGTTGCTGAAAAGTTTCCAGAAGTTTTCGGTTTCAAAGGCCATTGTCGGAGGGAAATAGAGTATTTCGTGATTGTTTATCTCCGGTCTGACAACAGTTTCGGGATATGAGACCAACTCTGCACCGGCCACATACCTTGCCATTCGCGGGACAATCCAGCGCATCCCGGCGGTAGCTTCAGGATGACCGACCGACACAAAGACTTTTCCTTTTCCGTAGGTGGAAGTTAAGAATGCAGGTTTTCCGGGTGTCAGTCCTTTCGGGTCACCTTTATGAGTTGCGATATCCGTAGTAATTTTTCCGAGGATATTCATACTTTCAGGTTCATATACATCGTAAATAGGGCCGTCGTAATACTGAACATAAAACCTGTCCTGCCCCTTTAGTTCCGGAAAAATTTCCGCTCCCTTTTCTGTTAGTTCAAAGCCTATCAATCCTCTGCCGCGGTTGTAATGAAACCTGTATGTGTGTGCTTTTATGATTTTCAGGCTCGGATAACCGTCGGTTGTAGCAAACAGATAGCCACCGGCGCAGATTCCGACAATTCCTTTGCCTTCCGAAGCAAACTTTTGTACATTTTCGGCTGCAATCTGACCGAGATTATTGTATTCTTTACTGCCGCTTCCACCGGGAAATATCAGTACATCATAATTATCAAGAATTCCGTTTTGTATTTCATAAGCCGTTACGGCACTTCCTTTTATTCCCGGGTCAATCTTTAATGCTTCGAGGGTTTCAAGTACGCATACTGCGCTTGCTCCGTTGCCGTCAAAAACTCCGACATTTAGCGGTTTTGTATCACTTTCCTGCTTTTTTGAAACGCTTTTATTGTTTTCGGAGCATCCCGAAAATAGCAAGACTACTCCAATTAGAATAAAAATGTACCTGACTGTTATATATTTGTTTTTCATCAGTTAAATTTAATTTCATTGTTAAAAGCGGTTTGATAAAGCAAATTCACCTTGGAATCAACTTCATCATAATAATTTTTCATTTCCTCAATATCAATACCTCCTTTCCGCCAGTTTTCCAAGCGTTTTTCTCCTTCATAAAGTATCATATCTTCAACAGGTTTGATTACCTGCATAATTCCCGTATTATCCCTGTTGACAAGGGCATTAATGTTTATATAGTAACTACTGTGAGAGCCGAGGTTATAAGAATAGACCTTTTTCTTGAGTTTCAGGGCATAATGGCAAAGCGGTGCATCCTTAATGCTGTCATTGTATTTTACAACCTGCGGCAATATTCCTTCATCATTGAGCCATACGGGAATTGTCACGGTTGTCAGCGGGAAACCGAGCATTGTCCACATTGTTGTAAAAGCAGGATCTTCACCTTTTTTTACTCCCTGTATAATACAGGAGGAGGAGCTTCCGCTACGCGGAATAAAATCTTTGAAGAAAACCATCTTCTTTGTGTTTTGAGGCAGATCGCCATATTCTGCAATAAGGTCTGTACCTGTCAGGGAGTGTGTCAGGTTTCTTGAGATGTCATTGACTATTGTTCTGTAAGACAGGTCACCGTTGGCGACTGCATTTCTGAAGACTTCATCAGCAGTGACATAGCGCACGTACCCTCCGCCTTTCCCCATTTTGCCGGTAAAAGAGTAGTTTGTGCGAATCAGATACCCGAAGGGAGCCACAGCCTGATCGTTTGCATCAATTTTTACGTATTTAAAATTACCAAGTTCGAAATAGGCTGCACCTCCCTGTGCATCAATCACTCCGAAGTTTGCTTCAAGCCTGTACGGTTTTTTTCTTTTATCCAGAAATTTTTCAAAATCCGCTATTGTTGCGCATTCCTGCAGAGCTTCCTTCATCAGGCGTCCTTCAAAACCGGTTTGCTCAATGGTATCGTTATTAAGATTATAGCTTGCCGAATTCATTATTGCAAACCCTTCGCTATTGTATCCAATCCAGATACTTTTCCCTGAGGTGTCAATTGAATTAACCAGACCGACACAGGAGTATTTTCCGTCGTTAAAAATAACAATCCTGTTGTTTACGGCCCAGGTATCACGGTGTTTGAGCAGGAGCGGTCTGCCGTCCTTTGTATATTTTCCCGAAATGACAGCGGTTGTGCAGGAGAAAATATCAGAGGTTAGCAGGATAATTATAATAAGTGCCGGTAGTCTTTTCATCTGTCTATAATTTTATATTTGTTATTTTTCGGGGAACCAGCCTCCGTTTGAGGTATTTATTCCGTCGGCATTTTCAACACCTCCGTAAGTATAAATCGGCATTTCCATAACCATCAGCTCTTTAGCCGGAATCGGGAAATGCAACAGAGTACCGTATTGAAGCATATCACGGCGACGCATATCAAAGAAAGCCAGTCCGAATCCTGTCTGTATCAACTCAATATCACGCTCATAAAAAATAGCTTTTAGGAGGTCTTCCTTTGAAATAGTTTCTTCGAGAGGGTCTAACCCTCCTCTTTCCGTTCTGGAACCACTGTTAACTATTTGCACGGCTCCGGCAATATCACCAAGTTCAGCAAGAGCTTCAGCCTTGATAAGGTCGTTCTCGGCAAGTATAAAGTCAGGTGAAGGGCCTGTATTTGTTGTTATTGATAGCGGATATCTGACATATTCGTAATTTGAGTAATGATAATATCCTCTTTCTGGTTTCATATTATTCTGAGCGTTGAATGCAAAATCCGAATCCAGTCTCTGATCATCGGAACTGGCCGGATCAGGATTATGGCCGTCATCCGGGAAACGCCAGGGATAACTTGGATCCATAAGGTTTATTATCCTGCAGTCAATTCTTGCCCAGCCGGGACGTACAGTATAATGTCTGAACCAGCTTCTCCAGGTTGAACCGTCCATATAGGGAGCAAGATCACGCTCAATGCCATTGTTGGCATATTCAAGAACTTTGTTCCAGTCGGTTTGGCTGTTTTCAGCCTTTGTCCTCGGGACAAGCAGGAGGAATCTGGCGGCAAAGGAACTTGCAAGCTGTGCAATTTCATTTGATGAATACTCCGATCCGTTAATGTAATTATCAGGTAATGTGAATGATACATTTGGGCGGTTACAGATAGTAATAACAGAATCAAGTGAAACAATGGCAGCATTTACAACATCTCTGTAAGGTGATAGATTTGCAGTTGCCGGGTCGGAGAATTCTTTCATTATAAAGGCCTTATCGTAAACAAGACCGAGATACCCGAGTGACAATCCCTGAATAAGATAACTTATCGCCCTGACCTTCTGTGTTTCGTCAACATCCTGAATCACAATTTCCATTCCCTCTTCAATTTTTTCAAGTACAGAGTTCATCATTATAAGGTTACCGTATAGCTCCTTCCAGTACTCTTCATAAATATGTGCGTACGTATATGATACGGAGTTGTTAAACGGTTGTCTCGGTTCCATTGACAAATGATACATTCCGCTGTTTGCCCAGGAGCATGTTCCCTGGTCGGCAGCCACCCACATTGACATACGGGGCGAGATACTTGAGTTATTTGTCATAAACCAGTTATAAAAACCGCTTAAAGAGATACTGTAAACATCTTCCGGATTTTTCAGTGCCCTCTCTTTGTCGGGGTCATTCAGATTTTCAACATCCAGATCCTTTGCACATGAACTGATAAATAGTGCAAAGAGTGTAAAAACAATATAAATTAAATGCTTATTTCTCATTTTTTTACGATATTAAAAAGTTATTTGTATTGATCCTGAAAATGTTCTGAAATTGGGATATCCAAAATCATCAAAGAAATAGTTTGTTAAATCGCTACCCGAAGAAACCTCCGGGTCATAACCTGTATAGTTTGTTATTGTAAAAACATTCCTGGCTTGTACTCCTAACCGTATTGACTTAATCAGTCCTTTTGCAAACCAGGCCATCTGATCATTATTAAAAGTATAGTAAAGAGATAATTCTCTTAATTTCAGGAAAGACGCATCCTCAACAAAATATGAGTTGATTTCCGTATTCTTGTAAAATGTGCTATAGTAGCTGATGGATTTTTTCTCATTTTCAGGTTTTCCGTACTGGTCGAATTCAATTGCTCTTAAATCCCTGAAAGTATATTGTCTTGTGAAGTTATATACATCGCCTCCGTTTTTCCAGGCTAACAGAAAGTAAACCGTGAAGCCTTTGATATCGAATGTATTTGAAAGAGACAAATTGAAATTCGGATTTCCGTTACCAATCTGAACTTTATCGGCAAGGCCGTCGTTGTCAATATCAAGTGCTATCGGAATTTCATTGTTTGTACCCTCCGTACCCTTTTCAATAACATATCCGTCGGAGTTCAACTGGTAATCATCAATTGTTTTTCCGGCAGGAAGCTGATTTGCCATTTCATCCAGACTTTTAACCCATTTATATCCATACATAATGGCGAAGGTCTCACCTTCACGAAAATAGAATGCATTTTTAGGACCTGTATTGTAAGGGGGAATAACCAGTTTTGTTATTTTTTGTCTCACCCTGTCGAACATCAGGTTTACATTCCAGTTAATGCTATTGTTTTTAATTATGGAGCTTGATAAAGTTGCTTCAAAAACCTTGGCATTAATATCTCCGACATTTGCCCATTGGTTAGAATATCCTGTATGTGAAGGGATTGGTGAATTTCTGATAGCTCCCTCAGTATTTGAATTAGAATAGACAAACTCAAATGAAAAACGATTCAGGAAGTCCATATTCAACCCGACTTCAAACTCTTTTGTTATTGAAGGTTTCAGGTTTTTGTTTCCCATTGTACCCGGAACAATATAGCTGCCGTTTCCCGACCATGTTTCATATTGCCAGCTAAATCCCGGACGCTGTCCCGACGTTCCGTAGGCTGCTCTGACCTTAAGCTCCTGAATCCCCGGAATATCTATTCCCTGAGTGATTCTGTACGCTCCCGAGACCCTGTAAAACGGGTGCCATCTTTCATTTGCTCCGAACAGTGACGAACCGTCCATCCTGTATAATACCGAAAACAAATACTTATTTTGATAATCAAGGTCCAGTATTCCAATATAGTTTATTGCAACTTTTTTACCCTCATACGAACTCATTGAAGCTTTTGTAGGATCGGTCCAGTCCAACTGCGGAACATCTGCCACACTGAACTCGCGGCCTGTGACCCAAAAGTCATTATAGCTTTGATTTTCATACAGGTAGCTCAGTTTTAATTTCCCTGTGAAGTCATTTATCTGTTTTATGTAGTTTAGTGTTGCCTGAAAATTCTGATTAAACTCATAATATGATTCTTTGAAAAGACTTCCTTTGATATAAGTAGGTGCGTCATAAAGATAACCTTTAGGTGTGTATGTATTCCATTGTTTATTTCTGTATTCATAAGCATATTTGATATTGGCCGTAAGTCCGTTATAGATATCCCATATTGCCTGAACATTTCCGATGAAACTCATTCTTTTGGATGTCCTTTCGCGATAAGCTAAAGGATACAAGGGGTTTTGGGCTATACTCCACGGATCGGGTTCAACAAGGTATGGAGTTCCGTCGGCATTAGGTTGTTTAAGATCAACATCCGGTCCCATAAAAAGCAAATCGTTAAATGTTGCATTTGAGCCGGGATTATCAGAGTGTGTTGTTAAAAACAGATTGGATGTGGAGATTTTTATTTTTTTAGAAATATTGTGATCAAGGTTCAGTCTTAAATTATTTCTTTTATAACCTTCCGTTTCAAACAGAATACCCTGTTGCCGGTTATGTTCGTACGAGACCATAAAACTTGACTTCTTCGACGCTCCTGAAAAAGAGATATAAGAGGTGCTGTACATTCCTTTTGTAAAAAACAGATCCTGATTGTTGTAAAGTTGTGCATAAGGCTGGTCTGCATAAGATCTCTCCGGGTCATTCAGGACTCTGTTGCCACTTATCGGATAGCCTTCATCATTATACCAGATACCTGCATACTTGGTATAAGGAAAGTCTTCCCAGTCGTCGGCAAGTTTATATGGGTGATGTGTTGCAAGTTCTATTTGTTTTGCCAACTTCTGGAATCCCACTTCCTGACGAAAAATAACGGATGATTTTTCTTCACCTGTGACTTTTCCTCTTTTTGTATGGATTACAATAACGCCATTACCTGCCTGAGAGCCATATAAAGCGGCGGCAGCGGCACCTTTAACAACTTCATAAGATTCAATATCGTCTGTATTAATATCTGCAAGATTTGTGTACATTATTGTACCATCCAGCACCACCATTGGTTTTTGATTGCCTGTTAAAGAAGAAGATCCTCGTATTCTGATTGCGGCACCACTACCCGGTAATCCGTTAGCATGAACAATTTCCACTCCTGCCACTTTCCCCTGAAGTGCTTCGGCAGCAGATGAGGGCGGTACCTGTTCAACCGCTTTGGCATCTATTTTTGTAACACTGACCGTAAGGTTTCTTCTCGGTGTTGCCGATGCCACACCCGATACAACCACCTCCTCAAGTCCGAAAACATCTTCTTCCAATTGTACGTTAATAACATCTTTCCCGGCAATGGGAATTTCAACTTGCTTATACCCCATAAATGAGAATACAAGAGTTGTCGCATCTTCGGGAACAGAAATCTCATACTTGCCGTCAATATCGGTTGCAACACCTATTGTCGTACCTTTTACAAAAACATTAACACCCGGCAGGGTTGACCCGTCCGACTTAGATGTCACTGTTCCTTTAATTGTTTTTTCCCCACCCACCTGACCTTTTAGCTTTACCGGTACCGGTTTTTTCTCCTTCTCCTTCTCTTTGATTACATAGTAATCGTTTCTCAGCTTTTTAAACTGAAAATCCGTTCCTTCCGTAAGCCGGTTTAACGCTTCTTCCGCATTTTTACTTTTCAGGATTTTTTTTGAATCGGTATCAATCTTATTAATTATCTTCTTATCCTGATTAACGGCTTTTGCGTCAATCGTTATTGAAATATCGTATTTCGTTTCGATTTTTTCAATAAATTTTTCAACACCGTTGGTATCGCCCTGGCCATTGCTTATTGCAATAGAGGGAAACCCGAAAATACTTAGAAAAAAAGTAAGGATAAAACCAAATCTTGAATAAAATAAAAATCTGTTCTTCATAAACAATTATTTAAGGTTAATCAATCCGTTTTCGTCTATAATTTTTTTATCAGTGATATATGCAATAGCTTTAAGAATAAGTATCGGGTCATCGGACGGGGCAGAACCGAAAAGCTGCTTTTTCAGCACTTTATTATCGTTAATGTTTATTTTCAGGTTGTATGAATCGGAAAGAAACCCGACAGCTTCACCGACCGTACAGTTTTTAAAATGGAGTTTTTCGTTCAACCAGGAAAAATAGAGGTTTTTATTAACCGTATTTTGTTTTACAAAATTACCGTTCGAGATTATAAGCTGGTCACCGCTATGCGACAGAATATACGAACGACCGGATTCTTCGGTTGACACCCTGACTTTTCCTTCGTTCAGCACTACCTGAATTCTGTTCGTAATTTCCGAAACGGTAAATTTCGTTCCGAGCACTGTTATAGTTACATCCGAAGCATTAACTCTGAAGGGATGAGCCGGGTCTTTTGCAATTACAAAGTATGCCCTTCCTTCAAGGTCAACATTTCTTGTGAAACGGTTAAACCAGTCGGTTTTATAGCTTAGTGAGGAATACTTGTCCAGTGTTATTGTCGAACCGTCAGGTAAAGTGACCTTCTTCAGATTACCTGAATTATTGCCTATGAGGTGAACGGCAGTAATATTGTTATACAATATGATTCCTGCGCCTATCGTAATCAAAATCAGCAAAGTAGCGGCTATTTTCATCCAGGTACCGTAAATACTGATAACAGGATTTGAGATATCTCTTTTAGCTTTGATTTTTCCGAATATATCTTTTTTGACCTTTTCCGGATCAAAGTGTTTAACATCAAAAAGATTGCTGTTGTAAACGGCATCTATCTCATTGAACTCTTCGGGAAACTGCTTTTTCCAGATTTCAACCTCTCTTTTTTCTTCACCGGTTGCTTCACCGGCAAGAAACTTTATTACGATATTGATTCTTTTTTCATCCATTTCGGGTAAATTTTATTGTTTAATGACTTTTCGGATTATCTCTTTATCTTTGTAAATGATTTTAATGAAATAGATACCTTTTTCCCATTCTGCAGTACTTATCTCAACAATTTCATTTGAATTTTCAGTTTTAAGAATCTCTTTTCCGGTCAGATCGTATATTTTTATTGTTTGGATACCGGAACTCTTCATATCTGTTCCGACTTTCAAATAACCGGAAAAAGGATTAGGGTAAACAGTAACGTCATCATCTGTGAATGACAATTCATTATTGCCGGTCAGGATATCAAGCTGAACCACATTTGACCAGGTTGAGGGATACCAGTAATCGTTTACCTTTGCTCTGACTCTGTATGAATGATTATCCTCAGGGTTATTGACTACAATTAATAATGTAGTATCCTGATAATTATCCGTAATTGTTTCCCAGGAGCCTGAATTGATTTTTTGCTGAACTTCAAAGGCGTCAACTTCAATAGTGTGAGAATACTGCCATACAAGAGTAAACATATTTGTATCAATGTGCATTTGGGCATTGTGTAAATATGCTACCGGAATAAAATCGAGCACTCCTCCGAGTATTGTAGTATATCCGCCGGCATTAAATCCGTCCTGAATTGTAAACCATCCGTTGCCTGAACCCCACCATCCCATATTAAGGTGATACCAACGTGAGCCGTCATCCTTAATCCAGATTCCGTCGCAAACCACGGAATGTCCGCCTCCGCTATTGTTCTCTACGGCAAGAATTACAGGATTAGCTTCAAAAATGTTTTTGTCGAGCCGCTGCCAGAAAACCGATGAGCTTTCCTGCTTGTAAAATGAATAAAATCTGAAATAATTCGAGCCTGTTGACGGAATTTTATTGACATTTGATGTAGAACCGTTGTACTCAAAATTCATATCAAGAGAAACGGCAGCATGAAATGCAAGCTCACCGGCAGCTTCCCTTTGCGGATCGGTTGAAGCCTGGTTGTTGTACTTGTTTTTCATCAGCCCCCATTTGTAATAGGTATCTCCAAAATCGGCACTGTACCATCCGGTAGAACTTCCCAGTCCGTCGTAATACTCGTGATAACCTTCACCCACGACAGGCCATTTATAGTAGTGAAGCAAAGTTGAGAGCGAAATAGCTACACAACCGGCTGCATAGTGGTTAGGTGTATAATAATTTGTAACATTTATCAGTTGCCCCGAATTATTATGACAGTTAACCTGACCCCAGAGGGTATAAACATAAGGGCCGTATATAATATCGTCTGTTGATTTATTAATGTTGCCAGGTTGATTATCCGTCGTTAATAGCTCTTTTCGCGAATACGAAATATTTTTAATAACCGAAAAAACAGGTGAACTCTCAATATCACTTTCTGCAGGGATATTATCTTTTAAGGAAAAACCCAATACCGGATTTGAATAATTAAAAGAGGATACAATGACAAAACCCTGAGGTTTAAGATTGAAAACATAGGCCACAGGTCCATTACTGTCTGATATTAAATACCGGTCATTTAGAACAACCGTATTTTCGGTTTTTTGCCTTTCACTCGCCTCTTTTATGAATATCGAAGCGGTTGAAAAAGCCTGATTCAAACCAATGGATTGAGAGTAGGATGTAGTAATCGCAATTAGTGATAACAGCAGTGTTATGGCAGTATTTATTACATTGGTCTTCATATAATTATTTTAAGTGTTTGAAATGGCTCACAGAACAAAAAGGTTCTGTGAGCCAGGTTTTTATTACTATTTTGTGATTATCATTTTACGACTTATTGTCCGGTCATTTACTTTCAGGGAATAGGTATAGAATCCATCCGACAATCCTGCTCTTCCCGTATTGATTTCAATTGAGTGAGTTCCTGTAGATTGTGTTCCCTGATTGCTTGAAAAAACTTTCCTTCCGGTTATATCAAAAATTGAAAGTTCGACATTTGCCCTGTTCTGAAGGTCATAAGTAATGACGGTAAAATCTCTGAAAGGGTTTGGCGAGTTTTGATAAAGTGTAAAATCTTTGTTTTGAAACTCTTCAACGCCCTGTGCCATTTCTTCAAAATAGCTAAGTGCATCGGCAAAAAATGCGTCTGTATTTTCACGTGTATCAATACGTGCTGTTTCAACCGTAAGCGAGTAAATTTTCCAGTTACCCTGCTCCATATAAACACCTGAGTAGTAATCGCTGTATATATAGCCGGAAGGTCCCATTTTGTAAATGCCCTGCGCATCATCGGTTATTTGCAAAGCATCGGCATACCAAAGACCTTCGGCATAAGTCCATTTAACCGGTGTAAAAGTACATATCGGATTTCCCGGAACAACATCAAGCTGTGGCAATGGGTCGCCGTCAACATATGATTGTGCTACATAAGCACTGATACCAAGTTTGTCATACATAAACGATCCCGGACTGAAAATATCAAATGCTCCTTTATAAATATCATAAATCCAGTCAAGACCCTGGAGCCATACCATGCCGCCGTCATTGAGATATTGCATTAAAGGTGCATTGAATTTCAGATTTTCGTCAACAGCACCAGGAACGGTATCACTGACATCCCATAATTTTAAATTTACTCCGTCGTTACCGGTGTACCATATAACAAGGTCGTAGGCCGACAATGTTTCATA